>CASFYR010000062.1 GCA_949298975.1 uncultured Bacillota bacterium | reverse complement strand
CGCCGAAACGGTGATGATCGACGATCTCCACGATCTCGCCGTGTTCAATATCGTTGATGCTTTGTGACATTTCGTTATGATCGACCAAAATAAATTTTTTCTTTTTGGTATTGAGCAAATGATAGCGGCCGATCGAGCCGACGATCTGCCCTTTGTGATTTAAGACCGGATAAGCATGAAAACGCGACTTCGACATCTTATAACTGGCTTCATCGACCGTATCACGGGTACTGAAAGAAATGACCTTATCTTTATGGGTCATGATATTTTCGATACTAGCAACCTGAAAGATAAGCTGCGATACATTAAGCGGTGCCAGAGGTGTCGCGATGACCGATACATGATTTTCCTTGGCTTTCTTTAATGTAACATCATCGATCCAGCTTTCTCCGACAATGATCAAAAGCGCTATTTTCTCATTAAGACAATGACGCTGGATCTCCGGGGAATTATTGGTAACTACGATCGCTTTTTTATGGATCGGGGTCTCGTAGGTCGGATAAAAATCCACCGTTCCGTCGCATAAAAAGTGAGCGTCTTCATAGATGATCTCGGCCTGCAAGGTCTTGACAATATCCTTGAATTTCGCTTTAGCCACCAGTTCTTTCAGTTTTTCATCGCTGGAAGTCCAGATCGTCGTAAAATCATCGGTCGCGATCACCCCTTCAAGCTCTTTTGTCTTAGAGGCGACAAAAATGCTACGGTTGGATCCGGCGACCATCAGATCGAGTGCCTCTTTGATCGTCAGTTCTTTATCAACCAGATATGAATCATCAATATCGATTTCCTTGATGATCCTTTTAGCGGTGAATATATTGACCGGCTCATCAAAACCAAAACGTTTCAGCAGGTATTCGGTTTCTGAATTGACTCCGCCCAGCCGTCCGGCAATGGCCGGTGTGCCGAGGGCTTCTTTATATTTCGCATAAGCGATCGCCGCTACGATCGAGTCGGTATCGGGATTCTTATGGCCTATTACATATACAGGTTCTTTACTCATATAGTCCTTTCTAATACGGTTGGTAAGGGAATCGATCCGTCAATTCCCCGACGGCAGCTTTGACTTTTGCCTTGATCTTTTCATCCTGCGGATGAGCAAGGACCGCGCTGACCAGATCTGCCGTCTGGATAAATTCGTTTTCTTTAAAACCGCGGGTTGTCATAGCGGCAGTGCCGATCCTGATCCCGCTGGTGACATTGGCTTTAAGCGGATCGTTAGGAATTGTGTTTTTATTGCAGGTAATATTTACTTCATCAAGCAATACTTCAGCCTCTTTGCCGCTGATCTGATAATTAGTCAGATCCAGAAGCAATAAATGATTGTCTGTTCCGCCGGTCACGACCCTGAGACCATTTTCGGCAAAACGGTCGGCCATGACCTTGGCGTTTTTGACCACTTGTGCCATATACTCTTTAAATGACGGATCAAGAGCTTCATAAAAGCACTGGGCTTTGCCGGCGATAACGTGCATCAGCGGTCCGCCCTGCATTCCCGGAAACAGGGTTTTATCTAAAGCTTTAGCGTATTTTTCTTTGCATAATATGATTCCGCCTCTTGGCCCTCTTAAAGTCTTGTGCGTCGTACTGGTAACAAAGTCGGCATAAGGAACCGGCGACGGATGCAGTCCGGCAGCGACCAATCCGGCAATGTGCGCCATATCAACCATCAGATAAGCCCCGACGCTGTCGGCAATCTGCCGAAATTTTTCAAAATCAATGATCCGGGGATAAGCGCTGGCTCCGGCCACAATCATCTTCGGCCGAATCGCTTGAGCCAGATCAGCCACTTCGTCATAATTGATCATTTCCGTTTCTTCATCGACGCCATAGGTATGCGATTCATACAGTTTACCACTGAAATTTAAACTGTAGCCGTGGGTCAGATGACCTCCGGCTTTAAGACTCATCCCCAGAATTTTATCACCTGGTGCAAGAGCGCTCATATACACCGCCATATTGGCTTGCGAACCGCTGTGCGGCTGAACATTGACATGTTCGGCCTTAAACAATTCTTTCAGATGATCTCGGGCAATCTCTTCAACTTCATCGACATATTCACAACCGCCGTAATAACGGGCTTTAGGATATCCTTCAGCATATTTGTTGGTCAGTATCGAGCCGGTGGCCGCCAGCACTTCCTTTGATACATAATTCTCCGAAGCGATCAATTCAATATTGTGCTGCTGACGGAAATATTCCCGGTCGATCGCAGCAAATAAAGCATCATCTTTCATTATAATACCTCCCTGATCTCATCAAGACTGATAGGCCCTTCTCTTAGGATCTTTATCCCGTCGCTCAGATCAACGATCGTACTGGCCGTTTTCCCGGCAGCATTTTCCATGACCAAAACATCGACCTGACCGCTGAATTTGGCATACACATCCCGGTAGGCGTCCATATTGGGTTCGCTTGCCATATTGGCACTGGTCATTAAGATCGGTTTGGCAAGCTTGGTGATCACATCCAAAAGCAGGGTATTATCCGGTACCCGGATAGCGATCGTTGTTTTGCCATTGGTCAATGCATCGCTTATGTGTTCCTTCTTTTGCAATACGACAGTCAGGGCGCCGGGAGTAAATCTCTCGATCACTCTTTTGGCCGTCTCATTGACATAAGCGACCTCTTCGATCATGGCGAGACCGTTGCACATCATCGGCAGCGGCTTATTGCGGTCGCGGTGCTTGATATCTTTGATCCTTTCCATCGCCGGCAACTCGTCGTAAGCACAACCCAGCCCGAACACCGTATCCGTCGGGATCGCTATGACCTTGCCTTCTTTAAACGCCTCGGCTATTTCGTCCACTTCATATTTTCTGAGCAATAATGTTTCCATAGCCTTATTATAATATATTTTCTCTGCTTTATTTAAGATATAAACTGCTAAAAAAGATGCGGCCGCATCTTTTAGTGAAACATATCTTTTTTCTTGAAAATAAAGGTGGCGATAAGACAGGCCACTATGGCGATCAGCGTCGGTACCCACCATGACGGATACGGCAATCCATCGACATTCATCCCATAAAAACTGAAAATAATGTTTGGGATCGCCATTACAATGGTAATAACCGTTAAAACCTTCATCACGATGTTCAGGTTGTTGGAAATAACCGAAGCAAAAGCATCCATCGTACCAGATAAAATATTGGAATAAATATTACACATTTCGATCGCCTGATGGATCTCGATCAAAACATCTTCCAATAGATCCTGGTCTTCTTCGTATAGTTTAATCAGTTTGCCGCGCATGATCTTATTAAGCGTGATCTCATCGGTCTTAAGAGAAGTGCTGAAATAAACCAAAGATTTCTCTAATCCTAACATCTGGATCAGTTCTTTGTTTTGCATCGACTTATGCAGTTCGTATTCCGTCAAAGAAGACAAACGGTCGATCTGCCGCAGATAGATCAAAAAGCGCTGAGATATCCGCAGCAAAAGCAACAGTAAAAATCTGGTCTTCATCTCGGTATGAACGCCTTTGACTTTACCGTTGGCCATATCTTCAATATTCAGATTTTCATATAAAGAAATCGTAATGATATAGCCTTTCATCATAACGATACCGATCGGCAAAGTTGTGTACTGCAAAGTCATTTTGCCGTTAAAGCTATAATTTTCTTTGGCTTCCTCCGCACTTGGATAGTCAACGATCACCAAAGTCTGATTATAGTCGTCATCATAATCGATATGCGAGCTTTCTTCTTCATCGAGCGATTCCTGCACATATTCCGGCAAAACGCCCAAACCTTCCGTCAAAAACCGCTTTTCTTCTTCGGTCGGCGCTACGACATTGATCCAGCATCCCGGTTCTAATTCTTCGACCTTTTTAGTAACATTATTAACAGTTTTATAATATTCGATCATTTCCCGTTCCTCCTATCCTCTTAAGGGACAAAAGAACGACGATTATCATGTCTTTTGTCCCTCGCTGTATTCATTTTTAACCGCTGTCCCGCATGACCGTCAGCATCTAAAGACATGATAACACCTCTCCTTCAACTCAAAAATTATACCACAAAACCTTTATTAAAAGGTCATGAGGATTTATTTTGCCTAAAATTTTACTTTTATTTGACCTTTAATCTTATTTTAATCTTGCCGTCATATAATCAAGGTATAAAAAGAAAGGAAAGTTCTTATGAAAAATATTTTAAACTCTTCTGTAACCAAGATCGCATTGGGGATCGTACTCGGTTTTGGCGTTATCATCCTGTTTGTACTGGCGATAAGCGGGTCTTCTGCTCAAGCCATTTCACAAAGCGAAGCCGAAACGATCGCTTTATCAAATGCCAAGGTTGACCGGTCAGAACTGCTGAGCCTTAATATAAGCGACGATCATGCAGACGGTCAGGCCGTCTATCATATTACCTTCAGCTCGGCAACACAGGACTATGATTACAAGATCGCCAAAAAAGACGGCACAATCATCAGCTACGGTTTTAAGCCACAGAATAACTCGACCAACAGTACCATTGATCCAAACGGTCAGAATAACGATCCTTCCGGCAATGGCTCTTCAAGTAATGCCATGATCAGCGAAGACGAGGCAAAAGCGATCGCTTTAAAGGATGCTATGGTCGATGAAGGATCACTGGTATTTATCCGCATCAAAAGCGATCATGAAGACGGAATTGCGGTGTATGATGTCGAATTTTATGCCAATGATACCGAATATGATTACGATATCGCTAAAAGCGACGGTCAGATCATAAACAAAGATTTTGATATCGAAGGTTATACTCCAAGCAACAGCGACGATATTATCTCGCTTAATGAGGCCCGGCAGATTGCCTTAAACCGGGTCAAAGGTGCTACCGATCAAAATATTACGATCGAATTTGATTATGATGACGGTTATCGGGTCTATGAAGGCGAAATATATTATAATGGAATAGAATACGAGTTCACGATCGACGCCACCAACGGTAAAGTGATCGAATGGAGCCAGGAAAGATAAAGGACACATAAATATGCGGATCTTAGTAGTTGAAGATGAGACAGATCTCAATCGGATGATTAAACAGCAGCTAAAAGACGTCGGCTATGGGGTCGACAGCTGTTTTAATGGGGAAGAAGCGCTGGATTATCTCTCTGTGACCGACTATGATCTGATCATTACCGATATCATGATGCCGCAAAAAGACGGACTGACTCTAATCAAAGAACTAAGGGAAGAAGGCAAGACGGTGCCGGTATTATTCTTAAGCGCCAAAGACAGCGTCGAGGATCGGGTTCAGGGTTTAGACTGCGGCGGTGACGACTATCTGGTTAAACCGTTTGCCTTTGCCGAGCTATTGGCCCGGATCAGGGTTCTGCTCCGCAAAAACAGCGGAATCAAAACCAATCGCCTGACCGCCGGCGATCTTATCATGGACGTCGATACTCATACCGTGCAAAGGGGCGGCCGCAATATCGTATTATCTGCCAAAGAATTTCAGCTGCTGCACTATCTTTTGGTCAACAAAGGCATCGTATTATCCCGGGAAAGACTGACAAATCATATCTGGGATTTCGGTTATGACGGCGTTTCCAATATCATCGATGTCTATATCCGATATCTGCGCAAAAAAATCGATGAGGGATTCGATCAGGCGCTGATCCACACTGTCCGCGGGCGGGGTTACATGTTAAAAGAATGATAAACAAACTATCGATAAAAAGCCGTTTGGTACTGTTGCACACTGCCACCATGACCATTATCATCATGGTGGTTTTAGGCTTGCTGTTTTCCATCAATTCCTATGAAATCAGCGCCAATGTTCAGCACGCTCTTAAAGAAAGAGTCAATGAAAGCTACAATTATTTAAGATATGACAACGGCGAACTGTCCTTTACTGCTGATTTTCTGAAGGTGGAAGATGGGATCTATCTCTCCGCTTACAGCGAAGATGATCTTGATCTCCTCTATGGCAAAATTCCTTTTGGTTTTGCCTATGATCTGCCTTTTATCGAGGATGAAATCCAATCTATTCAAAATAACAGGGTCAATTACTTCGTTTATGATACGAAGGTTCCTTTTGCTGACGGCCGGCAGATCATGATCCGGGGAATCGTTTCGATCGATGAAGCGGAAAAGGATTTCCGCTCCTTGCTTCAAACCGCGATCATCCTGTTGCCGCTATTGATCGTTTTGACAGCCGTCGGCGGTTACATTATCAGCAAGCGGGCAATGGCTCCGATTACCAGGATCGCAGATACCGTAAAAAAGATCAAGGAAAAACAGGATCTCTCCCAAAGGGTCGATCTTGGTCAGGGAAAAGATGAAGTATATGCTCTGGCCGCCACCTTTGACGATCTGTTAGATGACTTGGATCAAAGCATCCAACGGGAGAAACGCTTCTCCAGCGATGTTGCCCACGAACTGCGGACGCCGCTTAGCGTCATGAAGATGACGGTGGATAAACTGATAAATGATCCAAAATTTACCAAAGAAGAAAAACAGGATATCCGGCTGCTTGATAAAAAACTGGAACAGATGATAAGTATGGTCAATCAATTGTTGCTGCTGGCCAGGGCCGAAAACGGAAGAATGACCATTCACAAGACTGAATTCAATCTCAGTGATCTTTGTTTGAGCATCGTCCAGGAATACAAAGAAAAGGCCGAAAAACGGAATATCCTCGTCAAAGCCAATATCATGGCAGATATTTCCTATGAAGGCGATGAAACTTTGATCTTAAGAATGATAATCAACCTCATGGACAATGCCTTAAAGTTTACTGCCGATAACCGCAGCGTTGAACTGGATCTAAACAGAAACGACAACGAAATCATTATCAAGGTTAAGGACGAAGGGGTCGGGATCGCCTGCGATCAGCTTGACAAGATCTTCGATCGTTTCTATAAAAGCGATGACAGCCGCAACAAAGGCGGACACGGTCTTGGACTGGCAATGGTCAAAGAGATCGTTAAAGCTCATGGCGGCAAGATCGAAGTAAAAAGCACTTTAACAAAGGGATCGGTCTTTACGGTCTTGCTTAAAATATAACAAACGGTATCAAAAGATACCGTTTTTAATCAATAAAGAATGCGTAGTATTCATCAAACAAAAGTCCTTTGCGATAGATCTCTTCCGCTGTATTTTTACCGACGTAGCGCAAATGCCAAGGTTCATAAGTATAGCCGGTATCATATTCTTCTCCTTGCGGATAGCGAATTATGAAGCCGTATTCATGAGCATGCTCCGCCAGCCATTCCGCTTCTGCCGTTCCGACAAAATCGCTTAAGGCTTGTCCTGGATACGATACGACATCCAAAGCTAGACCGGTCTGGTGTTCAGAATGACCCGGGAAAGCACTGTGCAAAGTTGTCCATTCGCTGCCATAAGAAGCAAGATAGCTGTAATACAGATCATATTGCGTATCATAGGAACGGTAAGGACTGGTCACATATAGATCAAGCCCGTCTTCACTGCGGATAGCATCGATCAGAGCATAGAGGTCATCGATCACATCGTCCCTGATCTGACCGCCGCCGTAACTGCTTTTGATCTCGACCAGATCTTCCGGTTGATTCTGACCATAAGAAGTATGCTTATTGACCAAGATCAGAAGATCTTTGCTCAAATCTGTATCTTTAACATCTTCCAGATCCGGTAAATCGCCTTCACAGTTGACATATTCGACAATATCGCGGATATATGCCGCCTGACTGCTGTATTCTTCCTCATAGAATAAAGCGCTGGCTTTCTCATAACGGTCTTTATTGGCGGCAATATAGTACATATCGCTTTGGAAAAAATTGTCCGCTTCTTCCGTCCCTCTTTTATCTAACATCGTCAAAAGATCATGAGCATCAGCACTGCTGAATTTAGCCAGCAGATCCTGACATCTGACAAAATTATCTTTATTCATTCCCTCGCTGACTGCCAATTCATAATTTACTTCATTGACCGGATATTGCGTAATAGTATGCTGCAGTTCCGGATCCAGTTCACTCAAGGCTCTCGCCTCGTCTTCATTGTAGCCAAGAGTCATAAACGATGAGGCCGAAACCGTTTCGTATCCGTTGCTTGTCTGATGCAATTTCATATCAACAAATAAAAAAGAACCATAAGCCACACATACGACAAACAGCACCGCCGAGATCACAACCAATAACCGTTCCGGTCGAATATGTCTTTTCTTTTTCATATTAAACCTCCTAACGTAATAGCATTTTTATTCTACCATTTATTATGAATGATACCAAGAAAATATTACTGTTCTTTATCTTTCAATAAAGGATCGCCCAAAAAGGACCGATAGGAAAAATAATCATGATCCATGACCGCATAAGAAATACTGTAGGCATTTTCCACTTCCGCCCGTTTATTGGCTATTTCCCGCTCGCTTAGCTCATTACCATCAAACGGATAGAAGGTATCCTTGCTGATGGAATAAACTCCTTCTTTGCTGATCCAGTCCGAATTTGGGTAAATGACCAACGATTCATCCAAAAAGATATCTTTGCCAAAATATAGCCGCGGATCATAGTTAAGATCGAATAAATTGGCAATCGTCGGAACCTGATCAAAGGTCGAACATACATTTTCAATCGTCTTAGCTTTAGTTTTGGCATGATAAATGATAAACGGTGTCTTGTCATTGCCATAAAGACCGCTGCGGTCAGCATAACTGCTGTCGGAGTGAGAAATGATCGCATCATAAGTCAGATGGAACGGATGATGATCCGAGAAGATACAGATGACCGTATCTTCCAGTATGCCGTCTTTTTCCAGCTCAGCCAAAAGCCAGCCGATCGACCGGTCAAATTCAATCGACTTTGACAAGTAGCGTTTGATCTCAGTCGGATATTCCGGATGATACTTATTGATCTCATCAAAATAAACTTCACCCAAATAAGAATATTTATCGTAAGGAAAGTGCATGGAGCTGGTGATGACAAAACTGAAAAAACGCTCGCTTTGCGTAAAGATCGGATAGGCTTTCTGAATCAAGGTCAGATCGCTTTGCCAGCCGTTGATCAATCTGATCCCAAGATCACCAACATCATAGTACTCATCAATGCCCCATGATTTATGTTCGGCATCCCGTTCGTAGAATTCGTCATACCAGTTATGGAAAGAATAGGTATCATAACCATCATTTTTAAACAGCATCGATAACGCTTCTGGATAAGTATTGTCATAGACATAATTCGGTGTGCATACATCAAGATATGGGACCAGTGAAGTCATGGCAATAAACTCCGATTCGCCGGTCGTACAGGAGTAGCGCGGCGTATAATGGTTATTGAAATGATATCCTTCATTCATGATCTTATAAAGATTAGGGGTCAGATCGGGATCGATCGCCATATAATCTAATGATTCAACCAAAAAATAGATAAAGTTTTTATCAGCAAACTGACCGGTATGATCGTTCTTCTTATCGATCTTGCGATTCATCAGATAATTGTCGATCGCTCTGATATCTTTGTCTTCTTCCTCATCACGGGCCTGCTGCCATTTGGCATCATCGATCTCACGGCTGTAAATGTCTTTCGGCTCTTTTGGCTTGTCCTGCTCATTTTCAATCGTATTGATTTCGATCGTACTGTCAGCGCCAAAGCCCAAAACAAAAAGATCTCTGCCTAAAAAATGATTTAATCCGATCTTATTTAACAATAATTCGGTATTGTTGAAACGGCGGTAGGTCTTGTCGATCGTTTCGTCGATTGTAGTCAAACTATAATTAGCCAAAGCATAAAGAACTATCAAAACCAGACCAATGATCGCCGGAACAGGTTGTAGTGTCAAACGATCGTCATAGCGATATATCAGATTAAAAACAAGCAAACCTGCCGCCGGCAATAAACAGAGATAATATTCGATCTTGGCGTCCTGAATAAAATAAAGGACATATTCATTAACCCGTCCGGCCCCGTCCGATACTGCGGCAAAAGAATAATAATTATCCAGAAAATTCTTAAATTCCAGTTCGACAAAACCATAGATGCCAAAAATCAAAACGATCGCCATGATAACCCATTTAGTTATTTTTCGGGGAATAAAAGACAGCAAACAGCCCAGGATCAAAGACAGAGTACAATTGTAAACAAAGATACGGATCAGCGTCATAAGATCACCGCTGTTAAAAGCGATCAAATGAAAGATCAATTCTACTCCAAGCAACCCGATCAATAATGATAAAAAATTAATAATAAGCACTTTATATTTCATCCCGTTTACCCCCCTGTTTATAGGAAGATTATACCATCATCAATAATGATAGTACATAATAATAAAAAGCATCTATAGTTTCACCTTTACAATAATATTTATAACAAATAATAAATACCTTGATTTTATTTGACTTATAGCGGTAAAACTAGTAAAATTATTAAGCAATCAGAGGTACATGTATGAAAATATTGTTATTGATCGTAGCTGGAATATTAATTGTATTATCTTTATTACAAGGCGGAAAATCCGATGGCTTGAGCGCCTTTACCGGTTCAAGCGATCTGGGTTTGTTTACCAACGTCAAAGAAAGAGGTCCGGAAAAGATTGTTTCCAATCTGACAATGATTACCGGGATCGTCTTCTTTGTACTGGTCATCATCATTCGTATTGTTGAGTAAGGGTAATAAAAGCCCTTTTTATTTTACATGGATAAAAATCAGATCATCAAAGCATTAACAGAAAAAAATGATGGCGATATTCAGGAACTGGTTTCCGTCACAAACGCTGCTTCCGGCAGTGATTTTATCGCCCTGACTAAATTATTAAATCAAATGGAGACCGACGGTCTTATTTTTACCGATGATAAAGATCGCTATCATCTGATCGATGAGAAAGAATATATGATCGGTGAGGTGCGGATCAAAAGGAACGGTTCAGCCTTTATTGAGGAGATGCCGGTTGGCAAAAACGGACCTTTTCTTTTAAATAATGATCAGGTAATCTATCGTTTAAATCAACGGCATGAAGCTGAAATTCTTAAGATTCTGCACCATGAGATCATATACATCGTCGGTACTGTGCGGACAATAAAAAAACATAATCGTTTTTACAGTGATGATTATAGCCTCAAGGATTTTAAGATCGTCGATCTTGACCGCTTTCATCTAAAAAACAACACTAAGATTCGAGCAATAATAACTGATTATGAACAAAAACTGGCTAAAGTTGAAAGCATCATCGGCGATGAAAAGACGGCTCAGACCCGCGAATTATCCATTCTTTTCAGTTCCGGTGTTCCTTTGGAATTCTCTTCAACGGCTCAAAATGAAGCGAAGCTTTTAAACAGCGATATCTCCATCAAAGATCCCCGGGAACGGAAAGATCTTACCGATGAATTAATCATAACCATTGACGGGGATGACGCCAAAGACTTTGACGACGCAATAAGCCTGACTAAAGAAGATAACGGTTATCGGCTTAAAGTACATATTGCCGATGTATCTCATTATGTTAAACCCGGGTCAGCTATTGACAATGAGGCTTATAAACGGGGAACTTCAATTTATTATGCCAATAAAGTGTTGCCGATGCTGCCGTTTGTACTGGCGGACGATCTGTGTTCGCTGAAAGAGGGCGAAAAGCGTCTGACCCTGACTGTCGATATGTTTATCGATCATCAGGGAGAGATCATCCGCTCCGACATCTACCGATCGGTCATTTGTTCAAAGAAACGTCTGACCTATAATCTTGCCAACCAGATGCTGCACCAACCAAACGATGAGGCGCTAACACCAATGCTGCAACTGATGAAAGAATTATCGGACCTTTTGGACGCCGGAAGCCAGGCTCTTGATTTTGAAGACAATGAACCGGTCGTTGTCATTAATAACGATAAGGTCATCGATATCCATCCACGGATAACCGGAGCCAGTGAAAAGATCATTGAAAACTTTATGATCGCCGCCAATAAAACCGTAGCTGAAACGATGTATCATCTCGAACTGCCAATGATCTACCGCAATCATCCCGAACCCAAAAGCGAACGGCTGGCTGAATTTGTCGCCTATATGAGTGAATTGGATTATGTCTTTAAAGGTGATAAACAAAACATTTATCCCTCCCAGCTCAAGGCTTGCCTAAACACTTTTGTCGACACTCCTTATGAATATATCGTCGCCAACAAACTGTTACGCGCAATGGCAAAAGCTCGCTACGAAAGTATGGCCGGGGGGCATTATGGTCTTTCCTTGTCCTACTATTGCCACTTTACCTCGCCGATCCGCCGTTATCCCGACCTTATCGTTCATCGAATGGTCAAAAAATACCTTATCGATCACGACTATACCGATTATGACACCGACCTTGCTTTCAATCAGGATATTGCTGAAGACTGTTCAAAGAAGGAACGCCGGGCCGTTGAAGTTGAACGGGACATTCTCGATCTGAAAGAATGTGAGTTTATGAAAGACAAAATCGGTCATGAGTATAGCGGTATTATTACTTCTGTCGTTTCTTTCGGTCTTTTCGTCAGACTTGATAACACGATCGAAGGTCTCGTTCACCTCAATAGTATGAACGGATATTTTAGTTATGATGAAAAACGGGGAATATTATATAATGATACCAGAGAATATAAATTATTAGATAAAGTAAAAATCAAGGTCAAACAGGTCGATCTAAACCGGCTGACGATTGATTTTAGCTTAATTTAAGGAGCAGATATGAAAGAAATAACGGTCAACAAAAAAGCATATCACGACTATTTCATTATTGATAAATATGAGGCGGGGCTGAGCCTTTTGGGAACTGAGATCAAATCGATCCGCAAAGGCAAGGTTCAATTAAAAGATTCGTATGTATCTTTTATTGATAATGAAGCGTATATCAAAGGAATGCATATTGCCGTTTATAAAGAAGGCAACCGCTTTAATCATGATGAAACCAGAGAAAGAAAACTGCTTTTGCATAAAAGCGAGATCATCAAAATCTATAACAAGACCAAACTTCAGGGTTTTACCGTCATACCTTTAAGGCTCTATCTTAAAGACGGCAGGGCAAAATTGGAGATCGCTTTAGCTAAAGGCAAAGATCTTTACGATAAAAGAGAAGACAGCAAGATCCGCTCCATGGAAATGGAAGCGAAAAAAGCAATAAAACAATGGCGTTAAACGCCATTGTTTTGATTAAGCCGATAATCTTCATATTCCAATCCATGCAAGATTTTGGCCAGACATGGATGATCCTGTATCATCTTTTGATATTGATCATAGATCTGCCGGTATTCCTGATAACACGCAAGAAATTCCTTTTTAAAAGCGATGACCTGATCGTCAAACGCGATGATTTCCATTTCCATCACAAATCGGTCTTTGAGCTCCTGACTTTCGATAATATCCAGATATTCCCGAGTGTCCAGATCCGGATAGGTCTTAAGCAAGTATTCATGGCAGCGGCGAAAAGTTCCGAATAATACGGCATGAGCCGACTCCAGCTGCCGGTATTTAAGTGCCAGCGGTCTGGCGGAATTGATGATGATCAGGATAGCGATCATCGCAAACATAAGAATCACAAATACTAAATATTTCATTTTTCCACCAACATCATATTAAGGTCAACTCGGGTATCAACTCCTGCAAGCTGCCCTTCATCACTATATTGCCAGATCTTAAAAGGATAATCAACCGTTGGATAATCGTTATACTGAGCCAGCCATAAAGGGTAATTGAGAATATCAGCCAGCTGATAATAGGTTTCGCACCAATGCTGATTGGCATAAATCATGGCGGAATAACCCAAATTTTCGATCTTGCCGCAAAAGGCCATTGCGTTTTCCGTGCGCATAGCCAAGGTCAGATCGTCGATCCGGCTGCCATCACCGGCAATATCTTCCAAATCATAAGCAATCGGCAGATCGATCTCCTTATCCTTTATCTGATCTTTGACAAACAATGCTTCATCGATTGCTTCCTCTACGCTGACGGCCTGAGAGAAAAAATATACGCCGACCGCCAGATTGGCCGCCTTAGCTTCGGCATAAAACTTTTCAAAATTCCGGTCTATATTAATACTGCCGGTCTTATAGCCGCGATAGCCGACCCGAAGATAGACAAAGTCAATTCCTTGCTCTTTGATAACATTAAAATCAACTTTGCTCTGGTGTTCTGAAAGATCGATGCCATTTAGCGAATAATACTTGTCATCTTCATATTCTTTAAGCTGTCCGCCGGTTATGTTTTTCGGTTCCATATCGATCGGCGGAATATTATCAAGCGCCTTTTCTCTGTTATAGCTGTATTTCCAAAGATCCCTGCTTAATATCAACAGGGTCAGTATGACGATGATTGCCGACAGCAAAAGATACATTCGTCTTTGATAACGATCCGCCCTTCTTTTCATAATAATATATTAATTTAATAATCGCTGCTTGGCAATTGTTAAAGCAATTTACGGCAGCGGCTGTAACGACCTTTGACCAAACTTACCGACAGAATATAAACCAGGGTGCAGGGAATAAGATAAATAAAGAACAGTAACGGTAAGGGTGCCAGGCCGATGGCATCACCGATGAAAGTATAGGGGATCAAAGTTAAAACAGCGATACCCAAAAGTGATAAAACACCCAAAGAAATTCCCGGCCGGCTTTCAATAAACGGTTTTTTAGCCGTCCTGATAATATGAACGATCAGGGTCTGGCTCCACATTGACTGAACGAACCAACCGGCTTGAAATAAGGCGATATAGGCGCTGCTTACTATAAATAACTGCTGATCGCTATAAGCCCGGGCTAAATCATGAAATAAGACACCGTGGCTGACAAACAGCGGACAAAGGCCAAAATAAAAGAAAAGGAAGGTCAGAAAATCAAATATCGAACTGATTGGCCCAAAACAGATCATGAACCAGAAAACACTGTCTGAAGACCACTTCTGCGGTTTGATGATATCTTCCGCATCAACATTATCCCAGGGAATAGCGGTACAGCTGATATCGTAGATCAGATTTAATAATAAGATCTGAACGCTTATCATCGGCAGGAAAGGTAAAAAGACCGAAGCTGCCAAAACGGAAAACATATTGCCGAAGTTGCTGGCCGCAGTTATCTTGATATATTTCATCATATTGATATAGGTTTTCCGCCCTTCGATAATTCCGGCTTCCAATACTGTCAGATCCTTTTTCAGCATAATGATGTCCGCTGACTCTTTTGCAATATCGGCTGCCGTATCGACCGATATGCCGATATCAGCCTGTTTCATTGCCGAAGCATCATTGATGCCGTCGCCCAAAAACCCGACTACATGACCGTTTTGCCGTAAAAGAGATGTGATCCTTCCTTTCTGCAGCGGTGTAACTTTGGCAAATATATCGCATTTTTCCACCGCTTCTTGCAGTTGCTCGTCATTCATTTCAGCGATATCGCTGCCAAGCAGCATTCCTTCCTGATCCATATCAATGAGCTGACAGATGGTTTTGGTTACCTTTTCATTATCGCCAGTCAGAATCTTGACTTTGACACCGTGCTTCTTTAGATCGCTGATCGCCTGCTGGCTGCTCGCTTTCGGCGGATCGAAAAAAGCCAGAAATCCGCTCATAATCATATCTTCTTCCTTAAGATCAATTAAAGCACCATATTTTTTGGCAACCAGAAGCACCCGAAAGCCTTTTGCGTTTAATTCGTCAACTCGGCTCAGAATCTTTTGCCGGTCATTTTCCGTCAATAGCCGAACTTTATCCCCGTCTTCTACCTGGCGGCAGATCATCAGCATTTCTTCGGCCGCCCCTTTAGTGATCATCATCGTTTTCTGCCGATCATCGGCAATAATCACGCTCAAACGACGGCGGGTAAAATCAAACGGTAGTTCATCGATCTTTCGGTATTGATCGATTTTCTTTAAAGAACGGCACTTGGAAGCTTTGGCAACGATCGCCTGATCCATAAGGTTCTTGTATCCGGTTTGAAAATGACTGTTCAAATAAGCGTCAAACAGCACCCTTTCATCGTCATGGCCTTTGAAATTCAGATGATATTCAAGCATTACTTTATCCTGTGTGATCGTTCCGGTCTTATCGGTGCATAATATATCCATCGATCCAAAATTCTGAATGGCGTCTAAGCGTTTAACGATCACTTTTTCTTTGCTCATAGCGATCGCTCCTTTAGCCAGACAGGTCGTTGTGATCATCGGCAGCATCTCCGGGGTCAGACCGACGCCGATCGAAATGGCAAACAACAAGGCCGAAAGCCAGTCGTTTTTGGTTATCCCGTTGATAATAAAGACCAAAGGAATCATAACTGCCATAAAACGCAACAAAAGCCACGATACCTTACTGATACCTTTTTCAAAATCAGTTACTTTCCGATGCTCGGCAAGATCTTTCGCCATTAAGCCAAACATGGTGTTGCGCCCTACATTGACAACAATACCAACCGCTGCTCCGGAAACAACATCGCTGCCCATATACGCCATATTGGTATAAGTCAAACCATCCGTTTTAACCGTGGCTGATGCAGCATTTTTTTCAACCGGTTCACTCTCGCCGCTCAGACTGGCTTCGTTGATAAAGAGATCTTTGGCTTCAATGATACGAATATCTGCCGGAACCATATCTCCGGCGGACAATTTGACGATATCACCAACAACAACTTCACTAAACGGAATTCCGACATATCCGATTGGATATCGCTTAACCGTCGCTGTCGTTGTGATCATGGCCATCAGCGCTTCGCTGGCCTTTTGGCTTCTTAGATCCTGAATAAAACGCAAAACGACAGAAATCAGAACCATACCGATAATAATCAGCGTCTGTAAGATCTCACTATCTTCCCTCGTCTTACCAAACAGACCATAAAACGGGATCAGGATATCGGTGATCGTCGAAACAACCGCTAAAAACAATAAGATCATTACAAAAGGATTAAGAAATGCTTCAATAAAGATCTTTCCTTCGCTTTTGCTCCTTTTGCGATCAATGATATTCGCCCCAAACCGCGCCCGGTTTTGCGCCACCGTTTCTTCGTCCAAACCGCACAGTTTACTGTTAAAATAAGCAAGCAGCACTTCTTGCTTCATGATGGCGATCTTTTGTTCATCGCCGTTATAAACATGATTAAAATCTTGGCTATTTGCCCTTTTGATAATTCTGGTCATTTTGTTTACCTCCTTTTACAAAGGCAGACAAAATCCCGACGAAAGATACGGATCTTCCGTCAGGATCAAGCTGCGTTTTCGTCTACTGCCGTCAGTATCCATATCTTTCTCCTTTCTTTCCTCCGTAATTATAAAAAAATCGCCGTTTTCATCCAATGGATGAATTCTTGCGATTTTCTTGCGATACTACAGTTCATCGTTGAATTTATACCCTATGCCCCAGACCGTTAAGATGTATAACGGATCGTCCGGATCATCCTCAATCTTTTTTCTGATTTTTCGGATAAAGGACATCACATTGCTGTCATCGGCAATATACGACTGGCCCCAGACTGCCTCATAAATCTTTTCTTTCGTAAAGACCTCGCCCCGATTTTCGATCAAAAACAGTAATAATTCAAATTCTTTGGCGGTAAGGTTTATCTCTTGCCCTCTTTTGGTAACTTTATATGCCGATGGATAGATTTTTATCTCGCCCAGCGCGATAAAAGACGGGTGTCTGGTCTTTAAATCTTCCTTGATAACGATCATCATTTCCTCTTCTTCCCCCAGAGCGGTCCGCAGATCGGCAAATTGCCGCGAATCCCTGTCTAGCGCTTGCATGAGCCATTCACGAAACGATTGATCAAGGGTAAACATGGTTATTTTCTTTTTCATTTGCTCCTCCTCACAACAATCGTCCTTCCTTGCGGCAATACACCCGTTTGGCCCAGGATACCAAAAGTCCATACAGGATCATATTGCCAAAAAGATAAATATAATACCAGCCCGGCATGATCACCAGCCCAAACAGTCGGCCCAGCGGTGTGATCGTCAGGATGGTATAAAGAGTTATTCCTACCAGCGTTACGAACAAAAAAGGCAAAGATGGCCGGCTTTGAACAAACGGTACAGCGGCAGTTCTTAAAAAATACAGTATCATGATCTGAGTCCACATCGACTCTAAAAACCAACCGGTCTGAAAGATCGGCAAAAACTGGGCGGGATCGAGATGATACTTAGTGATCACCCATGGGCATACGGTCTTAAATAGGAAAATAAAGGTCAGCAGGTCAAAAACCGTGCTGAGCGGCCCAAACCAGCAAATAAAGCGGGACAGTGAGCGTCTGCTCCAGGATACCGGTTCTTTTAAGACGCTGTTATCAACATTATCCCAAGGCATAATCAGACAAAGTGCATCATACAAAAGGTTGAGCAGCAGCAGCTGTAAGCCGGTCATCGGCAAAAACGGCAAGAAAAGAGCCGAAACAGCTACCGCCAGAATATTGCCGAAGTTACTGGATGCCGTGATCTTGATATACTTGGTCATGTTGGCAAACGAACGTCTGCCCTCGATGATCCCCTGTGCCATCAATCTGAGGTCGCGGTTCAAAAGAATAATATCCGCGCTTTGATACATAACAGGAGCAGCATTGTCAACAGCGATCGCCACATCCGCCCTTCTTGCTCCAGCCAGATCATTTAATCCATCACCCAGATAAGCGACCTTATGCCCGTTATCCTGCAACAGTTTGATCATATCAGCCTTTTCGTCCGGCAGCATTTCCGCAATGACCCGAACTTCTTCCATCATCAAAGCTAGATCCTTATCATCATTACGGTTTAAGACCACCGTTCTTTCAGCCTTAATACCGAGTTTTCGGGCTACGGCTTTTGTTACTTCGGCTTCATCACCGCTCATGATAACTACCCGGACATTCAATTCCTGCAAACCGGCTATCGCCTGTGCCGCCTCTTTTTTTACCGTGTCAAAGAAAGCGATATAGCCTAATAAAACATAATCGTCATCAGCGCCGTCAGCTCGATCTTTGTAAGCTACCGCCGCTACTTTCATCCCATCTTTTGCCAGTTCGTTATGCAAGGCCATAGCGTCATTAAAATGAAGCGGGATCCTCTCGCCGCGGTACTCCGCATAACGGCAACGGTTCAAGACTGCGGTCGTCTGCCCTTTGATAATGCTCAAAAAATTTGATCCGTCGTTCAGATCGACTCTGGCATAACGGCGATAAGAGTCGTAAGGAACCAGATCGGCCGGTTGGTAACGCTCAGCCAGCCGCCGATATTTTTCGCCTTTATCCGGAATGCTTAAAACCTTGATTAATGCTTCATCCAAATAATTGCGGTCAGCTAAAAAATAACTGTTGAGCAAAGCATACTGCAGCGTCCGTTCACTATCCCGCCCTAAAATATCCAGATAATATTCTAAACTGATCTCATCATTAGTCAATGTACCGGTCTTATCAACACAAAGGATATCAATATTGCCTAAAGCATGCATAGCGTTAAGGTCTTTAACGATTACTCCCTGCCGGCTTAACCTTTCAGCTCCGCGGCTCAAACACGCAGCGACCACCATTGGCAAGAGTTCCGGTATCAGCCCTACGCCAATTGACAGGACAAACAAACCGGAGGTCAGCAATTCCTGATGGCCGATGAAAAGGATTATCAGCACAGACGGCAGCAAAACAGCAGCAAACCGCAATAAGACGCGAATGGCCATCTGTGCTTCCTTGTCAAAGCTATCTTTCATTTTTCGATCATTATTAATCAAAGGATCCCGATCGGCAATATCAAGCACCACTCCGGTCCCTCTGCCGCTGATTACGACGCTTTCTTTCAAGGCGATATTTTCGTAATCGCTTATCCGCTCTCGTCTTTGTTCCTCCGGCTGCGCCGTTTTCTTGATGATCTTGCTTTCACCGGTGATTGCCGACTGCGACATATAAAGATCAAAAGCGGCAAGGATTCTGATATCAGCTTTCAGACGGTCTCCTTTTTTGATCTTAACGATATCGCCGGCGCATAATTCTGTCGCTGCTGTCTTTTGCCAAACGCCGTCTCTTTTAACCGTTGCTGTTTCTTTGGTAATTTCATTTAGATGCCTCAGTGTTTTTCTGGTCTTTAATTCCTGATAGAGCCGAAGACTGCCACCGGCAAAAAACATGCTGAGGATGATTAGGACCGGGTAGTTTTGCCTGAAATCAGCTTGTATCAGAAGATCTTTCACCAGCAGAATAATTGCCATTACCAAAAGCGCGATCGTAAAAGGATTGACAAAAGATCGGTATAAACACCATCCTAAAGTAAAATACGGGCCGCCGTTATCTAAACGACTGGCACGTTTTTCTACATCGCTGCTTTTAAGTCCTTCGGCAGAAGTTTTCAGCTTAGCGTAGAGCTCATCTTCTTGCATAAAGGCATATTCTTCAATCGGTTTCATTTTTACTCCACCATTATGATAACATATTTACTTAAGACATAAAAACAGCGGCCGTTTGACCGCTGTTATGATTCAATCAAGTAATTTAAAGAACTCTTCCACTGCTTTGGCATAATCGCCGTTTACCACCAGATGGTGATTGCCGATCGGTTTAGTCGTGAAATAGTCGAGGCCATCCTCAAGATGCAGAACGATTTGAGTACGGCATAGCGCTTCTTCATCAAGATTAGCTGTGATCTCGCCTTTCTTTACGAAATGGCGCGACAGATCTTTGCTGCACTTAAAAATCGTTGCTTCTCCTTCGGCAATATGTCCTTTTAGCGCTACGCCAAGACCTGATTCATAATGAGTCATCAGTTTATACTCAGTCGGCATATTGACCGGTAAAGTACAGTGAGCCAGGATAATATTTTTATTGGTCGTATCGATCCGGCTTGGATTGCACATAAAGACCGGTTTTTGCGAAATCTCGCCAATAATGACCATCGACAAAAGCGACTGCATATCGCCTTCACAACCGCCGTAAATCCCCTCGGCATTAAGAATCGCTAATCCCAGACAGCCGGTGTTTTTAAACGGGGTCAAAAGATCAAAACAGCGAACCGTCATAGCATCTAACTGATATTTATCCTTGAGCCGTTTTAAAGCGCCATAGATACATAATGCTTTTTCCAATTCGTCTTTATCAAATTCATGTTTTTTAAGATCCAGAGTATATTCATTATCTTCGTAAGTCTTCTTCTTGACTTCTTCGAAGAATTCTTCCGTCGTGATATCGACGATCTCCATACCCGATACCGCTTTGAGCTTGACGGCATCAACATCGGAAGAGATCAGCCAGTCAGACGGTTTGCCTACCTGTCCCAGACGCATGTTCGCTATTCGGTTGATAGCACGCTTGGCCGCAATCATATTATTTAAAGATTCAGCCATGTCATCTTCGCTGCCATGGACGATAACGCCTTTACGGCCTTCGTTTTCTAAATATGATAAGATTTCCATCGAAGCCGCCAGCGAGTTATTTTCTCCGCTGGTTAAAATTATGATCGGATCTTTAAGATCCCCCATTGTCCTTTTGAAGTTGCCTTCAACGCCGCCGCCGCCGACAAAGACTACTTCCGGCGCAAGAGCGACATGATCCTCTAAATGAAAAACAATTCCGGCTTTATCGCCGATCCGTCTTAAAAAAGCATAATTATCTTCATTCCTCTTTTCCACATCGGAATTCATGCTTAAATAATAACGTACATTTACATCCATTAATACTATTCCTCCTGTCCTTATTCTACCATACCGAAATCAGAATAGTATATGCCTAAAAACTATAATAATTGCCGCTTGCGCCACTTGCCAGAGAACCAGCGAATCAGGAAGATTATCGCCCGTAAAGTCTCATCAAGACACATGGCAATCCAGACGCCCAAAAGACCCATTTTTAACCAGATGCCAAATACATACGCCAAAAGGGTCGCAACGCCCCACATTGATAATATACCGATGAACGTCGGATAAAGGGTATCGCCGCTGGCTTGCAGACATCTGACCAAAGTCATATTGACTGCCCTGGACGATTCCAGTACCACCTCTACCAGCATGATCTGTTTCGCTACCGCCAGTAAAGATGGATCATCAATAAAGAAGCCAAATACCTGATCGGAAAAAAGATAGAACAGAAAGCTCGCTCCCGCCGAGATAACAACGGATAATATCAAGGTTTTTCTGACTTCTTTATCTGCCTGGTCTTTTTCGCCCTTGCCGATCAGATAACCGACGATGATCTGCGACGCCTGTGAAACTGCTGAACCGAACATATATGCACACATCTGAAACATATTGGCAAAGCTGCGCAGCTTGATCATGGCGTTGCCTAAAAGGTTGACAAAACTAAGGATGACCATTTGGGAAGCGCTGTATGACAGAGCTTCTCCGCCGCTTGGCAGCCCGACATAAAGCATCGTCTTAAACAGCTGGTTCGGCCAGGGTCTAAGCAGGGAAAAATCGATCCTGATCGCTGAACGGCGATTAAAGATATATATCAGCACCAGTAAACCGATAAAACGCGAAAAGACCGAAGAAATTGCAGCCCCGGCCACCCCCAAAGATGGAATAAACGCAAAACCATAGATCAAAAAGAAATTGCCGACCGTATTAAGGATATTAACTCCGGCCGAGACGGCCATTGTCTGTTTCATCCATCCCTGTGTCCGGAAGATGGCTACATAAGCGTTATAGACTCCCTGAAACAACAGTCCGCCGGCTACGATATTCAGATAGATCACACTGCCTTCATAACATTCAGATGGAACCCGGATGGCTTCAAAGATCATTCCGGCACTTAAAAGCAGGATTAACGATACCAAAACAGCGACCACCCCGGTGATCAGGATCCCCATTGAATAGACCTGAGCGATCCTTATATGGTCATTGCGGCCAAAATACTGCGAAGCCAAGATTGTGATCGAAAGCGAGATGACAGTAAAGGCAATTACTACAACATCCAAAACCGTGGTAGCATTTGCCACCGAACTGACCGCTGTATCAGAAATGGAATTGACCATGATCTTATCGATATTTGATACCAGTAATTGTAACAGCAATTCAATAAAAATCGGCCAGATGTAAGCGAACAAGCTTTTTTTCATACTTTTAAAATTATAATTATTTTTTATGCCGGTGCAACTTAAAATTTAAAAAAGATGGGCATCACCCATCTTATTGCAGGATCTTTTTTTCGTAGTACTTTGATCTTTTGGTAAGTTCCTTCTGCAGTCTGTCCATGCCCTGACGCTCCAGCAGGGTTTTTCTATCAGAAAAAAGATCGGTGCCCAGACCCAGTCTTCCGCTCTCTATCTGCGCTCCTAAAGCGCTGAGGATCGTCGGATACATATCAAAAGATGCAAAGCGGCGGTTTTTAAAATGTTCGCTTTTAGCGGTACTGTTGATAAAGATATTGATAAAAGTCCGCTCATATTGCCGATCGTAATGTTTGTGAATATACTCAGCCGCCATGCTGGTATGATCGCCGCTGATCACGATCAGGGTATCATCATACCAGGACTGGCTCTTGGCCCATTCAATAAACCCGGCAATCCTTTCAGCACTCATGGCTATGATGTCTGAAAGGCGATCAGAATATAAATGCGGAACATCGCTATCCAGATAGCCGTATGGGTGATGGGTATCAACAGTCAATATCGTCGCGCTCCATGGCTTATCCCCTTGACTTAGTTTCGTGATCTCCTCTTGGGCAAAAGCGAACAATTTAGCATCTTCATAGCCCCAGAACACATGATAATCTTTATCCAGCAATCCTTCTTTTTTCGCCTGATCAAGATCAAAGATCTTCGCATTACCGTGATCATCAAAATAAAATTCCCGGCCGCCAAACTTGGCTTTTGAGCCGATAATGAATTCCTGGGCATAGCCTTCATCTTTTAAAATATCTTCCAGGGTCTTGGCGCCATGATAAAATGAACGTCCTTTTTTAAACGAAGGATAAAACAACGGCACAAACAAAGGGATACCGCCGTGCTGCGAAGCGATCCCGGCCGTGGTATAGCCGGTTCCTTTTAACACATTGCCGCCGCCCAAAAGATCGCCGTTTGAAAAACTGATATTCTCTTTAGCTAGTTTTGCCAGAGGTGCGATAATATTTTCACTGCTGTTGCCGCCATCTTCTTTCAGAAAGTAGGTAGCTTCCATCGATTCGGCAAATATGTGAATGATATTGCGTTTTTTGGCCGGAAAAGCAATCTTGATTTTATTTGGATCACTATACTCCTGTTCATAAAGATCGCTATTGCGAAACTGATCGGTAAGATAGCGGATCAGACCGATCTTAAACGCACAATAAATTAAACAAACGGTAAGAATACTTAAGGCAATAACCATCCGATATGACCGGTCAATCTGATCTAAGATCAGGGCATAGATCATTAATCCGATCAGCGATTTAAAAAGACAGATCCTGAACCAATCTTTAATAAAGGCCGGGTTAGCGCCTTCTAACGGTACTTTCAGATGAAAAACGATCTGTTCAAAACACGACAGACCAAAATAGTCAAAGGCCCAAAGAGTACTCAAAGTAATAATAAAGGCCAGCCAGCCAAGAAAAAATGCCATCGTTTTTCTCCTTATCTTTTGCTATTGTAAACCTATTTAGGATAAATGCAAGAGTCAAAAGATAAGGGTGGATTATTTTAATAATGTTTTATCTGCCGACCAGCAAAATAAAAAACCACAGGTAAATCCTGTGGTTTTAAGTTAATGAACAACTTATTTAAGTTTTACGTTGTAGAAAGCGTCTTTGCCAAGATACTCAGCTACATCACCAAGTTCATCTTCGATTCTAATCAACTGGTTGTACTTAGCGATACGGTCAGTTCTTGACATAGAGCCGGTCTTGATCTGTCCGGCATTTAAACCAACAGCGATATCAGCGATAGTGGTATCTTCGGTTTCACCTGATCTGTGTGATACGACGCAAGTGTAACCGGCTCTCTTAGCCATTTCAATAGCGTCGAAAGTTTCGGTTAATGTACCGATCTGGTTGACCTTGATCAGGATAGCGTTAGCGATGCCTTTTTCGATACCTTCTTTTAAGATTGCCGGATTAGTAACGAATAAGTCATCACCAACTAACTGGATGTGATCGCCTAAGCGGTCAGTAAGTTTCTTCCAGCCGTCCCAGTCTCTTTCACCAAGACCGTCTTCGATCGAGATGATCGGATATTTTTCAACCCATTCAGCATACATATCGATCATTTCCTCGGTAGTCTTATTGCCCTGACCGGATTTAGTCAATTCGTATAAACCAGTTTCATGATTATGGAATTCGCTGGCAGCAACGTCCATGGCGATGCAGATATCTTCGCCCGGTTTATAACCGGCAGCCTTGATGGCTTCAACGATCAATTCAAGTGGTTCTTCATTACCTTCACGGCAAGATGGAGCGAAACCGCCTTCATCACCAACATTGGTATTGTATCCTCTGGCCTTTAATACTTTTCTTAAGTTATGGAAAGTTTCAGCACCCATTCTTAATGCTTCCTTGATTGAATGTGCTCCAACCGGGAAGATCATGTATTCCTGGAAGTCAACGGTTGAATCGGCATGAGAACCGCCGTTTAATACGTTCATCATTGGAACTGGTAAGGTCTTGCCGTTGAATCCGCCGAAATATTTGTAAAGCGGGATCCCATAGAAATCAGCGGCAGCTCTGGCGCAGGCCATTGATACACCTAAGATGGCATTAGCACCAAGTTTGCTCTTGCCGGTAGTACCGTCAAGTTCGATCATTACTTTATCAATAGCATTCTGATCAGTAACATCCATACCAAGTACAGCCGGAGCGATAACGGTATTGACATTGTTGACAGCAGTCAAAACGCCTTTACCGAGGAAACGGCTCTTGTCGCCATCTCTTAATTCCAAGGCTTCTCTTTCACCAGTAGATGCACCAGAAGGTACCATAGCGCGTCCAAAAGCGCCGGATTCAGTTGTAACTTCTACTTCTACGGTAGGGTTGCCGCGTGAATCGATTACTTCACGAGCATATACATCAATAATTCCAGGCATTTATAATTTCCTCCTTAAACCTATCTTTATTTTGTAGCTTCAATAATTGCTTTGAAAGAATCAACTTTTAAAGATGCACCGCCGATCAGGGAGCCGTCAATGTCTGCCATTGCCATGTATTCTTTGATATTTTCCGGTTTGACGCTGCCGCCGTATTGTACTCTGACTGCGTCGGCTGCTTCATCGCCATATAATTTTCTGACCTCGTCACGGACGATAGCACAAGAATTTTCAGCGATTTCTTTAGTAGCCGATTTGCCGGTACCGATAGCCCAGATCGGTTCATAAGCAATAACGATCTTAGCTACGCACTTAGGACAAAGATCTTTAAGTCCGGCAGCAACCTGTGTGCGGATCACCTTTTCGGTCTCATTGGCCTCAAACTGTTCTAAAGTTTCACCAATGCACATGATCGGAGTAATATCAGCCTCGATCAGTTTATGAACTTTCTTATTAACCGTTTCATCGGTTTCGGCAAACATCTGTCTTCTCTCTGAGTGGCCGACGATACAGTGAGTAACATTTAATTCTTTAAGCATTGGAATGCTTACTTCGCCAGTATATGCGCCGCTTTCTTCAAAGTGGCAGTTTTCAGCAGCCACAACTAAATTTTTAGCTGTTGCCGTGGCATCTTTTAAAGCTGTAAAAGGAACAGCTACGCCATAAGTGCAAGAATCGTTCAATTCTCCTTCAATGGCCTTGATGAATTCGACCGTTTCCTTACAGGTCTTATTCATCTTCCAGTTTCCAACAATAATAGGTTTTCTCATTTATTTTTCCTCAATAACGGCAATTCCCGGTAATTCCTTGCCTTCCATATATTCTAAGCTGGCACCGCCGCCGGTCGAGATATGAGTGAACTTATCAGCATAACCCAAGTTCTTAGCAGCGCTGGCACTGTCACCGCCGCCAATAACGCTCATGCAGCCATCAAGTGCCGCAATAGCCTTGCAGACCCCGATCGTGCCTTTAGCAAATTCCGGTTTTTCGAAAACGCCCATTGGACCATTCCAGAAAACGGTTTTAGCTCCCGCTAATTCCTTAGTGAATAATTCAATCGTCTTAGGACCGATATCAAGCCCCATATACCCTTCAGGAATTTCGTTGGAAGCAACGGTCTTGACGTCAGTTGGTTCATCAAAATCATTAGCGACTACGGTATCGATCGGCAATACTAATTTATCGCCGCCCTTTTCCATGAATTCTTTGGCGATTTCGATCTTGTCAGCCTCTAATAAAGAAGTTCCGACGTTCCAGCCCTTAGCAGCATAGAATGTATAAGCCATACCGCCGCCGACGATAACCTTATCGGCAATCTTCAACAAATTCTCGATTACCGCGATCTTATCTGATACTTTGGCACCGCCTAATACCGCGACAAACGGACGGCTTGGATTGTCTAAAGCCTGACCTAAATATTTAAGTTCCTTCTCGATCAAGAAACCAACAGCGCTTGGTAAGTGAGCAGGGATTCCGGCTGTTGAAGCGTGAGCTCTGTGTACTGATCCGAAAGCGTCAGATACATAAAGATCACCCAAAGATGCCCAATAAGCACCAAGTTCAGGATCGTTCTTTGATTCGCCCTTTTCATAACGGGTATTCTGCATCAAAACGATCTCGCCTTCGCTCATAGCGTTGATAGCGTCTTCCAGCTCTTTGCCTCTGGTTGCATTTACGAAAGTAACCTTGTGGTTGCCAACAAGTTCCTGCAGTCTTTTAGCTACCGGAGCCATATCGTTTTTAGCCTTATCAGCCTCGGTCTTTTCAGGATCTTTATGATTTACCTTGCCTAAGTGAGACAACAAGATTACCTTAGCTCCCTTTTCGAGCAAATAATTGATCGTAGGCAATGCAGCCTGAATCCGGTTATCATCAGTTATTACATCACCTTTGTGCGGAACATTAAAGTCAACACGAACAATGACCTTTTTTCCAGCGACATCTAAATCTGTTACGATTTTCTTTGCCATTTGAAAATTTCCTCCTATTTCGCTACTCAATTATAACATTATTTAGGGGGCATTGTTAATTATTTCTCATATAAACTGCTGATTGTTGGTAAAAGTTTTATCGATTTTATCCATCGGCTGATTATGCAAGCGCTTTACTCCATTTAATGGCTTATCCGGCGATTATTTGCCTGCTGTTGAACGGATGTTTCCAAGACGTCAAATAAAAAGTCATCCTTCCTTTTTTAAGAAATGATGACTGAAATTACTATTGGTCTTTATCCTGTTCGCTTTGGGCAAGATAAGCTTCCAATTTATTCTGATATTCCTTCTCGGCTGCTTCCAATTCAGCCAATACTTCATCTAAACTTTTATCTTTCATTCACTTGCTCCTCTAAAGGCTTTTTTAAAAGCTCGGTTTACCAGCGGAATAAAAATGATGACTGTCATTATTTCGGCAATCGGATAAGCATACCACACGGCATCAAGTCCGTTGATATATGACAGAAGATAAGCCAGCGGGATCAAGAACCCCAATTGCCTTAAGATTTGCTGGATCATTGAGGTAGTACCGCGGCCAAAAGACTGGAAAACGGTTGAGAAAACGATCGAGATCGCCGCCGGAATAAATGACAGACAGATCGTTTTAAGCGTAACTTCGGCAATTGCCGCCAAACTGGCATCCATCGCAAAAAATGACAGCATCAGTTGCGGAACAAAGCGGAAAAGCAGGGTTCCGGCTACCATGAACGCCAAAGCGCAGCAAAGATATAGCCGGAATGTCTTCATATAGCGCTCTTTGTTCTGGGCGCCATAGTTATAAGATAAAATCGGCAATGATCCCTGGTTAAAGCCGAATATCGGCATAAAGACAAAGGACTGCAGTTTGAAATATAAACTAAGGCTGGTGACAGCATTTTCCGAATACTTGACCAGCACGCCGTTCATCATCGTTGTCGTAACGCTGCCGATCATGTTCATGATTGCTGTCGGCAGTCCGACAGCATATATATCCTTAACGATCTGTTTATCCCAGACAAAGCCTTTGAATTTTAATTTTACTTCATGCTTGCCTAAAAGACCGGCGCCGCCGACTACAGACATGCCGACGATCTGGCCGATAACTGTTGCGATGGCTGCGCCGGCAATTCCCATCTCCGGGAATCCGAACTGACCAAAAATCATGATCGGATCAAGGACAATGTTAGTAACTGCTCCGATTATTAAGGAAATCATCGGGATGATCATGTTTCCCTGGGCCTGCATCATCCTTTCAAAACAAACCGAAAGCATCTGTCCAAAATTAAAAAACATAACGATTGACAAATATTGATAGCCTAATTGAATAATCTCCGGACGATCGGTATATAAATGAAGGAACGGTTTGGCGGCAAAAGCCCCAAGCAAAATAATAAGAATGATATGGAAAAAAGCCAGAATAATGCCGGTCGTAGCTACATGGCAGGCTTCGTCTCTCCTTTTTTCTCCCAGTCTTCTTGATACCAGCGTCCCAATGCCAACCCCGGTTCCCAGCGCCAAACTGAGCCCGACCATCTGCATCGGATATACCAGCCCGATCGCAAACATAGCGTCTTGCGAATATTGCGAGATATAAATGGTATCGACAATGTTATACAAGGCCTGAATCAGCATCGAGAGCACTGCCGGGATGCCCATGGAGAATAATAATTTTCCTATCGGCCAGGTGGCCATCTTATCACTGCTTCTTGTCATACCGATAGATTATAGCACAATTAAAAAATATTGCATATAGAGAAAAGCCGGCTTTTTATTTATAATATAGTTATGTTCATCGAAGGGCTCTTGGAACATCATATCATCATTCAAAAATCGGAATTTATCTGCTATCTCAAACGCTGCGACGATCTGGAAGAATATCGGTCTTTTCTTTTGATGATCAGAAAAAAACACCATGACGCCAGTCATGTCGCCAGCGCTTATATCGCTAAAGATATCCGGCGTTCAAGTGATGACGGAGAGCCGTCAGGCACAGCTGGGATCCCGATCCTGACCGTATTGGAAAAAAACGGGATGATGAATACTGCCGCCCTGGTTGTCCGCTACTTCGGTGGGATCAAGCTGGGCGCCGGCGGCCTTATCAGAGCTTATGGCGGAGCGGTGAGCGAAGGATTAAAAAAAGCTTCTCTTTATGAGGAAGCTGAACTTCAGGTCTATAAAATCACCGTTCCTTACAGTCTTAACGAGCGGCTTGAATATTATCTTAAACAAAACGCAAGCATCATTGATATCGACTATGGCGAAGAGGTAACTTTTACTTATGCCACAACTAAAGACATAACGGCCAATCTCTTATCTTTCAGCAAGGGCAAAACTCCGCTTTTTTGCGGATACAAAATCACCAAAATATTTAAGGATCTGCTACAATAGAGTTATGGATATTTATTATCAGCTGATTAAGATCGCATTGATCATAGCCGTTATAATAACCGCCGGATTTCTCATCCGGTTTTTGGCCGTTTTGTCAAAAACAGCCAAGACAGCTAAAGCCACCGCGGTCAGGATCGATCATTTACAGTCTTCGCTCCAGACAATGAAAACGAAAAAAGAGTATATCGTTCATTATTTTGATACGAAACTGACGCTGGTCTTTAAAGCTGCTGCGGTTTTGCGTTTGCTGCGGTTTTTTGCCAACAAGGACAACCGGCATCTTAAAGGCAGTTATGCCCAAAACAAAGACAATATTCGCCGTATCATCAATTAAGCTGCTCAGCAGCTTATTCTTTTACCATCAGATAATTAGTTAACGAAATATCATCAATTATTACCTGTCTTGTTTCCTTGAGTTCATACCCTCTTTTTAAAAAGAAGGGATAGGCCATCTTGGAGGCGTGAACTCTGATCGGCCTTAATGAATGTTTTTCCAAGGCATCGCAAAGCAGTGAACCGGCTCCCTTATGCCAGTAAGACGGGGCAATATAGAGATGATCGAGATATCCGTCATCGTAAACATCGCCAAAACCGACGATTTTATCGCCCTTTTTGGCAACAAGGGCACAATGACCCTGCAGTTTTAGCGCCCAGTAAGCAGCTTCTTGCCCATTTTTGACCCAGACTGTTTTTTGTTTCAGAGAATAGTATTTTTCATCAACGGCCATCACCGCCTGATAGAACAATTCTGCAATCGCCTGATCATCGCTTAGCTGATACTCTGTGATAAAGATATCGGTCATTTTAAAGGTATCTTTCTATTTCATCTTTATTGAGCGCAACATTGGCACCGTGTTTTTGACAGGTAATGGCACCGACGATGTTGGCGTAACGCACGATATCCCGCCATTTGGCAATTCCTGTTTCTTTATCCTGATCAAAAGATGCCAGTTGGGCTAAAACTGCGCCGATAAAGGCATCGCCGGCACCGGTGGCATCAATTTGTTTGACTTCGATTGACGGAATGATCTCGTCATGATCACCGATCAGCAAGCGCGACCCTTTGGCTCCAAGCGTGATCAGGATCGCTCCTTTGGTTATCTTTTTCAATTTGGCAAGAGCATCGTCCAGCAAACGGCATTCAAAAAGCAAGCAAGCCTCTTCTTCGCTCATCTTGATTAATGAGCTGTCTGCCATGAAAGCCAGACACTTCTGCCGGTAATCCGGCAATAGATCGGCATTAATCAAAGTATCCCGGTAATTGGGATCAAAACTGATCATCTTACCTGCATCTTTAGCAGCTTTGAACAGTTTTTGACAGCTTTTTTCCAACGGTCCACCCAAAAACGCCGTAGCAGCGCCAAAGTGAAAAATCGCTTCATCCTTGATCAATTGGCCAATCGTTTCATCGCTTAAGTCATATTCACGGTCAGAACCCCGTACAAACGAAAAGGAACGCTCGCCGTTTTCATCAAGACTGACAAAAGCCAAAGTGGTATGGCCGCCATAGCGGACATAGTCTTTGCCGACCCTCTCCTTTGTCAGGATCTGATCTAAAAACTTTCCGAAATCATCGGAACCGATCTGACCCAGAAAAAAGGATTCTCCGCCCAGTTTTTGGATCGTGCAGGCAACATTGAACGGTGCACCTCCTTCTTTTTTGGCGAATATCTCACCATTGATCAAACCCTTGTTTTCGACACCGACCATGTCGATCAGCATCTCTCCGATACAATATACTCTTTTCATCTGATCCTCCCTATGAAAAAGAAAGCCAACGGCTTTCTATTCACTTTCAGTAGTTTCGGAATCTGCCGCATCGCTTTGCGCCGCCGGTTCCGTATCACTCTCCTCGCTCTTTTCACTGCTGCGGCCGGTCGGAATATCATCATTAATGATTTCGTCGCTGTCTGATGGCAGATAAAAGATCTGTTCTCCGTCTTTGGAAAACATGTAATTGCCTCTGGCATATGATTGAACATAGTCGTCATCTTCCAGTTTATTCTTCTGAGAGATCAGTTCGGCGTTCTCGGCTTTCAGTTTTTCCAGTTCCTGCGAAGCCACTTCTGAACGCTGTTTTAGTTCGATCATCGAATATACATCTTTTACAACTCCGGTCAAAAGATAGATTGATACGAGAATCAATACGATTCCGATCACTTTAAATACGCTGCTTTTGATCCTGACTTTATTCTTTTTATTGCTCATGCCTGTATTATACTATAACTGCGCCAAATCATAAAGAGTCTGTCGTCTTATCTTCGCTGATGACCTCATAAAGAGTAACCGACTCCTCTTTTTTTACATGTTCTTTGATATCAGTAATCCTGATCTTCAGATGACGATGGCCGAAAACGATGTCGATCTCATCGGCAACCTTGACTTCGGATGCGGCTTTGGCCGGCTTGCCGTTAAGCAAAAGCCGTCCTTCTTCCGCCAATTCTTTAGCTACTACCCGGCGTTTTAAGACCCGGGCTACTTTTAAATATTTATCAATCCTCATTTTTCATTACCTCATCTAAATGATCAAGCACCTGCAAAAGCTTGCTGCGGTCAGCATTGTTGGCCATCGATAATTCGATCATTGACCGCCGGTATCTGATCCGGATGTCCTTGGAAAGCTCGTTGCAGTATTCAAACAGTTTCATTCCATCGATCCGATCAGAAGTTTTGACCGACAGGTATACCGTCGTCATACCGTTTTTGACCTCAACTTTTTCCAAACGGTCTTCTTCTTGCCACAATTCCAGCTTTTTCTTTTCAAACAGCGCCTCGATCGGTTTTGGCAAACGGCCAAATTCATCCGTAATCTGCAAATAATATGCCAGCAAGGTATCGCGGTCGCTGATCTTTTCTAACTGCTGATAGAGCTCCAGCCGTTCATAATCATTGTCGGTAAAATCATCCGGAATATAGGAAGCCAGCGGAATTGGGGTCTTGATCTTCGGTTTGAATGGAACCTGATAATTATCCGGATCTTTTTTGCGTTTGATCGCTTCATCCAGCATACTTAAGTAAAGATCTAAACCGACATTATCAATAAAACCGGATTGTTTCGCTCCCAGCATGTCCCCGGCTCCTCTGATTGCCAGATCCCGCATCGCGATCTTATAACCGCTGCCCAAATTAGTAAACTCTTTGATTGAAGTCAGCCGTTTCTGTCCGATTTCGCTTAACTGCTTTTTCGGCGGGATCAAAAGATAGGCGTAAGCGATCCGGTCGCTGCGACCGACCCGGCCCTTGATCTGATATAACTGGGCCAAACCGAAATTTTGCGCATTATCCACGATGATGGTATTGGCATTAGGGATATCGATCCCGGTTTCAATGATCGTCGTACAGATCAATACGTCAGCTTTGCCTTCATAGAAATCTTTCATCACATCTTCTAATTCATCGCTGTTCATCTGACCGTGAGCCACCATAACTCTGGCGTCCCTGATTAATTGCCGGATCTTTTGCGCCAATGAATAGATCTCGCTTACATCGTTATGCAAAAAGAATACCTGGCCACTGCGTGAAAGCTCTCTTTCAATGACTTCTTTGATCAACCCCATCTTTCTTTCGGTAACATAGGTCTGGACAGGATAGCGGTTTTTAGGCGGGGTATCAAGAGTGCTGAGCCCTCTTAATCCCACCAGCGACATCTGTAAGGTACGCGGGATCGGGGTGGCTGACAGCGACAGGACATCGATCGTATTCTTTAATTCTTTTATCCGCTCTTTTTGTTCCACGCCAAAACGCTGCTCCTCATCGATAACCAAAAGTCCCAGATCCTTAAAGACAATGTCTTTAGATAAGATCCGGTGGGTCCCGATCAGAATATCGATCTTACCTTCTTTTACTTCTTTGATCACTCGTTTGACTTCTTCTAAAGCGACATAACGATTCAAGATAGCGATATTGACCGGATAATTCTTAAAACGCTGTTTAAAAGTCTTATAATGCTGCATAGATAAAACGGTGGTCGGACATAGATAAGCTACCTGTTTTTGATCGAGTACGGCTTTCATGCTGGCTTCGATCGCCACTTCCGTTTTGCCAAAGCCGACATCGCCGCAAAGCAGGCGATCCATTGGTTTTTTTGATTCCATATCCCGCTTTACTTCCCTGACCGCTTTTCGTTGATCGTCGGTCAGATCATAACTGAATTCTTCTTCAAAAGCTCTTTGGATCTCGTTGTCTTTGCTGAAAGCGAAACCGTTGCTTTCGTTTCTGAAGGCATATAAAGCCACTAATCTTTCCGCCAGATCATCAACGCTTTCGGCAACCTTAGCTTTAGTTGCCGACCACTCCTTGGATCCCAAACGATGTAAACGCGGCACAACTCCTTCTTTGGATACATACTTGCGGACCAAAGAAAACTGATTAAGCGGCACCAGCAATTCATCATTGCCGCGATAAATGATCTTCAAGTAATCGGACTCGATATTATTGACTTTACGTCTTTGAATCCCGACATACTGGCCGATACCGTACTGATCATGAACAACATAATCGCCGACCCTTAATTCTTCATAGGAATTAAGCCGGGTCGCTTCTTCATATTTACGAGCATATTTGCCGATTGTTTTACGGCGGTTGAATAATTCTTTGGCCGTATAAACGACCAGCGAATGTTTCTTGATCTCAAAACCGCAGGCCAGCTCGGCAATCATGACAGTTATTCCGTCTTTTAATTCCCCATCATCAAGGGTGTAGGGCATAGCAGCGGCGATCAAAGCATTGATCACTTCACTCGTTTCATGGTCGCTGACCACAAGACAGATCTTTTTATTCTTCTTGGCAATGATCGAAACAAGTTGATTCAGCGGCAAAGACGGTAAATCGACTTCTTCGATCAAAGGAAAGACTTCAGCAAACGGTTTGCCTTGCAAAAACGGCTGCTTGGCCAGCTCTTTGTGCAGGTCGCCGAACACATAAAATCTAAGCGGAAGATCGCTGTCTTCGCTCATTTCCCGCAGATATTCAAAAGTCTCATCCTGCAATATTTTAAGATGCGCCAGATCTTCATCATGATTGGATTCATAGATATCCGCTTCCTTTAAGTAATCGAGCAGATGACAATTACCGTTTAAAAAGGCAAAGTAATAATAAAGACTGCCGTCAAAGACGTCATGGGACAAATGATCGCTGTCGATCTCCCATTTATACGACTGATTATTAGTCATTAACGCCTTTAATTCATCTTTCTGTTCTGTTGTAAACAAGACATCACTGGCAAAAATAATCGTACAATGATCGGTAGTGGTTTTGGTTCTTTGCGTATTGACATCATAAAAACGGATCGAGTCGATCTCATTGTCAAAAAATTCGATTCTTAGCGGATCATCATAATTAACGGAAAAAACATCGATGATCGATCCTCTTTTGGCATAACTCATCGGTGTTTCTGCTCTTAAGGTCAGCTCGTAGCCGGAGCGTTTGAGCTTTGCGATCAGCTGTTCTTGTTTGATGATATCGCCGGTCTTTAATTCTATTATTGCTTCGTCAAACCGGCTTTTGGCAGGCAGATGACGGATCAGACCATAAACCGTAGTTATAATCAGCTTTGGTTTTAAATACAGCGATCGATATAAACCGTTTAACCGCATGGCCCGGTTTTCATAGGAAGCGACGATCGCTTCGGAACGCATTGACTCATCCGGTACATACAAAGCGATATCGTCATCGCTCATAAAACCGCTTATTAATTCATAAAGTTTATTGGCGGCATAAGGGCTGCTTTTAATGACGACCAGCGGTCTTGTATTATTTTTAGCCATGATCGCCAGTTTGATCGCCTCTTCAATTTCACTGTTGTAACTTAAAAGCGATGATCTGTTAAGGTCATCCTTAAGCAACCGTTCTATTTGATCGATCATTGACTTTATCTTCATTGATTATACCTGTTCATTACCATACTGAAGGCATTATCAAAACTAAACTCCAGCGCTTCGGCGGCTTTGGCAAATGCTGCTTCCATTACCGGTAGTTCTTCTTTGGCAAACCTGCCTAAAACATAATCTTTGGTATCAATGCTGCGATCATGGGCAATGCCGATCCGGATCCGTTTGATCCTGTCAGTTTTAAGCAGATCGATAATATTGCCCATTCCTTTCTGACCGCCGGCTGACCCTTTTTCTCTGATCCTGATCTTGCCTAAAGGCAAATCCATATCGTCATGAATCACAATAATATCTTCGGTCGCAATATCATAATAATTTTTAAGCGCCAGCACCGCTTCGCCGCTGAGATTCATGAATGTTTCCGGTTTTAAAAGCAGGATCTTTTCGCCGCGATGATTATAGATCGTATAATGTCCTTTAAACTTGTTGTCTTTCAATTCGATATGCAAACGGCGCAACAGTTCATCAATGACTAAAAAACCAGCGTTATGTCTGGTCTTTTCATATTGTCTGCCCGGATTTCCTAAACCGACGATCATTCTCATTGGTCTTCTTCTTTATCCTCGCTGTCCTTTATTTTAACATCGGCGTCGATGACCTCATCTTGCGCCAGATAATCGTCAAGATGCTCGTCAGTACCGTTTTCGTCATCTTCAAGATAAGTGCTGTAAAGCCCCAGTTCACCAAGCATGACCTTACCGGCTTTCATTCTGGCAAAAGCTTTGATCAACTCAACGTCATCTTCACTAAGCGGCTGTTTAAGATAAGCCATCATCGCTGCGGCCACATTCTTATAAAAACCGATCATTCGTTTATCATAAGTATATTCGGAATACTCGCCGCTTAACAGTTTTTCAAAAAAAGTGATGCCTTTATCACCATAACCGCTCATTGCCTTGTCTGTCTCATAAATCAGACGGACAACGACATCATTTTTAAACAGCGGATATTCCTCATAAGCGGCTAATTTTTCTTTGATTGCTTCGGCAACCTCTTTTTGTTCATGATCATAAGCCTTGATGATTACGTTGATCGTCCAGAAAAAACTATCGGAATTGAATTCAAACTTCTTTTTATCCAACTGACCGTTGGTCAAAATAATATCATCATAAGATAAGAGCGACAAAGTATCAAGGGCATCGATTCCCTGATCGAGTTCAGCGATCATTTTTAAGACCCGTGCCTTGTTTTTGAGCTCATCGCTGGTTTCGTTATAAATAAAATCACTGATGACCTCATTGGCATTGCTGTCGCCGTTTAAAATAGCGTCAGTGCAAACAAAATACCTTTTCATGTTTTTATTTTTACGCATCAGTTTGACGTTCATAAATATCATATAAGCCATAACGGCAATTAATATTACTAATATTACTTGATTCATAGATCTGCTCCTTAAACACTAATATTCTAACACAATTAGTTTATAACGATATCATTTTGTTGTAGATTATTTTTTGTAAATGTAATATATTTATTAGTATGTTGTTTAGCAAGAGGATAGGACCAGCTTATATGATTATTGTCGTATAAGGGGTTTTACCCTCTTTTTTATTGAAGGAGGAAATCAATGGTTAAATATGTTTTTGTGATTGGCGGGGTTGTTTCCGGGCTTGGCAAAGGAATCAGCGGCGCTTCGCTGGGACGGCTTTTGAAGGATCGCGGTCTTAAAGTTACGATGCAGAAATTCGACCCTTATCTAAATGTCGATCCCGGAACACTGAATCCGATCGAACATGGTGAAGTATTTGTGACAGAAGACGGGCTGGAGACCGATCTGGATCTGGGGCATTATGAACGGTTCATCGACGAAAATCTCGGCAAGACCGCCAATATTACAACCGGCAGGATCTACGATGCAATCTTGAAAAAAGAAAGACACGGCGATTATCACGGCAAGACGGTACAGGTCGTTCCCCATGTGATAAGTGAGATCAAAGACCGTTTCTATCAAAAGGACGACGTCAACATAGCGATCATTGAAATCGGCGGTACTGTCGGCGATATTGAGTCCGGGCCGTTTATCGAAGCAATCCGGCAGTTTATACTCGAAAAAGGCAAAGAAAACTGCTGTGTGCTGTTAGTGACGCTGGTACCGTATCTCAATGCTTCCAAAGAACACAAAAGCAAGCCGACGCAGATGACGATCAGAACGATGATGGGTATGGGTCTGATGCCCGATATTATCATTTGCCGCAGCGACATTAAGATCAGACAGGAAGTTAAAGACAAGATCGCTCTTTTCAGCAACCTTGATCCATCCTGCGTCATTGAAAATATCGACTTGCCTTCAATATATGAAGTGCCGTTGGCCTTGGAAAAAGAGGGTTTCAGCGAACTGGTATTAAACAAACTGCGCCTTGACGCTCCAAAAGCTGATCATCATCAATGGGCGAATATGATCGCCAACATGCATTCCTGCACTAAACAGATAAGAATTGCCGTTACCGGTAAATATATTGACTTACACGACGCTTATCTGTCGCTAAATGAAGCTGTAAAACATGCCGCTTACTATTATCAGGCAGAACCGAAGATCGTCTGGGTCAATGCGGAAGAACTTGAAAGGAACATTAATCCTGACAAGGTTTATCAGGATATCGACGCCATCATCGTCCCGGGCGGCTTTGGTCATCGAGGGATAGAAGGCAAGATCAAAGCTATCGCTTATGCCCGACAAAAAAAGATCCCGTTTTTAGGAATCTGTCTTGGCATGCAGCTGTCTTTGGTTGAGATCGCCCGCAATGTTTTAGGTTTGGGTCAAGCCAATTCAAGCGAATTTGACCCTGACACTCCCGATCCGATCATCGCCCTGATGCCCGACCAGCAGCAAAACGGCAATATTGGCGGAACCCTTCGGCTGGGCGCTTATGCCTGCAAAATCAAAGACAACACTTTGGCTATGCGGTTGTATGGTGAAAAAGTTATCATGGAAAGACACCGCCATCGCTATGAGGTCAATAACGATTATCGGGATGTCTTAACAGATCATGGCGTCGTCCTCTCCGGACTTTCGCTTGATGAAAGGATCGTTGAAATGATCGAACTTGAAGACCATCCTTTTTTCATTGCTACCCAGGCTCATCCGGAATTCAAATCCCGCCCAGACAGACCTCATCCGCTTTTTAAGGGGCTGATCAAAGCCGGACTAGACCGTAAGCGAGAATAAGTCACATAAAGTCTTGATCACGCCGTTATTGTTATTGCCCGGGCAAATAAAATTAGCCGCTTCTTTAGCGCCCTGACTGGCATTGGTCATTGCATAACTGTAATATGCTTCCTGAAGAATACTGATATCATTATCAAAGTCGCCAAACACAACGACATCTTTATCGCTTAGGTGATACTGTTGTTTGATTTCTTTTAGGGCGGCTCCTTTTGAAGTTCCTTTGGCATTGAAATCGATCCATTCCTCGCTGGAAACGACGATTGCCAATTCATCTTTCAGGTCTTCAAACAATTTATAATTAGCGAAAGCCTCATGCTTTTTATCAAATATTGCCACCTTGATGCATTCTTCTTCCTGAAAGATCTCATCAACGCTTTCGATCAACTTGTACTCCTGATAATACTGCCGGAAATGAGCGATATCATCTTCATCATGCGATAAAATATAAGAGTGATCAAAGCCGGATAAACCGACGATAAAGCCGGCGTATTTCTGTGCTCTTTCAGCAATCTGACGCACTAAATCGTTAGCGATCGAATGTTTGATGAGCAGCTGCCCATTGATCTTTACCAATGATCCGTTCTCGGCCATGATGAGCAGGTCATCAAGATGACCAGTAAACCGGCTGGCAATATTATGGTACTGCCGGCCACTGGCGATCCCAAAACGTACACCTCGGTTTTTTAATTGTTCCATCACGGAAAACAGCTCCGGCGGCAATTCTTTGCGGTCATTTAACAAAGTGCCGTCTAAATCACTTATCACTAACTTCATAGTGCTATTATAACAATATTTCCTATGATATAATTACCTATATGCCAAAAAAGATTCTTTTCATTCATGGCGGTACGCTGGAGAAAGCCGGAACTGAAAGTTTTATGATGAATGTTTTGCGTCATATTAACAAATCAGCTTATCAGATCGATTTTGTGGTCTTCGGCTGTAAACCCGGTGCGTATGACGATGAAGTACGATCCTATGGTTCAAAGATCTACGCCATTAATCTTTTTACATTACTCAAGATGTCGCGGGAAATCAAAAGAGCCGACTATGACATCGTCCATGCCCACATGAACGCTTTAAACGCCCTCATTCTGCCCTATTTTAGAATGCTGGGCATCAAGATCCTGATATCTCACAGCCATGGCAGCCGTAATTTCATCAATAATCGGGTAATTGATTTTTTAGAAAACCAGCTTAAAAGGATAACTCCGCACTTAACCTTTAATCTTTTAGCCTGTTCTAAAGAAGCCGGTGATTTTTTATATGGCAAACATCCGTATACTATCATCAATAACGGTATTGATACTACGATTTTTCATTACGACCCTGTCTTACGGAACAATATCCGCAAAGCGATGAATATTGAGGATAAACTGGTAATCGGAGCGATCGGCCGGCTTAATTTTCAGAAGAATCACAGCTTCCTTTTAAAGGTATTTGTTAAAATCGCGCAAAAAAGAAAAGACGCCGTTTTGCTGCTGATCGGTGACGGGGAACTAAAAGAGAACTTGCAAAAACAGGCCGAAACGCTGAAAATCGAAGACCACGTTCATTTTTTAGGTATCCGGCAGGATGTTAACGCCATCCTTTCGGCTTTGGATTTTGTCATGATGCCTTCGCTTTTTGAAGGTCTGCCCTACGCTTTAGTGGAAGCTCAGGCAACCGGAGTGTTCTGTTTGGCGTCTGATACGATCGACCAAAAGACCGCCATGACCGGGAATTTTGTCTTTTTACCGATCGATGATCCCGATATCTGGGCCAATGCCTGTCTTGAAAGACTTGACTATATCCGCAAGGATGAGAGTTTGACCATTAAAGAAAAGGGGTTTGATGTCATTCAGAATGTCAAGGATTTGGAGCATTACTACCAAAAAGTTTTATAATTAATACAAGGAGGTATGATTATGTCAAACGCTGTATTAGAAGCTTTGAAAAACCGCCGTTCGATCCGCAGTTATAAACCGGGACTGATCGAAGATGAAAAACTGGAAATGATCTTAGAAGCCGGAACTTATGCGCCAACGGCCAAAGGCCTGCAATCACCGGTTATGGTTGTCGTTAAAGATCCTTCGGTTATTAACGATCTGTCACGCATGAATGCTGAAGTTATGGGCGCAAGCAACGATCCGTTCTATGGCGCCCCAGAACTTATTGTCGTTTTAGCCGATACTAATATCGGTCCCTATGAAGATGACGGAGCGCTCGTAATGGGCAATCTGATGATAGCGGCATACAGTCTGGGCGTCGGTTCCTGCTGGATCAACCGGGCTAAAGAAATGTTTAAAACCGTTAAGGGTAAAGAATACCTTGCGAAATGGGGTTTAAGCACCGATTATGAAGGTATCGGCATCTGTATTCTCGGTTATGCTGACGGCGATTATCCTAAAGCAAAAGCCAGAAAAAATAATTACATTATCTATGATTAAAATAAGCCTCGGATTAATACCGGGGTTTATTATTGAGACGGATCATCCTCATTATTAAAGGCAGACCGGAGCCTGCCTTGAAATTTTATCAACTACTTTTTAAACATCATTTCTGTCAGCATGCTGCGGGCTTCCGCCACACTGGTATCATTCGGCCACATGACATAGGAATTAAAGCCATTGGCCGGCGAATATTCCGTAGCACCGGTTCCCGTTACCGAATATGACGATATTTTCCAGCCGGACATATCTTTCAGCTGCATTTGGATCAGTTTATCAATGTCAGATGATGACATATTGGTTTCGACGCTCTTTGACAGAACATCCATAAAACTTAGATAATTGGTCAGGATCGCCGGGCTGGTAGCTTTCTTTATAATGCCCTCCAGAACTCTGGTCTGGTTTTTGATCCGGTCATTATCGCCGTTTGGCAGTGAATAACGCTCCCGCGAGAACATCAGCGCTTCATCGCCGTTTAGATAATTGATACCTTTGTCATAGCAATACTGGCCGCTGCAGAAAGCATATTCGGAATTGACTTCGATGCCGCCCAAAGCGTCGACAATATTGATCAGCGATGAAAAGTTGACTCTGGCATAGTAATTAATATCGATATCAAAGAAATTACCGACCGAATCAACCGTGCAGTCGACGCCAAAGATGCCGGTATGAGTCAGTTTATCTAGCTGATTGCCCTGACAGGTCTGCTCGATATAGTAGTCTCTTGGAATATCGATAAGCAATATTTCCTTAGTATTAGGATTAACGGCCATGAGCTTGTTGACATCGCTGCGGGAAACCAACGATATCGATCCATAGATATCAATGCCGCTGATGTAAACGATAAACGATTCCTTGGTAATATCGGTAATATCGCTGGTCGTATTCCGTTCTCTTTCAAACTGATATTTAGTTATCACCCTGGTATTATTGTCAAGATCTAAATCATTTTCCGAAAACATTGGCCGTAAGCCTTCGTTTAAGATCAGGACGTCGCTTTCACCATCCATCAGGTTATTATAGGCTTTTTCAAATGAAGCCGTCTTCAGCGGATCAACCGTAGCGCCGATCTCTTCACCAACCTTATTGACAGCGTCCTGATTAAATTCGGTATCACCTAATTCCAGTATTTCAAACTTGCTGTCACTGGCGATATCTTCAACCGTTTGGATCGGTGAATCATTTTTAACGACCAAACTATATTCGATAATATCAACATTAGCACCGCCGATCGTTCCTAAAGCCATATTTGTTCTTAAAACATAATAATTGCCGAAGTTGAAGATCACAAGCATGATCAAGGTCAAAACGACTGCAGTCTTCTTTACGGTCGGATTCTTGCGAATTGCCAAAAGTCTGAGCAAAACACAGATAAGCAAAAAGACTAGTATTATGACCAGCAACAATTCCAAAGGCAATTTGGTAAATAGCTGTGCTCCAAAGGCAATCATTGAGATCAGCAACAGCACCAAAAGTACAATATTGACCATATTGAGGTCAAATTTAAATCTTTTCTTTTTCATAAACATTACCTTTATGATTATATCATCATAAGTTAATTAATCCCAATTTATTGCCACATATATCTTATGAAAATACCCTGTGACAGCCACAGGGTATGATTCTATGATTATAAGACGGTCAGCGACCAAAAATAAACAATAAAAATTACATCCAATCCCCAAATGATCGGTGATACATCCTTAGCTCTGCCGGTAGCGACCATTGCCACGCCGTAAGTAATGAAGCCAAGAGCGATGCCGTTTGAAATCGAATAGAACAGGATCATCGACAGGATAGTAACAAAACCGGCCGTCGTAAAGGCGAAATCATTCCAATCAACCCCACCAAGCTGAGCCGCCATCAAGATACCGACAACGAATAATGCCGGTGCGGTAACGGCATTGGTAGCCATGGCCAGAATGATCGGTGATACAAAGATCGAAAGAATGAATAATACCCCGGTAACGACCGCTGTAAGACCGGTACGTCCGCCCGCTGCTACACCGCTGGTTGACTCAACAAACGAAGTAACCGTTGAAGTGCCAAGCGCTGCCCCGACAACCGTACCGACTGCATCTGATAATAATGCCTTTTCCGCATCGACCAATTCTCCGTCTTTTTTAACTAAGCCGATGCTGTTGCCAACTGCAACCAAAGTACCGGCAGTATCAAAGAAATCGACAAACAAGAAGGAGAAGATAACCAGGAATGCATTTAACGGGTTAGTGAACAGTTCGCCAAAACCTTCGGCAAATGTTCCCAGATAAGCAATATCAAAACTGGTATTGAGCGGATCGGCCGGAAACATCGGCATTCCTTCGATACCGGCCAAACCAAGGATTAAACCTGCTGCCGCAGTAATGACCATGCCGACAAAAACGCTGGCCGGAACTTTTTTAGCGGTCAGATAGATCGTAACCAGGATGCCAAATACCGCCAGCAATACAGCTGGCTGATTGAATAGACCCAATCCGACGAAAGTTGAGGCGTTGGCCACAACGATACCGGCATTTTTCAAGCCGATAAAAGCGATAAAGAAACCGATACCGGCGCCGATAGCCTGTTTGAGCTGAACCGGGATCGAATTGATGACTTTCTTTCTGATACCGGTTACTGAAATCAAAACAAATACCAGCCCGGATAAGAATACGGCACAAAGCGCTGCCGCATAAGAATAACCCATCCCGAGCACTACGGTATAAGAGAATAATGCGTTTACCCCCATTCCCGGTGCCAGCGCGACCGGATAATTAGCCAATACCCCCATTAATATTGACGCAAAAGCCGAAGCAATCGCCGTAGCCATGAAAACGCCATGAGCATCCATGCCGGCATCTCCCAGAATCTGCGGATTAACTGCCAGAATGTAGGCCATTGCCAAGAAGGTGGTCAGGCCGGCAATCATTTCCGTTTTGACATTCGTCTTCTTTTGCTGCAACTTAAAAATTTTCTCTAACATCATATCTCCCTTTCTATCTGACATACCGCTATAAAACAGAAAAACTTCTGTCAAATAAACAGAAGATAATGAAAAATTTCTATCGTAGTCCAACCGTTAGGCGGTCGGGTAGAAACGCTTTCACCAAATCTGAAAGTATATACGATATGTAAGATAGGATTATTCTAACATATCATAATAGCTTTTGCCAGTCTTTATTTACTACAAACGGCTCCAATGAATTATAATAAGTGTATGACTACTTATCATATTGAAAAAGAGTATAAAATGATGATCGATGAAGCGCTCTATTATGTTATGACGCAAAGCATCCCCTGCGACCGGTTGGTTACCCAGACCAATTATTACTACCAGGCCAAAGCTAACATGGGGATGCGGATCAGGATGATCGACGATAATTACTTTTTTACTCTTAAGCATTTTATTAAAGGTCAGGTCAGAGAGTATGAATTTCCGATAAAAGAGAACGATATCAGCGATCCATCCATTCGTGCCCTGCTAAAAGAATTGAATATTGAAGATCCTTTTTATCTGGGTGAAATGACGACGATACGCTCCAGCTGCTCTTTTGCAAAAGGCGAATTGTGTCTTGACCGCTCTTTATATCTGGGAATTGAAGATTATGAGATCGAATACGAATTAAATGATCCGACCGATGATGATTTTACCGCTTTTGCCTCGCTTTTAGCTGAATTCGGACTTAATTATCGCCAAAGTCCATATTCCAAATATACTCGTTTTAAAAACAGATTGGAGGAAATAAAATGAGAACTGCTATCTTTTGCGCTGCCGGACATGAAGAATGTGAAGCGCTGATCGTTTACGATCTTTTGAAAAGAGCCAAAATGGATATTGATTTGATCTCGATCAGTGATCAATTGACGGTTGTTTCATCACACGGCCTTACCTATCAGACCGATAAGGTCTTTGATGAGGTTGATTTCGCCGAATATGAAGCACTGGTATTGCCGGGCGGTCTACCGGGAACGACCAATCTGCATGAATTCAAACCGCTGGTCGATCTTTTGCACCGTTTTTATAACGAGAAGAAAATGATCGCCGCGATCTGTGCTGCTCCGAGCATCTTTGTCAAAGAAGGATTTGTTTCCGACTTCGAATTTGTATGCTATCCCGGTTTTGAATCTGGGAAAACACCGGCTGAAGGAAAAGTTATGATCAAGGATAATGTCATCACCGCCAAAGGCCTGGGAGCGGATTTTGAGTTTGCTCATGCGATTATTTCTTATCTAAAGGGTAAAGATGTTGCCGATATGGTCTTAGACCAAATTCAATACTGGGGGTAGCAAATGATCGTATATATTGCCGGACCACTATTCACCGAAGCCGACGCTGCTCAAAGACGCCATGAAGGAGAGATGATCAAAGAGGCGATCAAAACCAATCAGATCGACGCAAAGTTGATCAGCCCGATCGACCTTAATCCTGACAATGATGTACCATACAGCTCCAAAGATATCTTTCTTAAGGATTATGCATATATCAGTAAAGCTAACGCTATTTTCTACGATCTGGCTTGTGAGGACAGCGGTACTTGTACCTGTCTGGGAATAGCGATCAAACGCTATATGGATCAAGAAGATATCAGAATCTATCCGGTTTTTTCCGATTCTAGGATCAAACGCAATTCTTTAAGCGGACTGGAATCATCGAAAGGTTACAATTCTTTTGTGATCGGCTGTCTTAAAGCCAACGACATTCCGATCTATTATTCATTTAGTGACGCTTTTTTAGCTTTCAAGAAGGATTTTGATCTGCGATGAGTTTTAAGATCATTATCTCGCCCGCCAAAAAGATTACGGATAAAAACGACTTTACTCACCCCTTTACTTCACTTTTGTTTGTTTCAGAAGCCGGGCGTCTGCACAATTATCTAAAGTCGCTTGATTTCTCACAACTTAAAAAAATATATCAGGCCAGCGATAAGATCACCTCAGAAATGATGGATGTCAATAATCGCTTTGCGGCAGATAAAGGATTTCTGCATGCTCTTTACGCCTATGATGGCATCCAATACAAAACGATGGCGCCAGGGATTATGGATGACGCATCAATTGCTTACCTGGCCGATCATCTTTTTATCGTTTCCGGTCTTTATGGTCTTTTGCGTCCCTTTGATCCGATCGTGCCATATCGTCTGGAAATGCAAGCCAAGATCGATTTTGACGGTTATCATGATCTCTATCATTTTTGGAATGATAAATTAGCGAAGATTTTGGATGGTAAGACCGTTATCAATTTAGCCAGCGACGAATACGCCAGAGCGGTAACTCCCTATCTTGATCCAAAACAGATCATATCCGTCAGTTTTAAAGAAATTGATAATGGCAGGCTGATAGAAAAAGGGGTTTATGTCAAGATGGCCCGTGGGGCAATGGTACGATATCTGGCTGAAGGACAAATTCGCGATCTTTCGTTAATAAAAGATTTCTGTGACCTTGACTACCGTTTTGATCCGCTATTATCCGATGATCTTAATATCGTTTTTACAAGGAGAAAAAAATAATGCTGTTTATCTGTTATGAAAAGTGTTCAACCTGCCAAAAGGCTAAAAAATTTTTAGACGAACATCATCTAAACTATGAATTACGGGATATCAAATCAGACAATCCCGCTTATGAAGAATTAAAACAATGGTATGCTTTAGCAAATTTGCCGCTGAAACGATTCTTCAACACTTCCGGCAAAGCCTACCGTGAAAGAAACATCAAGGAACGTATAAAAGATATGAGTGAAGACGAAATACTGCGGCTTTTGAGCACAGACGGAATGCTGGTTAAACGACCTTTGCTGATTGACGGCGAAAGAATGATCGTTGGTTTTGATGAAACAAAGTATCAAGATCTGGTACATAAAAAAGTGATATGCTAGAGCATACCACTTTTTTTATCTTATTCTTGTACCTACCTTGCAAGTAGAAGTCAGAACATTTAATAACTCGTCATCTTCCCCTACCAACAGCATGCCTTCGGACTCAACTCCGCGGATCTTGGCTTTCTTAAGATTGGCAACAACGACAACCTTACTGTTGACCATCTTTTCCGGTTCAACATAATCAGCGATACCGGTAACGATCTGACGAATCTCGCCATGACCGACATCGACTTGCGATATCAGCAAACGATCGGCTTCCGGATGTTTCTTGCAATCCAGAACTTGTCCGACCAAAAGTTCCACTTTGCCGAAATCATCAATCGTAATCTCCGGCAAATGCTCAATCTTTGCTTCTGTTGCCGCTTCTTCAACCATTTCTTCTTCAGCAGACAGTTTTTCTTTCAAAGCTTCTTCGTCAATTCTGTCAAATAAAATATCAGCCTTTTTAACGACTTTAAAATTTGGCACACCGACCTTAGCATAATCAAAACTTTGATATTCCGTATTAAGGATCGCAAAAATCTTATCAGCCGTTTCCGGAATAAAGGCTTTCAGATTAACGGCACACAGTCTGATGCCTTCTAAGATCAAATACAAAACATCATTAAGCCGCTCTTTTTGATTTTCATCTTTTGCCAAGATCCATGGTGTCGTTTCATCAATATATTTATTTAACCGTTTAAGATTATTGAAGATAACAGCTAAAGCTCCCGGGACATCCAGTGCCTCGATTTTGGTTTCAACCTGCTTATCCATCGCATTTAGATCAATTATTACTTCTTTGTCCAAGTCAGTTACTTTCTTTAATCGTTTTACACTGCCATCAAAGTATTTATTGGTCATCGCTACCGTCCGGTTGACCAGATTGCCCAAAATATTAGCCAGGTCGCTGTTTCTTCTTTCAACCATCAGCAATTCCGAAAAATTACCGTCACTGCCAAAAGGCACTTCGCTCAGGATATAATAACGCAAAGTATCTGCACCATAATCTTTGATAAATTCCCGCGGATCTTTATAATTGCCTTTGGATTTGGATATCTTGCCGCCATCGATCGTTAACCATCCATGACCGTACACTTTCTTTGGCAAAGGCAGACCCAATGCCATCAGGATGATCGGCCAAATAATCGTATGGAAACGGAAGATTTCTTTTCCAACCAGATGCAGATCGGCCGGCCAATACTTTTGAAACAGGCTGTCATCGTCGCTGAGGTATCCCAAAGCGCTGATATAATTAGTCAAAGCATCGATCCAGACATATATTGTCTGATTTTCATCGAAAGTCACCGGGATGCCCCATTTGACGCTGGCTCTGGAAACGCAAAGATCTTTCAATCCCGGCTTCAGGAAGTTATTGACCATTTCATTGTAACGGGATTCCGGCTGCATCAGATCACGGTTGGCATTTAAGTAAGCCTCAAACTCTTTCTGATATTTAGACAGTTTCAGGAAATAGGCATCTTCCTTCATCAAGTGCACTTCCCGGCCGCAATCCGGACATTTGCCGTCTACTAACTGCGACTCCGTCCAAAACGACTCGCAAGGAGTACAATACCAGCCTTCATAAGATCCCTTGTAAATATCGCCCTGATCATATAATTTCTGGAAAACTTTTTGGACGCAGGCAACGTGCTCGGCATCGGTCGTCCGAATAAATTTATCATAACTGATATTCAAGCTCTGCCAGAGATCCTTAGCATTATCAATGATCGGATCAACAAATTCCTTTGGCGAAACTTTGGCCTTTTTGGCCCGCTCCTCAATTTTCTGGCCGTGTTCATCAGAACCGGTCAAGAAAAAAACATCATATCCCTTTTCTCTTTTGTAACGCGCCAAAGCATCGGCAATACAGGTCGTATAACAATGCCCGACATGGAAATTATCACTAGGATAATAGATCGGGGTCGTTACATAATACGTTTTTTTATTCTCCATCTTCTCTCCCATCTACTTTCATCTTTTTTATTTTAGCACAAATGCCCTGATTATTCCCTACTTTGATGGGTCGGTATTAAAAAACCCGCCATATTGGCGGGCTATCTTCGGCATCATTTCTCTTCAGACAAGAAATACTTTATCTAAATGAGCTATTTATTTATCCTATTCTTTTCTAACTATCCCCTATGGGATAAGTCAAGATCCAGCTCCAGATCTTATTATAACTTACTCGATAATAAACTTTATTATTTTAACATATACCAGACTATTTACCCGGTACATCCTAGGGTAGTACCTAATTGAAGTTATCTTTATCGATTTACTATTTTTTTACACTTCAAACATTATTTCAGAGAAATGATGCTTAACGATCTGTGTCCATTGGTCTGCACCTAGTGGGTGTTTCCCCATCCCTTTCTTCACCTTTATATTAGCATGGGCAAAATAAAAAACAACTCTGTTTTTAAAATTTTTTCTATGCTATAATATAATAGTTGGAAGCGCTTACTTCATACCACTCAAAAACTATCCCTGACGGATAGTTTTTGTTTAGATTTGGCTTTTCAGATAACTGAACAGGAAAGCGTTGATGTCGCCGTCCATAACTTTATCAACATTGCCTTCCTCATACCCGGTACGGTGATCTTTTACCAAAGTATAAGGACAAAAAACATAGGAGCGGATTTGTGATCCCCATTCAATGGCTTTCTGTTCGCCTTTTAACTCCTTCATTTTTGCTTCTTTTTCCATGATCGCCCGCTGATAGAGCTTGCTTTTTAGTGTCTGCATACAGCGTTCGCGGTTAGCGATCTGCGATCTTTCGGTCTGGGAAAAGACAACGATACCGGTTGGGATATGTTTAATCCGAACGGCGCTGTCAGTTTTGTTGATGTGTTGACCGCCGGCGCCGCTGGAACGCATGGTATCGATCTCCAGATCCTTTTCTTCGATCGTGATTTCGATCTCGTTATTAAATTCCGGAGTGATCTCCACGCTGGCAAAAGAAGTATGGCGCCGCCCTGAAGCATCAAACGGCGATATCCGCACCAAGCGATGGACACCGCTTTCGCCTTTCAAATAACCATAGGCTAGATCGCCTTTAATCAAAACGCTGCAGGATTTCATTCCGGCTTCATCACCATCCTGATAGTCCATAACTTCAAAGCTGTAGCCATTCTTTTGAGCATAGCGCTGATACATCCGATAAAGCATCATCGCCCAGTCTTGCGATTCGGTGCCGCCGGCTCCCGGATGGATCTCGAGGATAGCATTGCTGTGGTCATAATCGTTTGACAACAGCACCTTGATCTCATATTCTTCAAAACTGCGGTTAACTTCCGGGTATTCTTCTGTAATAAGGGCAAACATATCCTCATCATAATCACGGTTAAGTTCTTCCACCGTCGCTAAAAGATCGTTAATCGCCTCTAAATTGGCAAAATACTTTTCATAAAGCTCTTTTATCGTGTTGTACTCTTTGATTACCTTTTGGGCTGCCTTGGGATCGTTCCAGAAATCACTGCCGTTTTGTTCTTCGGCTAAAGCGTCCATCTTTGCTTTCAACTTCGCAATATCTAATGAATCGCCCAATAAGGTCAATTTCTTTTTAGCTTCAATCAGATTTTGCTTAATTTCGTATAATTCCATCAGGCCCTCTCTTTAGCGACAATCTTAACATTCAAACAGAAAGCGACGACTTCTTTGGAAATAGTGGCCATCATCTCCTCAAACAGGGCAAATCCTTCTTCGACATAAGCCTGTAAAGGATTATTTTGGGCATAACTGCGCAGATTGATACCTTCTCTTAATTTAGACATGACATCGATCTGATTGACCCAGGCACGGTCGATTACCCTTAATACCATCGTTCTTTCAAGCGGCATTACCTGCTCCCGGTACTCCGCTATTTTATTATCATAATAAGCAAAAGCTTTGTCAGAGCATATTTTCTTGGTTTCTTCATAATCTTTATTTTCGATATCGGCAACCTTCAGTCCTTCTTTTAACCCGATGCGGTCAAGGACATTCACGATTTCGGGATAATTGATCGCTGTCTTTTTACCGTCTTTGACCGTATTGCGGTCGACGATATCTTCAACTACCCGATCAAACATATTTTTAACTACGCCATGGATATCTTCGTTTTCCAGAATATAGTTGCGCTGGGCATACATCGTCTCTCTTTGCTGTCTTAAGACATCGTCATAATCGAGCAGAGTTTTACGGATATCAAAATTCATGCCTTCGACGCGTTTTTGAGCAGTGGTGATCGATTTGGTAACAACCCCGTTTTCGATCGGGGCATCGCCCATCATATCAAACATGCTTTGCAGTTTCTCGCTGCCAAAGCGCACCATCAGCTCGTCTTCCAAAGAGACATAGAAACGCGAGAATCCCGGATCGCCCTGCCGGCCGCTTCGGCCGCGCAGCTGGTTATCGATACGTCTTGACTCATGACGTTCACTGCCTAAAACCGCCAGTCCGCCCAGTTCTCTTGACCCTTCCGTAAGTTTAATATCCGTACCACGGCCAGCCATATTGGTAGCGATCGTTACCGAGCGTTCCTTGCCGGCGTTAGCGATGATCTCTGCTTCGCGGGCATGGTTTTTGGCGTTTAATACTTCATGACGGATTCGTCTGGCCTTGAGCATTCTTGAAAGCAGCTCCGAAGTCTCGACCGAAATCGTACCGACCAGCACCGGCTGTCCGCGATCATACAACTCTTTGATTTCATTGACCAAAGCTTCGTATTTGGCTTTTTTCGTTCCAAAAACCAGATCCGGATAATCGATTCGGGCAATCGGGCGATGGGTCGGAATCTCTACGACCCGCATGTTATAAATGGACAGGAATTCTTCTTCTTCTGTCTTGGCTGTACCGGTCATCCCGGCCAGCTTTTTATATAAACGGAAGAAATTCTGATAGGTTATGGAAGCCAGGGTCATCGATTCTTCACGAATCGATAATTTTTCTTTAGCCTGCAATGCCTGATGCAGACCGTCAGAATACTCCCGGCCCGGCATTTTACGGCCGGTATTTTGGTCAACGATGACGATATCGCCTTCCTCAACGACATACTCAACATCGTTACGCATAATATAGTTGGCCTTTAAGGCCTGATTGATATGGTGTACCAGATTGGTGTTATCGGTAGCGTACAGGTTTTTGACCCCAAACGCCTTCTCGGCCTTAGCTACCCCGCTTTCTGTCATCTGTACCAGTTTCTCTTTGACATCAATTACGTAATCTTCTTCCGCCTTCAGCCGTTTAACGAAGCGATCGGCATTAAGATAAAGATTAGCAGTTTTTAATTGACCGCCGGAAATAATGAGCGGTGTTCTTGACTCATCGATCAGGATCGAGTCAACTTCATCAACAAAAGCGACATTGAGTGAGCGCAACACCCTATCTTCCACCCGCGTAACCATATTATCCCGCAAATAGTCAAAACCAAGTTCTGAATTGGTTGTATAAGTAATATCACATAGATATGCTTCCCGTTTTTGGGCAGGAGTTAATTGGCGCAGATTAAGACCGACACTCAAGCCTAAAAAGCGATGAATCTGACCCATCCACTCACAGTCACGGGCTGCCAGATATTCGTTGACCGTTATGACATGAACTCCCTCGCCCGTCAAAGCATTCAGATAAACGGCCATGACCGAAGTCAGGGTTTTACCCTCACCGGTCTTCATTTCCGCAATATCGCCGCGATGCAAAACGCAAGCACCTTCCAACTGGCAGAAATACGGATATTCGCCAATTACCCTTCTGGCCGCTTCCCTGGCCACCGCGAAAGCTTCACACATTATATCATCAAGGGTCTCGCCGTTTTGCAGACGGTCTTTAAACTCCTTCGTTTTGGCCTTTAACTGATCATCGGTTAACTCTTCCATCTGTTTTGAATAAGTTTCGGTTGGTCTTACGGCCTTTTCAATATCTGAAAGGATTTTTTTATCAGTATTGAATAACTTAGATATCAAACCCATTTTTAGTCCTCCTAAACTACAATATTATATCATATTATTGATTAATAAAATGTGATGAATGCGCCACAGTAATACACTTAATCGTATTATTCGGTCTTTTTAATGCCCGGTAAGCCCCGCAAAAAGAAGCCCCGGTCGTAATTACATCATCGATCAGTAAGATCTTTGATGGCAGACGACCCGTAAGACAGGCAAAATTGCTTTGCATCTTATAGCGGTCATTGCCATCTTGCGAGCGATCGTGGATCTTGTATAAGAGCGCTCTTTTTTCAAGACGGATGCCTTCAGTCATTTTTGCCATGTGATCAAAGCCTCTTCTTGTCAGTTTTGAATTACTGCTGGGGACCCAGGTCAAAGTATAGCCGCGATACTTTTGAGCGATCATCCTTTTAAAGGGAAATAAGAAACAGTCTTTCAGCGCTTCATCGTTTCCCTCTTTGTATTGAATGATCAATGAACGAAAATGATCGTCATATAAATATAGGGTATTGATTTTGATGCCTTGCACATTAATAGTCTTAATACTTTTGGTAAGGCTTTGCCGGCAGCGGGCACATAGCGGATCATCGTTGAGCAGATAACGGATCATGGACGAATTTTTAAAGAGCAATTCATCACAATAGCGACATCTTATTGGCATACCTGATCTCCATTATCGCTTCAATCATCGCCTTATTGATAAACGAAGTGACGATATAGGCTTGACCGTCTGTCTTTTGCATGCTGCGGCCGACCCGGCCAACCATCTGGATTATGGAAGAGCGATCAAAGATCCGGCCGTTTTTAAACATCAGGATCACATTTACTCCCTTGATCGTTATTCCACGTTCAAGAACGCTGGTAGCGACAATTACCTTGAACCGCCTCTTCCTAAAGGCAGTAATATTTTCATTCCTTTCGTTTAGATCGCTATAGACATAAGTCGTTTTGAAAAAAATCCTGATCAGGCGATAAATCATCAGACACTCTCTTTTGGTCTCGGTAAAAACGATGTATTGGCCGCGATTATTGTTTAGATGGGCTATCAGCCAGATGATGCCGAATAAGTAAGGCAGCCAAATGATCTTAGGGACGATCAGTGGTTTATGATGGGGCCGCTCCCACAGCGACACAGTGACATACGGTCGTTGGCTTATCAGTTTTTTGGTCGTTTCATCAATCGTAGCCGTTGAATAAATGATATGACCTTTACAGGCGTTTAAAGCAATATTCGATAAAACCTCATTACCTTTAAAAGGGAAGGCATCGACTTCATCAAGAATCAGGAGATCAAAAGTCTTGGGATAGCGATACAGCTGATGAGTAGTACAGACAATTAAATCACCGGTCAAGGGGTCGTTATGACCGGCACAAACCGTAACCACGGCGGCAGACGGGAAGATTTTACGAAACCGTCCGCTAAGTTCAAGCACTACTTCACGCCGGGCAACGGCATAGCCTACTTTCAGCTGTCTTTTCAAACAATCGGCAATCGACGCTATTGTGATCTCGGTCTTGCCGGCGCCGCACACACAATGCAAAACGACATCGGTATCGATGATTGCTTTCTTGCATGCCGCCGCGGCTGTGTTTTGTTTTTCGGTCAAATGATAACCAAGGCGGAAATGATCGGCTTTATCGCTGATTGAATATTGAAGCGGGATCAGCTCTTCTTCAATCAGGATCCGGCGAAAACCGATACATTTGCGGCAATAATAGCCTTTGCTGCCTAAATAAAAGTATGAAATATCGGTGTTGTTGCATCTGGGACACTTCATACTTATTTATATACCTGTCTGTTCGTTTTTCCTACCGCAGATCGTCGATAAAGGTAATTTTATTATTGCTGGTGGTCGAATTGATCATCCGGATCTTCTCATCATAGAATTCTTCAAAGACTGCGGCGTCATCAGTGAAATGTTTTCTTGACTTTTTAGCTTGGCTATACGCATCTTTGATGTAGATGCTCTTAAAACACTGCGGAGTTTGAGCCAGATAAATATGATCGCGGTCCAGCGTTTTTTGTACATAGCCGTCTTTTACTTCCTTGACCGTATCTTTGGATCTCAAACCCAGCATACAGGCGTCATCTTGCATTAAACCGGCTTTCAGATTACCGATATCAGCCATCGTAAGATATGGTCTGGCACCATCATGGATCATTACATACTCTTCTTTAACTTCCATCAAGGCATTAAAAACCGAATCAAATCGTTCGGTTCCGTTTTTGACGATCACCATTTTGGGGGCATACTTCAAAAATTTCCGGTCTTCATCCGAAACGGCAATGATCACTCTTTGACAATCTTCGTCGGAGATAAAATTGGCACAGGCGTTTTCCAAAACAGTATAGCCGTTATCCATCTGATAAAAAACCTTATTATAGCCCAGATTAAGTCTGGTGCCTTTGCCGCCGGCTAAAACAATCGCATCATATTTCATAACTCAATTATACTCAAATATCTGATCCACAACAAAAAAACGGCATTGACTTTTGATCAATACCGTTTCGTTATCGGATTAGTACATGCCCATGCCCGGATTTGGTGCTGGTGCTTCTTTCTCCTTGATCTCGCCGACAGCAGCTTCGGTTGTTATGAATAAACCGGAAATGCTGGCAGCATTAAGGATAGCTGATCTTGTAACCTTGCATGGATCAACGATTCCTTCTTTGAACATATCGACCCATTCGCCGTGCTTGGCGTCAAATCCGGTATCTTTAGCGGCCGTAAGCTGTTTTTCAACAATATCTTTACCATTATAACCGGCGTTTTCCGCAATCTGATATAACGGCTCGCTCAAAGAATCGAGTACAATGCGGATACCCTTGGATACATCCGGATTTTCGCTGGACAATTCTTCTTTCAGTTCGCGGTAGATCTCAAGCAAGCTGGCGCCGCCGCCAACGACGATTCCTTCTTCGATCGCTGCCTTGGTTGCGTTTAAAGCATCTTCGATTCTCAATTTCTTCTCTTTAAGTTCGCTTTCCGTAGTTGCACCGACTTTGATGACTGCTACCCCATTGGTCAATTTAGCCAATCTTTCCTGCAGGCGCTTTTTATCATAATCCGAATCGGTGTTGGCGATCAGATTTTCGATCTCTTTGACTCTGGCGGCAAACTCTTCTTTAGAGCCGGCACCCTCAATGATCGTCGTATGATCTTTTTCAACTAACACTTTCTTGCAGGTACCCAGATCATCAATATCCAGATCCTTTAGGTTCATGCCCAGATCTTTAGATACAAACTTAGCGCCGGTCAGGATAGCAATATCGCTTAATGTATCTTTTTGATTATCGCCAAAGCCCGGAGCCTTGGTCGCAACGACATTGAAAGTTCCTCTTAACTTATTGACGATCAGGGTTGAGATAACTTCATTTTCGATATCATCAGCAATTATCAGCAACGGTTTGTTCATCTGAACAACCTTTTCCAGCACGCCCAATACATCCTGGATCGTGGAAATCTTCTGATCGGTTACCATAATAAGCGGATTTTCCATTTCCACGCTCATCTTTTCGCGGTCAGTAACCATGTACGGTGAAATATAACCTTTATCATATCTTAATCCTTCGGTTACTTCCAGCGAAGTATCGAAGCCTTTGGATTCATCAACATTAATAACTCCGTTCTTCCCGACTTTTTCCATTGCCTTGGAAATAATAGCGCCAATTTCCTTTGATCCGCTGGAAATAGATGCAACGCTGGCAATATCATTGGAAGATTCAACTTTATGCGCTTTGCTGATCAGTTTCTCCGCCACTTTCTTGGCTGCCATATCGATGCCTTCCCTTAACAATACCGGATTAGATCCCTTTTCCACGGCGTCAATTCCTTTGTGAATCATTGACTGGGCCAAAAGCGTCGCTGTCGTAGTGCCGTCACCAGCCGTATCGTTAGTGTTATTGGCGACCTCATAGACCAGCTTAGCCCCCATATTGGCGTAAGTATCTTCTAATTCGATTTCCTTGGCAATAGTTACTCCGTCATTGGTAATAAGCGGTGAGCCATATCCTTTATCCAATACAACATTGCGGCCTTTAGGACCTAATGTAGTTTTAACTGCATCTGCCAATACATCCACCCCGTGCAGCATAGCATCGCGGGCTTCTTTTCCATATCTAACATCTTTAGCCATTTATATCACTCCTATTCTACAATTGCCAGAATATCTTCGGCGCTGATGAGGATATACTCCTCCTCATTTTCTTTGATATCAGTACCGGAATATTTCTTATACATTACCTTGTCTCCCGGCTTTAAAGGCATCTGATATACCTTATCATTAATTTTCACTTCTTTCAGATCGCTGACGGCTACAACGGTGGCATATTCTTCGTTCTTTTCTTTCTGCGTTAAGATAATGCCGCTTTTTGTTTCGTTGGTTGCTTTTTCCTTTTTCAGCAATACATTGTTATACAAAGGTTTAATCATATTATCCCTCCTAACCTTGCAAAACCTATTATACTCATTAATAGCACTCTGTCAATAAGAGTGCTAAAAAAATAAATAAAAAGAGAAATCTTATTCAGACTTCTCTTCAACATACTTGATAACGATATGACGTTTGCCGCCTTCGCCTTCCGATTCGGTTCTGACTCCTTTAAAATCGGTCAGATATTGATGGATGACTTTTCTTTCATCATTAGGCATCGGATCCAAAGCGGCGTCGATATGGCTCTTGCGTACTTCTTTAGCGACGCGGGCAGCGATATGCTTAACTTTGCGGTAACGGTCCTCTTTATAGTTATTGACATCCACTACCAGATTGACCCGTTTTTTAAAGGTATTGTTGACCGCGCCTTTTAAGACATTGGTAATCGCTCTTAAGGTCTGGCCGCCCTTACCGATGATAATGGCGTTATTCTCGGCGTCAAGCACTACTTTAAACATATTTTCTTCGGTAATGATCTCAATGGAGACCGCTTGATTTAATTCGGTAAAATATGTGCCGAGGTAATCAAAGATAAACTCTTTGATATCCTGTTTGGTATAAGCTTCGACCGTCACTGAATTGCCAAAACCAAGCAAGGTCTTCTTTTCTTCCAGCACTTCATAATTGATTTCTTCGATTTTACATCCTTTTTCTTTAGCGATGTTGTTCAAAACATCTTCAAGAGTTTTTGCCGTATATGTTTTCATCTTTACGCCTCTTTCTTCCTGTTGGCTATCGCATCGACAATAACCGCTTTAACGATATTGACTATACCGGAAACGATCCAGTAGAAAGTCATGGCTGTCGGCCAGTTGATCGCTAAAACAAAAATGAAGATCATCATGAAATACATGGTGTTGCCCATCGGGTTAGGGGTCGGACGGTATGGACGGTGGTGCAGTTCCGCTTCTTTTTTCGCTCTCCTTTTAGCCAGCCATTGCGGGATCATAATGGAACTGAGCTGAATACCCAGCATCAATAAGAAGAAAACGGCATAAACCCACTGACCGCCGGTAATCCCGGCTAACGGGGTCGGTTCAAGCGAAATGCCGAAGAACGAACCCTTGGCAACCGCCTCCGCTCTTTGACAAGCCATATACATGGCGATCAGGATCGGGAACTGGATAAACAGTCCGATAAACGAACTCATCGGATTGATGTGATTCTTGCTGTAAAGGTTTTGCATCTCCTGCGCCATGCGCATTTTGGAGTTCTGATCGGTCCGGCCTTCATACTTGCGCTGGATCCTCTGGATCTCCGGCTGCAGCTGCTGCATCCGCTGCATCGCAATATTCTGCTTAAGGGTAAACAATACCACCAGACCGTTAATTACCGCGGTTACGACTAAGATCGATATCCCGACATTGGTATACGGGGTAATGATATTGATGAACTGTGATAGCGGATAGACGAAGATGGCGCTGAAGAAACCCTCAGAGTCCATCATCTGCCGGAAGGTGGTGTCAAGAGTGATCAGAATGTTGTTGCCTTCGCTGTCTTTAGGGATTGAACAGCCTGTCGCCAGAAACAACACCATCAGAACGCTGATCAGTATCAGCAGTTTCTTTTTATTCATTTTTACTTGCTCCTTTGATTTATACTATATAATTCTAACTTTTTTTAAGGCCTTTGCCAAACTTTTTTTATTATCATCAAACGAATTATGCAAATAATCGGCCCTGACTATGATGATCGCGTCATATTCATAGCCAGAAAAATCAACAATATCAATGATCATCATCCTCAGCTGTCTTTTGATCAGATTGCGGATATGGGCTTTACCGATCTTTTTTGAGACGCTGAGACCAAAACGCGGATTTTCTTCCTTTTTGCGATCATAATAAATGATGTAATTTCTCGTGACAAAAGTATGTTTTAAACCGATGATCCTTTGAAATTCTTCGTTTTTCCGGATGCGCTGGTGTTTATTCATAAGATTAATAAAAAGCCACCTTCAAGTGACTTTATGCAGATAATACCTTTCTACCTTTAGAACGGCGTCTGGAAAGCACCTTGCGTCCTCCAACCGTTTTCATCCGGGCGCGGAAACCGTGTGTTTTTTGGTGTTTTCTCTTACTTGGCTGATAAGTTCTTTTCATACATACACCTCATTTCTAACAAATTTTCCAAGTTGCCCTTTAATTTTAGGTAAATATGAACCTTTTGTCAATATTTCAGGGTATTTTATTACCTTTCATCTTTAAATATCTGATACCCCTCTTCCATTTTATCTGTCAGGTATTCGTTGAATTCTTCTTTTGTCAATGCCTGTCCCCTGACCAATTCAATACCATAATTATACTGATAGCCGTTTTCATCGATCGCTTCGACCGTTACCATTGCTCCGTTTGATTCTTGTGCCACATGCTCAAAAGTATCGATTTGAAAGACATCTTCAGCGACGCTTGCAAAGATCAGATCGACCCCAAGCCGCCCGCTGCGATACAAAACAACCTTAACATTTTCTTCGCCGGCGTACACATCAATGATCTGTTTTAGCTGTTCGTCATATACGTCGCCAATCAGCAAATTATCGATCTTCTGCTTTTTATTGTCTCCCAGCAAAGGGAAAAGAGTAAAACGGCAGTCAAAAGAAGCGGTTTCACCGTTATCAGGCAACTCGCCGACTAATTTACAGGTAAAATCACCTTGTTTCTCTTTATAATATAGAGATTGACCACTGATGCCATAACAGTCGATCGTCATTTCGTGAATCTCTTTGATCTTTTTTGAAACGAAGACTGCCAAAGCAATGATGATCATTACAAGAATTATCGTATATACTATAATCTGCTGTTTATTTTTCATCATTACACCCGTTTCTTTTTGATATTAATATCCGCAAACATTGCCATACTGGCAATAACAACCAAACCAACAGCCGCTATTGGCAGCGGATATGACCAAACCGCATCAAACGTACCGTTCATCGTTTGAACAAGAACGATCATTTCGCCAGCCAAGACCGCTGTAAATATTATCGACCCTAAAAAGAGTGAGAGAAAATGATCGCGCCGGTTATAGATAAAGTTGGCAAGGATGCCGTCGGTATAACTGAACACCAAAAGTGATCCGATCATTATTAATGCTTGCGAAAACATCAAATCACGATCAAACACCATGATTATAAAAGCCAGTACTATCTGCCACGCCATCAAACTGCCGATGCTTTGGAAATAAACGGTTTTCTTTCTCTCTTTGGCGCTGATCGGGGCAATTTTTATCATTGACCGCTCCTTATCGGATTCGATCACGATCACAATACAAAGAATGATTAAAAACGGTAAAAACAACCATAATTCTGATCTGTTTTTAAACAGCAGATAATAAGCAAAGTATGCCTGCGGCAGCCAGTTGATTTTATTGATCTTTTTATTGATTGCATATTTGCGCAGCTGAATAACCCGGCCCATGCGGCCCGGACCGCTGAAAGTGATTGTTTCATTATTGTTTTCGTGCTTCGCGAACCAATAAAAAGCATATCCGGCGATAACCAGTAATATTTCCAGTATCAGATAGGTGCCGATCAATCCTAAAGGAAGATCAAGGCGGCCGTAAGTGGCCAGAAATAAAGCGGCCAAGCTGTTGTAATAAGCAAAACTGTACCAGATCTCAAGCGGCGGTTTTTTATATACCGATTCAAAAATAACCAGCCACAGCGAATTAAACGCGCATAAAATCACGACCGCGTACAATTCTATGTTTATTCCTGTCAGCGCCGCGTTATATGGTGACGCCGACCAAAGATAAAGCATTGTTGCGGCAAAAGAAAATCCCGACCAAATCAGAGCATTTATCACTTTGACAAGGCAATACTTTCCTGTATCGATCGGCAGGATCTTGAGCACCTTGTTGATCTTGACTTTTTTCCAGTTCTGATTGGTGATATCATAATTCAAAACCATAAATCCGGCGATTATAAAAACGCCTAAAATCAAGAATATATTAAGGTAGAAGATCCCGGTTGCCATTATGATCAAAAACAGTGCGGAAATTAGCCAGGCAAAAATTTTTTTTCTGATCATCAGTGAAAGATACTTATTCATTCTTGATCTCCCAGTAGTACATTATATCTTCGATCGTTGCCCGGCTGAACTGATAGCGATCATCATCCATGAAACGGGTGGAATTGATACACAACGCTTCATAACCGTTGGCATGCCGCTTGATTCCTTTTAGGTATGGCCGGATGTTTTCATCTATCTCTTCCAAGAACACCTTACAGCACTCCTCTTCCAGTTTGTCTTTCGGCAGATTAAACTGAATCCTGCCTTGATCCAGCAAGATGACATGGTCGGCGATCTTATCCAAATCGCTGGTAATGTGGGTGGAAAAGATGATCGTTTTATCTTCTTCGCTCATGATTTCGTACAAAACATCCAAAATATCCTTGCGGGCAATCGGATCCAGATTTGCTGTCGGTTCATCCATAACGATAAGGTCGGCACCATGCGACAAAGCGAAAGCGATATAGGCCTTATTTTGACTGCCTTTAGACATATCTTTAAACTTGGTGTATTTTGAAAGACCAAATTTATTAATTAGCTGATTAAAACACTTTTCGTCAAACCGTTCGTAAAATGGAGCAATATCTTTTGCCACTTTATTCAGATTATAATTGCCCGGGAAAACAAAATCATCACTGACATAAGCGATCCGGTTTTTTATAGCCACCTCGTTGTCTTTGATTCTTTGGCCAAATATCCGTACATCGTCTTCGCAATGAGGAATGAGATCTAACAAAGCGTCCAGCAGGGTCGTTTTGCCGCTGCCGTTTTTGCCGATCAAACCATATACATAACCTTTATTCAGATTCAATTCTTCAATCATCAACCTAAAATCGGAATAGGTGATCATCAGATCTTTGATTGATACAACATAATCATTCATATACGCTCCTTATCATTTCTTCGATCTCTTCATCACTAAAGCCAAAACTTTTAGCCTTATTGACGGTCTTTGCCAATTCGCTGCGCAGCTCCTCGGCTATTGACCTTTTGATCTCGCTTTGGTCGATCGGGGCAACAAAAACTCCCTTGCCTGCTTCGGTGAAAACGATATGATCTTTTTCCAGTTCTTCATACGCTCTTTTGATCGTAATGATGGCAATATTAAGCTCAGCTGATAAAGATCTGATCGAAGGCAGTTTATCACCCTGCTTTAATTCGCCTTTTAAAATCAACTGTTTGATCTGGTTTTCAATCTGCAGATAGTTGGGCAGTGAACTCTTGTTGTCGATCTTGATAAACATAGGATATCCTCTACTGTGATTATTACATAGATACAGTTATCTGTCAATACTTTACCTGAACAATTCTTTTAGCTATAATACATAATATGATTATTGCGTTTGATCTTGACGGTACGATCCTTAAAAATGATAAGACCGTTTCTGCCTATTCTTTAAAGGTTTTGCGCCTGCTGTTTGCCCAGGGTCACTATCTTGTTCCCTGCACCGGCCGCTCTTATGGCGGGATGCCTGATTATTTTCATGACAAACAATTGTTCCGCTACAGCGTGGTCAGTACCGGTACCCTGGTTTATGACGGTTTGGAAGATAAATATATCAAGGAAGTCTGCTTTACTCCGGATGAATTTGTCAGTATTATTGATTTTTTCGAACAATATACCGAGGTCGATATTGATTATATGATCAAAGGTGATGCTTTTTCCGATCGCTATTCCTTAGAACATCTTGACGATTATCATATCGAGCCGCCGATCAAAAAAATGATGCTGGAAACCAGAACCCCTATTGATGGTTCGGTCCGGGATGATATTATTAACCATCAGCGTTATGTCAATCGGGCAAATGTTTTGTTCAAGGTGATGGCTGAGCGGGATGAACTGTTAGCCAGACGCAATGAACTGCCGTTTTATTTTACTTCTTCTTTGCCTAATAACGGCGAGATAACTCCTGATTTTACCAATAAAGAAAGCGGATTAATGGCGCTTTGTGATTATTTGGATCAACCTTATGCCAATGTGATCTTTTTTGGCGACTCTTATAATGATGAGGCGGCTTTGGCCAGCAGATACTTCCATAGCGTAATTATGAAAAACGGACGGGAAGGACTAAAAAACACCACTCCGTTTATGACGGAATACACCAACGAAGAAGACGGCGTCTGCCGTTATTTGACAAAATTCTTTAATCTTTAAAATAAAAACCTGCCTTATGCAGGTTTTATTCTTGTTCCAGACAATCCATTATTTCCAGGATACGATTAAGATCATCAACACCCCGGTAAGTGATGACTATCTTGTCTTTTTCAACTTTAACTTTGGTTGCCAGTTTATTTTCCATGATATGCCGAACATTTTCATAAGCGGGATCCGGCTGTTTTTCGCTTTTTGTTTTTTTGGATTGTTTCTTCTGATTGATGATATTTTCCAGTTCCCTGACGCTCAGTTTATCCTTGATCGCTCTTTGTGCCAGGGCAATTGCTTCATCTTCGCTTTCAATTGCCAGTAAAGTCCGGGCATGACCGCCGGAGAGCTGACCGTTAATAACTTTTTCCCGGATTGCTGACGGCAATTTCAAAAGACGCAGCATATTGGTGATATACGGTCTTGATTTGCCGATCCTTTGAGCCAGTTCATCTTGGGTGTAGTCGAGCTTATGAATCAGATTATCATAGGCTTCTGCTTCTTCGATCGGATTCAGATCTTCTCTTTGAATATTTTCCAAAAGCGATATCTCCATCATCTGCTGATCATCAAAATCAACTACGATGGCCGGGATATCTTCTTTTTCCGCGATCTTTGAAGCCCGCAGCCGTCTTTCTCCGGCTATCAGCTCATACCCGCCGATTGCTTTGCGGACGATAATCGGCTGAAATACACCGTGCTCCCTGATCGAAGCGGCAAGTTCATTTATTCCTTCTTCACTAAAGACCTTACGCGGCTGATAGGGATTGGGCCGGATATCAGCGATCCTGATCGCCAAAGACTGATTGGCCGAACTGTAACTGATATCATTGATCACATCATCAATATCACCGAATATTTGATCTAAGCCTTTCTTAAGTTTTTTAGCCATACTTTACTCCTCATTATTCCTGATTATTTCCCGGGTAAGCTGAACATACGCCCTTGCCCCTTCGGAATTGATCGCATAATCAAAGATTGATTCCCCGGCGCTTGGCGCTTCGGATAATTTAATATTCCGCGGAATATAAGTTTTATATGTTTTCTCTTTAAAATGTTTAACAACTTCCTGCTGAACTTCGACCGACAGATTGGTTCGGGCATCAAACATCGTAAGCAATACCCCTTCGATCCGCAGGTTGCGGTTATATAACTTCTGGACAATTCTGATCGTCTGTAAAAGCTG
>CASFYR010000061.1 GCA_949298975.1 uncultured Bacillota bacterium | reverse complement strand
CTTTGCTCCCAACGTCACTTTGATCCTGATCAATTACTTTGCTTTTGAAAACGGTGGCAACTTTTACATAACCTGTTATGCCATCATCAGCTATATTGCCTGTGTTATCGCTCTTCTTTTACAAGGAATATCCGATGGATCACAGCCACTGATCAGTCTTTTTCACGGGCAAAAGGAAAAAAATAAAGTACAGCACATTCTAAAACTGACCGTGATCTTTTCTTTGCTTGTTGCGGTCATTTCGTCTGTTATTATTTTTATCTACCGTAAAGAAATATCTTTGCTGTTCGGCTCTTCAATAGAAGTGGCTCAAACGATCGATCAGATCATGATCATCTTTTTGATCGGTTTTGGCGGGATAGCGGTTTCGCGCAGCATAACCTCTTATTTTTATGCCATGAGGATAAATAAATATGCCTATCTTTTAATTTATGGTGAGATGGTGGTTTTAATATTGCTGTTGCTGGTCATGCCTCGCATCTTTGGTATAAACGGAGTATGGTACAGCATTCCGCTTTCCCAAATGCTGACAGCAACGGTAAGCATCATCTTATACGGCAAAACAAAAAGACTGAATTAAATCAGTCTTTTTTCAACATTGCCAACTACCTGGGCCTGATTCGATACAATTACAAAGGCATGGGGATCCATCGCTTTGACCTTCCTTTCCAACGTCATGACTTCATATTTGGAAATGATGGTAATCAAAACTTCTACTCCCTTGTCAGTATAAGCTCCCTGACCTTGCCAATACGTAACTCCGCGATGCTGTTCGTTGATGATCATTCTTTTGACCTCGCTGTTGCGAGTAAAGATCATCACGCTGACCTCGATATTCTGCAAATGCTGCTTATCGACGACAAACGAGAATAAAACCGCCTGTAATACTGAATATATTGCCGTTTCAATATCAAACAATATCGCGCACATCACATAGATGACGACATTGTAGTAAAGATTGAATTTCCCGACCGACATATTCGGATGCTTGCGCATGATCAGCATGCTGGTTGTATCGTTGCCGCCAGCACATCCTCTGGCTACCAAAACCATCCCGACGCCATAACCGGAGATAATGGATCCGATCAAAAGCGAAGCCAGCCGATCTGTAACTAATGGTTCATTTAATACCGGGATCACACTAAAGGCAACTGTTTGGATGATTACCGAAATGACGGTCTTTTTGACAAAACCGGAATTCAGTTTGTAATATGCCGCTATCAACAGCGGTACATTCAACAGCATATTGACGATACCGGCAATATCAAACGAAAAATGAATGTTAAGGTAGCGCTCCAACAGGGTTCTGATAATCTGGGAGGTACCGACAATACCGCCGTTATAGATACCAAAAGGAACGATAAAGATGTTGATGGCGAAAGCGAAAAGGAACGAACCAAGGACCACTTTGCCATATTCCATCATCTTGCTCTTATTCATCAATGACCACTTTCTTCATCACATCGCCGTTTCGCATGGCTTTTACCGCAGCCAAATTATCGATCACCCGACCAAAGACCGTATGCACGCCGTCAAGATGCGGCTGGGCCTCATGACAGATAAAAAACTGACAGCTGCCGGTATCTTTGCCGCGGTGAGCCATAGAAATAGCTCCCGGAACATGTTTTAAGGGATTGTTGGCTGTTTCACACTTGATCGTATAATCAAGCTCACCAGTACCATCGCCCTTTGGGCATCCCCCTTGCGAAACAAAATGCGGAATGCAGCGATGGAAAGTCAGGCCATCATAAAAATGATCTTTGATCAGTTTAGTAAAATTTGCCACCGTTGCCGGAGCATATTCCGGATACAGTTCAAACGGGATGACCTCTCCGTTAGCCATTTCGATTCTTCCGTTTATCGTTTTCATTATTTACCTCCATTTAATGCCATACAGGTCCAATATCTTGTCAAAATCAGCTGAAAACCTATCGGGTTTTAATTCGCCGATCCGAACCCATGCATTATGCCCTTCATAAGTATCGATCAGATCGCCCTCATACTCATTTGCCTTAAACAAAAGGCATAAATGCCGTTTATTATCGATCTGCCATTCAATATAATCGACAAATGTCGCTTCCTTCAGTAAAAGACCGGTTTCTTCCTTGAATTCTCTGAAAACCGAATCTTTGATCGTTTCGCCCTCATCTACTTTGCCGCCAGGCAAAGTGTAACCTGGCCAGTCTTGTTTTTTCCGGTTCTGGATCAAGACCATATCATCTTTTTGCAACATGCACATGTTGGTCAGTATTATTTCCTGCATATCATTATTATACCGATTTTTATCAAACTGAGGTCAATAATTTGCACATATCATCTATTCGTGCTATTATATATTAGCAATCGATTAATAAGAGTGCTAAAGGAGTGATTACAATGGCTATTAAGCAATTTAAAACTGAATCTAAAAGACTGTTGGATCTGATGGCCAATTCCATCTATACCAACAAAGATATCTTTTTAAGAGAACTTATTTCCAACGCTTCTGATGCTTTGGATAAAAGACGTTATCTCTCGCTGACCGATCAGAACGTCAAAATGGAAGACCCGCAGATCAATATTGCGATCGACAAAAAAGCGCGGATCATTACAATCAGCGATAACGGCATCGGCATGAGCAAAGATGATCTGGAAAATAATTTGGGAACGATCGCCAAAAGCGGATCATTGGATTTTAAGAGCGAACTTGACGATCAAAAAGAGATCGATATCATCGGCCAGTTTGGCGTTGGGTTCTATAGTGCTTTCATGGTTGCCGACAAGATTGAAGTAACTTCCCAAAAAGTCGGTGAAGACAAAGCTTATCTTTGGGTATCGGAGAGCGAAGAAGGGTATGAGATCAAAAGTGCCAAGAAAGATGAATGCGGTACACTTATCAAACTGCATATCAAACCAAAGAGTAAGGAATTTGACTATGATCAGTATTTAGACAGCGACAACATCCAGCTTCTGATCAAGAAATACTCCGACTACATCCGCTATCCGATCAAAATGGACGTTGAAGTTACAAGAGCCACCGAGGAAGAGGGCAAAACTGTCACTACCACCGAAAATCAGACCATCAATTCGATGATCCCGCTTTGGAAAAAAGCTAAAAAGGATATTAAGGCTGAAGAATATGACGATTTTTACATGCAGTCATATTATGATTACAATAAACCGCTGAAAACGATCCATTACAAGGTCGAGGGCAATGTATCTTATACCGCCCTGCTTTATATTCCAGCCAAGGCTCCCTACAACTACTATACATCCGACTATAAACTGGGTCTTAAGCTCTATTCCAGGTCCGTATTTATCAAAGACGAAGCCAATGAGTTGGTATCAGACTATTTCCGCTTTATCCGTGGCTTGGTCGATAGCGATGATCTGAATCTGAATATTTCCCGAGAGATCTTGCAGCAGGATTATCAAATGAACCAGATCAAGAAATCGATCGATAAGCGGATCAAGAATACCCTTGAAAAAATGCTGAAAGATGATCGGGATAACTATGAAACCTTCTTTAAAGAGTTTGGTGCTCAGCTCAAATACGGCGCCTATGAAGACTATGGCAAAAACAAGGATATCCTTATTGATCTTCTGATCTTCCAATCCAGCTTTGAAGATAAGTATACAACTCTCAAAGAGTATGTTGAAAGAATGAAAGAAGACCAGAAAGATATCTATTATGCAGTAGGAGAAAGCGTTGAAAAGATCAGGGAAATGCCGCAGATCGAACGGGTTCTCGATAAGGGGTACGAAGTCCTCTACTTCTTAGACAATGTTGATGAATTCATGGTATCGATCCTTAACAGCTATGCTGATCATCCTTTCAAATCGATCAACAAAGGTGATCTCGATCTTGAAAGCGAAGAAGAAAAAGAAAAAATCAAGAAGGATAACGAAGAAAATAAAGATATCCTTTCAGCAATCAAGGAAATATTGAAAGACGAGGTCAAAGAAGTTCATTTATCAAGCCGGCTGAAATCCCATCCGGTATGTCTGGTATCCGACGACAATCTCTCACTGGAAATGGAAAAGGTCCTTAAGGAAATGAATCAGGGCGGTGGAATCAAGGCCAACAAGATCTTGGAAATCAATCCGGATCATGAATTATTCCAGTCTTTGAAACAGACTTATGATCAAAAGGAAGATATCGGATCATACGCGAAAGTCCTATACGATCAAGCGCTGCTGATGGCCGGATTCACCATTGCCGATCCGGTTGAATACAGCAAGCTGATCAGCGAAATGATGATCAAAGCGATGAAATAAATAAAAAGATGGCGTTTGCCATCTTTTATAGAGCATAATCAGAGCATTATTATTTGCCTATGCTATACTTGACCTATGAATACAACAGAATTATTAGTTATTTTATTCCTATTCTTCCTTGGAAGTATCGTCGGTTGGATCATGGAGTTCGTGTTTAACCGTTTCAACAAGAAAATCAACCCTGAAGGACATTTTATCAATCCCGGCTTTTTAAGCGGACCGTATTTGCCGATATATGGTTTCGGGGTAGTCGTATTATATATCCTTAGTCTTCTGATGAATGATATTAATATTCAAAACCAGTTTGTAGAAGTAGTGATCGTCTTTATTGCCGCGTCGTTCTTGATGACGATGCTGGAGCTGATCGGAGGTCTATTCTTTATTAAAGTCATGAAAATCAAACTGTGGGATTATTCTGATGTGAAATTCAACTATAAAGGGATCATCTGCCTGAAATTCAGTATTTTATGGGGCGTAGTATCCTTAATCTATTTCTATCTTTTAAACCCGATCATCGTCGATGCCGTTCGCTTATATACCAGCAATATTGAGTTCTCCTTTATTGTCGGAATGTTCTATGGTTTTCTTCTCATCGATCTTTACAAGACGATGGATGTGGCAGCCAATCTTCGCCGGTTCGCCAATGAAAACTCGGCGGTCTTAAAATATCGCAATTTAAAAATCAGTTTTATGAAAGAAATCGCCAAACAAAAACGTTTGAATGATATCTACAAATATCCGGATCCTAAAACTCTTAAAGCAATCGTCGAAAAGAATATTAAATAAGCAGGTCATAATGACCTGCTTATTTTTGGAGTTTTAAACTTATGTGAGTTGTTAATCGTGCAAGAAGCCGGATATTCTTTTATAAAGAACAAAGGTTACCAGCGAATTGATGCCGGCTTTGATCAGATTGAACAAAAGAATAAACGGCATCAGTACCAAAACGACATCGACCGTGACGCCCATAAACATCGGCGTAACGATCAAATTAGCCACAAACATGACTGCCACCATGGCGACAGTACCGCAAACCAGGGCAATTACAGCATTCTTGCGGGTCTTGTTACGAGCATAGATCAGACCGGCAGTCAAAACCAAAGCACTGGTGGCGATCACATGCATCAAGATACCATAAAGACCGCTGGCAGCGCTGACGGTCAATCCCTGAATGATCGAAGTAACGACCGTTAACAGAAGACCGGCTAAAGGTCCTAAAGCAAAAGTTCCAATCAGAATTGGGATATCGGCCGGATCATACTCCAAAAAAGCAACCTGAGGGAAAATAGGGAAATGAATGAAATAGACCAAAGCAATCGAAATTGCGATCATCATCCCCATCTTAACCAGTCGTAAAGTACGAAGTTTGGCCACAGATGTGTTTGTCTTTGTTGACATTTCTTTTCCTCCTTATCATCTAAAAAATCTGATAAGAAACAAAAAGGCCCTGAAAAACTTTCAAGACCAAAAAATACGTAAAAGTACTTTGTTTCTTTCATCCGGACTATACCGTTGGTATGGGAATTTCACCCATTCGGCCTAAAAAGGTTCGTGGACTTTACCACCAGTGAGGAATTGCACCTCGCCCTGAAACAGATTTTCCATAGTTATATTAACACTGCTTGTAAACGATGTCAATCAAATCGTTCGCTCTGGCTGATAAAGATACTTATCCCGGAAACGCTCCTTGATCTGATCGTTGCGGCGGCTGTCTTTCTGATCGATATTGGCACTGGTGAAAATCGGCGGTTCAATGCCGTTTGTTTCCATTTTATCCGCAAGCAGACATACTGCTGTTTCCAAAATATAAGAAACGATCGAGGATGAAAGCGGCGCACATTCATCCTCATCGATCATAAATGCCGCATCTTTAGGATCGACGCAATTGTCGATCAGAAGGTCGCAATTATCTTTCAATAATTTGCCGGAAGGATGCAAGGAAACTGCGGATGATCGTTTATTGGTAATGGCAATTACCTTAACACCGTTTTGACGGCAAAGGGCTGCCAATTCATTGCTGAAAGCGCCCTTGCCGGAATTGGAACAGATGATGATGACATCATCTTTTTTAATCTGATACTTTTTATAGATCAAAGAAGCATAATCCGGGATCATTTCGATCATGTCAGATTTCTGAGCGCCCTGATGGTTCATCAGTTCATCTTCCAAAATCGCCCTGAACATTGCCATTCCACCGGCTCTGATGTAAAGTTCCTCCGCCATCAGGTGCGAATGACCCGAACCGACGATATAGATATCCCTATCGTTAATATAAGCATCAAAAAGCAGATCGACCATTGCGGAAAAATCGGTGCTATCAACACGGTCAAAAGCCGCATAATAGTATTCTTTAAAACGGTTGATCAATTCACAGTCTGCCTGATGCCCTTTTTGTTCACTGATAGCGATGACATTCATCATTTGGGCAATCATGGTTGTCGTTATTGTAGAAGTAGCACCGCAATAGACCCCGCCTTTGGTAACATAGGCGCAATCACCAAAATGACCGCAGTTAGAGATATTGATATCACCATAATCGATGATATTGCGGCCGTTGGGATGACGGGACGGGATCACTTTAGCCTGCTCATAATTGGTAACGGTAATGACTTTAGCCCCGTTTCTTTTTGCAATATCCGCCATTTCCACCATCATGCCATTACGGCCGGAATTGGAGATCAACATAAGGACATCCTCCTTATGCAATGGGTAAAGCGCACTGATGACATCTGCATAAGCTGCGGTTCTTTCGATATAGGTCGATTTATTGGGATATTGATGCAGCATCAGTTCCGGCATCAAGATCGGATCATAGATATCAGCGCCTTTAAGGCGATCATAAAACTCTTCCGCCATCATGTGCGAATGACCGGTACCAAGAATATAAAAGTGACCACCGCTTTTTTTGGCTTCCATTCCCAACCGTACCGCTTCGATTATTCTAGTGGTCTGGGTCGTAAAAATATTTTCTAATATCGTTTTAACGATCTGTTTGTAGGTTACCATTCTATTTCCCTGATCTTCTCTAAAATAGCTTTTAATTGTTTTTCATCGGTAGCGATATAAGAATTATCGGCAGCATCTTTTGGATCATCCATCGTTGAAGGATCTAACACCAAATGCTTGGAAGTCATGTGAATCTGTTTGATGCCGGTTGTTTTCAGGATGTTTTGAACATTGTGTTCCCTTACCCCGCCGCCTGGCAATATCTGGATTCTATCGCCATATTTTTCATTCAGCATTTGCAAAGCCGAAAGATCCATATCCGGATACTTGCCCTGGCCGCTGGTCAATACCCGATCAATTCCACACTCGATCAGTATTTGGATCGATTTTTCCATATCTTTGGCAGAATCAAACGCTTTATGAAAGACAGCCTCTTTTGGTTTGATGATATTTACCATTTCTTTGGTTCTTTGGATGTCGATCGAAGAATCGGCGTTTAAGAAACCAAAAACGATGCCGTCAGCTCCGTTGGCTAAAAGATCTTTTGCCTCTTCTAACATGACCTGATAATATTCGTCGCTGTAGTTAAAGCCAAACCCCCTTGGTCTGACCATACAGCACACCTTGATATCCATTAATTCTTTGACTCTTCTTAGAGTTGCACACGAAGGGGTCATCCCGCCCATCTCCAAGGCATGATTAAGTTCAATCCGATCAGCGCCGCACCTTTCAGCAATAATGCAATCATCTACGCTGCCACAGCAAACTTCAACTAATATTCCGTTAACCATTCTTAATTCCTCCCCTTTATCTTGATTTAATCATAGCAAATAACCAAACGATATTATCACTGATTTTATAAAAATAAAAAGCTCCGCATGGAGCTGAAACTTAAAATGGCGCGCCCGACAGGACTTGAACCTGCAACCGCTTGAATCGGAATCAAGTACTCTATCCAATTGAGCTACGGGCGCTTAATCTTTGCCGCTGCTGCCAAAACCGCCGCTGCGCTTATTGACAACATCTGCTTCAAGAGCTAAATAATATGCTCCAAACAGACCTTGAACGAATCTCTCGCCAATGTTGATCCTCATCGTCTGATCACCACGATTGACAATACCGATAATGATATGGCCTTCGTTTTCGGCAAAATAATAATCCGAATCAATAATACCGACGGTATTCAGTAATGACATCTGGTATTTTAATCCGAATGATGAACGGGGATACAGGTTCAATACATAACCCTTATCCATTCTAACACGAATACCGCTGGGAATTCTAGTTGTTTCGTTCGGTTTTAGTTCAATTGTTGCAGTTGAATAAAAATCGTAGCCGGCACTGCCGGATGTCGCTCTTTTTGGCAAACGAATATCATCATAGATCTGTCTGAGGCTCTCTTCCCCGACATCTTCGTTTACCATCGATCGATAATCTTTAATAAACTGTTCTAAACTGACTTTTTCAAACTCGGCAATATACATATCAAATTCCCCTAAAAAATTATAGCATTTTTTCTTGCAATATCAAAATCAATATGATAATATTATAAAGCGCTGGACGGAAGAAGTGCAAGAGTGAAGAAGTACTCAAGAGGCCGAAGAGGTGCCCCTGCTAAGGGCATAGGTCGGGAAACCGGCGCGAGGGTTCAAATCCCTCCT
>CASFYR010000060.1 GCA_949298975.1 uncultured Bacillota bacterium | reverse complement strand
TGCCATACACTAAACAGCTGGTGCTATATGCCCTATACGACATCCTCGATGCAGAAAACAGTGAATACGATAAATCAGATGACGGATGTATCACTGCCAGAATAACCGTATACGGCAATCGCAGCGGTTTTGCCCTCTCGGTTACCGAAAAGCCACCGGTCACGGTTTTAACAGTCCGGATGAGCGAACCACGGGAAGGATTATCTGAACAAGGCGAGATGCGGGCAATCGACTATCTGGCTGATAGAGTGGAACAATTATTGGAAAATGAGCTGAAACTATCGCCCTGATCAAATCAAAGGAAGATAATCCGACATAGACAAAGACAAGTCTATCATCAAAAACCAACACATCAAACAGTCGTTCTTTATCAACATAATAAATGACTAATGGTTTAACTGTTAAAAGCGGTGAATGATTATTTTGTTATTCAACCGCTTTTTATTTGGCTGGATATGAATATTTTAGATCAGGACCAAAACCAAAGCATTATCAGACAGCAGATCTTTAGTGTTTTGATCAGTAAGTATTAAGGATCATATTGAATAATTAGAATTTAAGCTGGAATTTATTGATAAAGTTACTCGTCAGGAACTGTACAGTCAATATCTTGAGTTGAATCTTCCACATATTGACGTTATCTTCGAAACAGAAGAATAAACCAAACCATCAGGATCGTCTCGATTAATCAATAATAAGAGACGATCTTTTATTTCGCACAATTTACAGATTCTCTATTGAAAGGAGAATTTATGCAAATTGGCTTGCTATCACGTCAAAGTGATAAGCTATGGTAATGTTACAAAAGTAAAATGTGATGAAAAAGACTAAAGAAGCAAGCGAGATGTCCGGCGTAAGTAAACGAACTTTACAATACTATGACGATATCGGATTATTGCGATCTCAACGCGATATTAATAATCATCGCTTGTATGACGATGAAAGTTTGAACCGTTTATGGAAGATCATGGTACTCAAAGAACTTGGTTTTGAATTGGCGGAGATAAAGATATTCTTTGAAAGAGGAAATCTAGATGATATGCTCAGCATCAAAATAAAAGAAATCAATAAGAAGATTATTTCTTTGAATCATCAAAGACAGCTGATCAGCAAAGCTCAAAAAGACGGTTTCCCCGAAAAACCAAACGGGTCAGATTCTTTTATCGCATATATATCACAAATTATCGACAAAACACAGGGTGTATAACCCTGTGTTTTATTGGAAAATCAAATACCGGTAAGCGGCGTTTCTATATGAGTCTGAACTCTTCCAGAATAAACCGCGAAAAACCATCATGATTATTATCATATTTCGTAATAAATCGAGCCGCCCTTTTTGTATCTTCGGCCCCGTTAGCCATAGCCACGCCCCAACCGACTTGCCTGATCATCTCATTATCATTGGTCATATCGCCAAAAGACATGATATCTTTAAGATCAATACCGTTATTTTCAGCATACTTTTTTAAAGCATTGATTTTATTGGTGCGCTCATCGGCAAATTCCAGCATGACCGGCTGGGTTTTAAACGCTGTATAAGGACTCTTTTTATGAGACATTGCATAAGTCAGAATATCATCTATTTTATCTTGCGGGATTTTAAACATTATTTTAGGACACGGTTCGTGATAAAATTCTGTTTCATCTTCGACCACATGAATAGCTGTTTCGTTTCTTTTAGATGATTTCACTATTTCTTCATCATTTCTCAAACACATCAGCATCCTTCCTTTTATCATATATGGATTAAGATCAAAAGGCCGCATGATGTCCAGAATTTCCTTTATCCATTCCGGTTTCAGCTGATAGAAGTCATATCGTTTTTGATTAAGTTCATCCCAGAGCTGCGCTCCATTCATTCCAATGATGATATCAAACGGTTTTGCCAGTCCCCAAATATCTTTCATTGTGATCAGTTCATCAATGCTCCTGCCGGAAGCAATGCCAACCAAATAGTCGCTATGCATCAATCTGTCCAATACTTCCCGATTGCTTTGTGACAGCATTCTTTGATCATCAACTATTGTTCCATCAATATCCATTACGATCAATTTAATATTCCTGTTCATATTACAAGTTATCCATGTATTCTTTTGCCTTATCTTTATCTCCCATATTATCATACATTTTGGCGATCATATAATTATTTTTTCTTTTCTTTTTTCATATATTCTGATAATTTTACATAAGATTTATTATCTAAATACAGATATGAATTCTCCAAAAAACAATTAAGTAAAATGTATTCTGAACTAAACAACCGTCTATCCGGATATTTATATTTTAAATATAAATATTTATTTTTCTATTAAAATATGCTATCATACCTTAGACGGACGCTTAGCTCAGTTGGGAGAGCACTTCCTTGACGTGGAAGGGGTCAGGGGTTCGAGTCCCTTAGCGTCCACCATCTATTAAAATAAGCCATCATAAAGATGGCTTTTTATATTATTCTTTTTCGACAATAACCGCGGTGCCGCTGGCTGTTACCATCAGCATTCCGCCCTGTCCAAGGGATTCATAATCAAAATCTACTCCGACGACAGCATTTCCCCCGATCTCTTGTGCGCGTTGTTTTAGTTCGTTCATAGCTTCTTTACGGGCTTCTAAAAGTTCGTCTTAATAACCGGCGCTGCGGCCGCCGAAAAAATTGCGGAATCCGGCGCCCAAATCTTTGATAAAATTGATCCCGGCAATAACTTCGCCAAAAACGATCTGTTTATATTCAATGATCCGATATCCCTCGATTGTCGGCGTTGTAGTAATAATCATATTATTACCTCCTTTACTTAATAATATCAGACTGGTATCAGGCATATTTCTTAAATATATCGGTTTTTATTTGTATAATGTATGATATGAACAAAGAAGAAAGAATTAATCTCGCCCTTACCTATTATCATAATCGCTATAACTGTACGCAGGCAGTATTATGTGCCTACAGCGACGATATGAAACTCGATCATAATTTCTTATGCCGTCTTGGCATTGGTTTTGGCTCGGGCATCGGCGCTTCGTTTAAGGGAACGTGCGGTGCGATAAACGGGGCAGTAATGGTTCTTGATCTGCTCAATCAGGAATTGCCGGAGAAAAGAATTGCCTATGCCAACGCTAAAAAGATTACCGAGGAATTTATCAAACGCAATTCGACTATTACCTGTGGAGTATTGAAAGGAATAGAAGGGGGAAAGGTGTTGAGAAGCTGTGATGGTTGTATCAGTGATGCGATTGATATTCTCGAAGAAATCCTTCATTCTAATGACTGATGATCATCGTGTATCAACAGTTTCTTAAATAGGTAGATTATTCAGTCTTACCACCTAACTTCACTTTGCGTAAAGTTTGCCTAAATCACTATAAACCCTATCAAGATTACTAATCATCATTTCCGGGGTAAAATAAGCAGGATCACTATTACTTTGGCCGCTTTGATTGTGTACATGAACACTGTTTAACAATGACTGATAGATATTTTCGCTCTTTGCCGTCAGAGCCAAAACGATACCGCACAAAACATCGCCGCTTCCGCCCTTAGCCAAAGCGCTGTTGGGCCGATCGTAAACAGTCATCCTACCCTTTTGAGCAATGATCGTAAAACTCGATTTTAAAACGACATATAATTGATCGCTGTTATGAATAAAATCTTTTAATATGCCAAAAGGGTCAGACTTGATTTCTTCGACATCACGCTTGACCAGATAGCTCATTTCCTTAAGATGCGGCAAGATGATTGTCGGATAAGGACGGTGCAGTAATTCTGGATTATCCTGAAGGCACCCGATCGCATCAGCATCCAAGATTACGGCAGCATGGCTCAAAAGAACGCTTTTGACCATCGCTTTAGCCGTTGCATTTCTGCCCATGCCATTGCCGATGGCAATCAGATCATAATCATCAACGATTTTCGATAAAAACGAAGGAGCTTCAGGGCCAAAAAAGTCAGCGCCGCTTTTATCAATAATCTTCATCGCTGAAGGCAGGCTTAAAGCGAGTTCGATCTGGATTGCCGAGGGGGCAAACAGAGTTAATGTTCCGATTCCGCTATGGATGGCGGCACTAGCTGCCAAAACCAGTGCGCCGCTCATCATCTGTGATCCTCCAACCAACAACCCCTTGCCAAAAGTTCCCTTGTGTCCCTCTTTATCTCTTGCTTTTTGGGTTATGATCATCTTTTCATCAAACGCTTTGATATTTTCGACCTCTTCTTTAACTGTCTCAGGAAATCCAATATCAACAACTTTGATATCCTTGAACGCAAGACGGGACGGATAGCGATAATATGATAGTGGATATGAGTCGATCGCTACGGTCAGGTCGGCTTGGACGTATTCGGCATATTCGTTGCTGTCGGCGCTCAGACCGCTGGGGATATCAATGCTGACGACATAGACATTGGTTTCATTAATCAGCGATATGACCGCTTTTACATCAACTTTCAGCGGTGCTGCAAAGCCCGTGCCCAGTAAACCATCGACAATCACATCAGCATCAGCCAGCCATTCTTTTAAAACATTTTGATCATCAGTAACTATCATGCCGACCTTCAAACAGATATTTAACAATCTTCGTGCTTCAGGCCGCATCTCATCCCTGTTCAGACAAAAGATCTTGACCCGATAATCATAGTGTTGCAGTAAAATACCAAGTGCCATGCCGTCAGCCCCGTTATTACCTTTACCGCAGACGATCACGATCCGCTCCTTTTGCGAAACACTCTCTTTGATCACCTCATAAATACCTTTAGCCGCCCGGTCGATCAATACTTCCGATAAGATCCCGATCTCATTGATCGCCCTTTGGTCGATCGAGCGTTTATCGCTGCTGCCTAAGATATATTTATTCCACATCACAGGTCACAGACCTTTCAATAAGCGGTGCCATTTGCTCCTTACAGGCTAAATGAAACGGATCATTAGCGTAAGCATCAAGATCTTCCTTGGCCAACTTTGCTTCGAGCATTACATCAAAACTGCGATCGGTCCCCAAAAAGTCTTTCTTTGCCGCAATATCCTCTAACATCGGCAACCGCCCTTTCATCTGCATGATAACATTTACCAGCGCATCCATATTAGCTTCATTGCGCTCTTTTAACTTGAATAAAACGATATGTCTCATGATTTCCTCCTTAAATCTCTCTGTTATCATTATAACCCATTATCGCTTTTATTCCTGCGGCTACTTTAATAATGTTATTTTTTTCATTATTTATGTAATCCTTTACATTTTGTGCTAAAATCTTTTCATAGGAGGCTCGATATGAAACAGCAAAGAATTGATAATACTTTAAAATTAATGGAAAAAGAAGAGCTCGACGGGGTAATCTATGCCTTAGGCGCCAATATGCAATACCTTTTGGATTGCGTCGATCTTTACTGGCAGAGGACCTGCATGACCAATATCGTTGGTCGGATGAGCGCTTATCTCTATCCTGAAGTATTCCTCTATCTGAAAAATGACGGCGATCTTCGGGTTTTTACCAATCTGCACTACTATAATTATTTTAAGGATAAACCTTACCCGGTAACTTTATCTTATATGGATCAGTTTGAAGATGCTTTGGCTCCTTATGTCAAAGGAAAGAAAATCGGACTGGGTTATGGCTGCCGCGACTATCTGAAAGAACTTCTGGCAGCCATCGATCCAAAAATTGAAACGGTTGATGCCGAAGATCTGCTCTGGTCGATCCGCTGTATCAAGGATGAAGATGAGATCGCCAAACTGAAAGCGATCGCTAAATTTACCGATGAAGCCGTGGCGTGGACGGTCAGCAACTTCCGTCCCGGCATGACGCAGATCGAAGCCGAAAATCTTTTGATCAAATATGGTCTTGACCATGGGGTCGCCGATCTTTCCTTCCCGCCGACCATCGGTTTTAAGACGCAGAATCATATTACCAGCGCCGATGTTGAATACTATGACCGTTATACTCCGCTTGTCGCCCAAACGGGGATGGCCTTTGATGTCGGATATATGAATGATGGCTACTGCAGTGACTGGGGTCGGACCCTGTATTATGGCAAGGCGCCATCTAAGATCAAAGATGCTTATAAAGCCTTGCAAAGTGGTCAAGTCCACATGGTCGAATCAATTGTTCCGAATAAAACTAACGTCAATGAACTATACGGCTTAGTCAAAGCTAAGGTCACTGAACTGGGGTTCGGGGATGATCTGCGCTTCCCGGACAGCGAATCGCTGGGGCATCAGATCGGCATCGACTGCCATGAATTCCCGATGGTCAATAAAGACTACGATTATGTCTTAAGACCGGGCATGGTTTTTGCCAGCGAACCGAAGATGTTCTTTAAAGATGAATGCTATATGCGGGTTGAAGATATTATCTTGATAAAAGAAGATCACGCGGAATTCTTGACTAATTTTGATCGCGATCGCTTTGAGATCGAACTGTAAGAAAGGCCGGCAGTTATTAACTGCCGGTTATTTTTTTGATACGGTAAAAGTAAGAGAATAGTAGTTTTCTTCCGGGATATCTTGTTCGCTGAAACCTAGAATCAGCATCTCGCGGTCATAACCGTAGTATTCGACATTACAATCAATCGTGATCTGATCTTTTCGGTAATGAAAATCCCGATAGGTATTATTGGCAATCATAGAAAAAATTTTGCCATATTCCACCGATGACGAATCAAAACCGTCCTGGGCACAGACAAAGGCCAATACCGTCAGATTCATCTGATCCTTTAAATCATCCGGTATATATTGGCTGTTTTTAAGCTGGTAGTTAAAAGTAATGGACGTTATAGATCCCTCTGCCAGTTCAAAACTAAAATCCGGCGGCTGACCGGGCGGTCGATCGGTAATCTGAAAACTACCAAGCTGGTTGGTCTTTTCAACCCACCTTCCATAACTATCAAGATCATAACCTAGATCGATATTGCGATAAGAACTTAAACGATTGAAGTTTTCGGCAAATTCGGCGACGGTAAGATTGTTTTTATGATAAGGCATGCCTCCCGCCAGTGAAACAGCAATTGGTGACAGCTGCAAAATGATCCACATAATTACAAAGATTGCCGTTCGCCACATCCGGTCGTCTTTAAGCCGCAGTACCGATGTATCATCCCATTCCATAACTTCTCCGCCGCTGCATAATTTATAGCTGCGCCAGCTGCAGTATTGACCATATACCGGAATCCCCAAGCCCAAGCCTTTGATTATTAAAACTTTCGTCCTCTCACGAGCCTGAAGATAACTGAGATGACCGCCGTTTTCATCACATACGCTAAGGCCGAGAATCAGTTTTCCCGGTGTTGTCCCTATCACGCAAAGCAAAACCGGTTCGATCAGATAAACGAGTAAAATAACGGCAAATTCCCCAAGTATGCGGGCAAAGAGCGTTTGACTACCGATGTTGACATTAAAGACAAAAACCAGTATGGCATAAATGATCAAATGATAGATTGCAAAATCAAAGGATCGGGCAAACCATCTTCTGATCGGCGATAAAACAACGGGAACCTTATCTTCTTTGAGCGCTTCATCGAAACGGTCATAATGCTCGTCATAATATTTTCGGGCCTCAAAAGAATGATAATCAGCCTTTTCTTCCAGCATTTTTTGACATACCTGCTGTGCTTTGGTAATTTCTTCTTTTTTAGTCCTTAATATTGCAATCTGCTGATCTAACACCGTAACCAAACTAACCACGCCGCTATTCATCGCTTTGATATCGGCAATCGATACCTTTAAAGCCCGGAGTAATTTGATTCTTTCCAAGACAGCCAGATCCTCTGAAGAATAATCGCGATACCCGTTATCATCCCGTTTAGGATTGATCAATCCTTCGCTTTCATAATAACGGATGTTCGCCCGATTCATTTTTGTTAATTGTTCCAACTCTTTGATCGTCATATTATTATCCCTTCTTACCTACATGATAAGGTGTAAAGTAACTTGACAGTCAATATGCAATTTTAATAAAAATGAAAAATCAGCAACTGCGATGTTTAGCCAGATACGCCTGATAAAAAGCGAAACTGTCTTTCTTATAGCGGGCAAGGGTGCCGTTCCCGGCATCATCTTTATCAACATAGACCAAACCGTAGCGCTTGCTCATCTGCCTGCCGCTGGCGGAAATGATATCGATAAAGCTCCACACGGTATAGGCTATTAAATTGACGCCGTCACCGATCGCTGCTTCAGCCATTGCCAGATGCTCCTTTAAATAAGCTATCCGGTAATCGTCATGCACCTTCCCATTAACCAATGTATCTTTAGCGCCGATACCGTTTTCGGTGATCATCAAAGGCAGACCGTCATAGCGTTCGCTCAAGTCATTCAGAACAATTCTAAGCCCTATCGGGTCGATCGGCCAGCCCCACGATGTAGTTTTTAAATATGGATTCTTTGCTCCGCCAAAAAGATTGCCTGATGTCATTTCGTGTTTGTCAGCTGATGCGGCATGAGAATTGTAATAGGAGAGGGCCAGAAAATCAACGTGATTATTCTTTAGCAAATCAAGATCATCCTTTTCAAATTTGACCACGACATTTTCGTCGGCCATCATTTTTAAAGCGTAGGATGGATAATGACCATGAACCATCACATCACCAGCCATCAGATTTTCTCTTTCCTGGCGCTTAGCCGCCAGTACATCCAAAGGACGACAGGTCAAAGGATAGATCGGTGCATGGGCAATCATCCCGTCGACTTTTAAAGCAGGATAACGGGCATGAACATACGCGATGATTTTAGCATTGGCAATCAACAGGTTGTGCAACGCCTGATACATGATCGACTTTTGATCTTGTCCGCGGTCGATTCCAACACCGACGACAAAAGGGAAATGCAAAGCACAGTTGATCTCGTTAAAAGTGATCCAGTATTTGACTTTATAGGCATAGCGATCGATCATCAAACAGGCATAACGGATAAAATGATCAATAAAGCAGTGGTTTTGCCAGCCGTCATATTTTTCAAATAAAGCATACGGAATCTCCAGATGACTTAAAGTTATGATCGGTTCAATACCATATTCCCGGCAGCGATCGATCAAACGGTCGTAAAAAGATTAATAAAGTCCGGATAAAGCAATAAACAGGCTGATACGACCGCCAGCATCTGATTGACCTTTAAGCGGGATGACAGTGATATCGCGATCAATACCGGAAAGAAATAATAAACGCTGTTGGCAATCGCATTCAGGATCAGATAGGTTGAAGAAGCGCTGTCCAGCCAGCCGAACTGATTAAGCAAAGCCAGAACAATCGAAATAAAACCGGCTCCCATGATCGGTGGGATCAGCGGCGTCAGGGTTGAGCTGATCAATTCCAAAAGCCGGGCTGACTACTTGTCCTTATCTTCTTTGTTTTCTTGATCGAAATGGTATTCTTTTATGATTGAACGGTACAAATCATCCGCTTTGGTCCCAACCACTTACCTGTAATTCATCGCCAGACCAAAGAACGCCCAGCACTTCCGTCAACGCCTCCAATTTTGCCTTATCGACCGCTTTTTTATCCTTAAGCCAAAAACACAGGCGGGTCATGCAACATGTAACTTCGTTTATATTTTCTGCTTTGCCGATGGCTTCAACGATTTTATTTATCAGTGCCTCTTTTGCCATACTCATTCTCCATGCCAACAATATTATCCATATCTATAATGATATCGCTTTTATCGGCAATATCATATTTTTTAAAATACTCTTCTTCCAAAGGAATCCATTTTTCAAAAAATATTTCTGCTTTCTTTGGCCCTTCGCGATTGATGATTCTTTCTTTTTGCCTCTCCTTATCAATATCGACAAAAATCTTTAAATCGTAATATGGCGACAGGGAAGGATGAAAAGCATAAGACCCCTCAATGATCACTTGTCCTTTGATCTTCGTCTGAATCAAAGGCGACAAGGTTTGAGCATGACAATCGTAATGCCGGTGACAGATTGTCTTTTCTCCTTTATATAACGGGAGCATGATCTCCTCATAAAATCGTTCATGATCGATATTCTCTCCGGCAAGCGCCAAACGCTTTTCATTGACTTGCTCCTTCCTTAAAAAATAATCATCCATGTGAAAAACGACGATGTCCGGATTATTTTTAACGATCATCGCCGAAAGAGTGGTTTTGCCCGCACCTGCACGACCGTCAATGCCAATAATGCGGTGTTCTTTTATGACTTTTTCCAAATTAGCGATCATCAACTGCTGCTCTTTTCTTAAATACAACGATCCCAGTCTTATTTAAGGCCACCATCACAACCGGAATGACCACCAGCTGTAAAACGATACCGGGAACAGCCGAAGTAAAAGCTCCGGTAACAAATGCCGCCCAAGTAAAACTTCCACCACTCATTCCTAACAATATAAACTGTGCTATCCCCCAAACGATCCGGCCGCCGATCATCGCCAAAATCAGACAGCGATACAAAGCCTTCAGACATTGCCAGCGGGATTTTTCATACAATAATCCAATCAAAAAGCCATAGGACATCAATTCAAAAGCCATGGCAAGCGCCGTCGGGTAAAAAAGCGGCATCCCAAAAAGCATCGATCTAAGCATCGGCGTTATGAAGCCGACCATCAGCCCATAGCGGTAACCGCAGATCAAACCGCAAAACATCACCGGCAAATGCATCGGCAAAAGCATATTGCCGATATTTGGTATCTGCCCGGTAAAGAAAGGCAAGATCAAACCCAAAGCCAAAAACATCGCGGCCAAACTAATATTTTTAATCGTTTCCTGATTATTCATTCGATCCTCCCAATAAACTAAATAAATTATAACAGATATTAAAAAAGGCTCCAAACGGAGCCTGAATCTTTATAACAGTGATTCGTAAAGTGCTTTGATTTCTTTGACGCTGGTATCTCTTGGATTACCTGGGCAGCAGGCATCAGCCAAAGCCGAAGCAGCCAAGAAATCAAGATCTTCTTTCTTGACGATTTCTTTAAGATCCTTTGGAATACCGACATCTTCCGATAATTGCTTAACGGCATCAATAGCAGCTTTGCGGTATTCTTCCTGGGTCATACCGGTCGTATTGACGCCCATTGCTTCAGCGATATCTTTATATTTAGTGCCGGTATATTCGGCATTATAAGCCATGACCGTCGGTAAGATGATTGCATTGGCAACCCCGTGCGGTGTATCGTACAAAGCACCTAACGGATGAGCCATCGAGTGAACTAAGCCCAATCCAACATTAGAGAAGCCCATGCCGGCCACATACTGGCCTAAAGCCATTCCCTCACGTCCTTCCGGAGTGTTGGCGACAGCGCCTCTTAAATTCTTAGCGATAATTTCGATTGCCTTCAAATGGAACATATCAGATAATTCCCAAGCGCCTTTGGTGATATAACCCTCGATCGCATGGGTCAAAGCATCCATACCGGTAGCGGCCGTTAAGCCTTTTGGCATCGTGGCCATCATTTCCGGATCAACAAAAGCGACAACCGGAATATCGTGTACGTCAACACATACCATCTTACGATCCTTCTCGGCATCAGTGATGACATAATTGATCGTTACTTCTGCTGCTGTACCGGCCGTTGTCGGAACTGCAAAGATCGGTGTGCAAGGATTCTTGGTCGGAGCTACTCCTTCAAGGCTTCTGACGTCAGCGAATTCCGGATTCTTGTCGATGATTCCAATCGCCTTGGCCGTATCCATTGATGAACCACCGCCAATAGCGATAAGATAATCAGCACCGGCTGCTTTTAAAGCCTTAACTCCGTTTTGAACATTTTCGATCGTCGGATTAGGTTTGATATCGGAATAGATATCATAAGCCAAACCGGCTTCATCAAGTAAATCGGTTACTTTTTTAGTGACACCAAATTTCAAAAGATCAGGATCAGAGCAGACCAAAGCCTTCGCAAAACCGCGGTTTTTAGCTTCATTGACGATTTCTTTGATGGCGCCCTTTCCATGATAACTGGTTTCATTTAGTACAAATCTGTTTGCCATAATAATCTCCTTCCACTCCTATTTTACAACTTGTGAACAAATAAACAATGCTAAAATAACTTTTTTAATCCTTTTTTAACAATCTTGGATAACTGCGATCGATCATAAAAGCCCCAAACGGTGCGGTGATGATAATGGCGATGACCGCCATCGTCAAAACGATATTGCCGCATGCCAGTCCCATTGCCAAAGGAACACCGCCCATCGCAGCCTGAACCGTGGCTTTTGGTGTATAGGCCAGCATACAAAACAGCCTTTCTTTGGATGTTAGCTTGGTTTTGATCATACAGACATAAACCCCGGCCATTCGGCAAAGCAAGACCCCAAAGATCAAAATAATTGCGGCAATACCGGCATTCAAGGCATAGTTGATATCAACGATCGCCCCCACCAAAACAAACAGCATAACTTCAGCAATGACCCAGAGCTTGTTGAACTTTGATGAAAGGCGGACCGCTACCGCTTCTCTTTGTTTTTTCAGTACCAGACCAAGAGTCATTACGGCAATCAATGAAGCAAACGGGATCATCATAGCCTGATCTTCAAATGTTACCAGCAAAAAGGCTACGCTCAAAATGATCGCTACCTTAATGGTGTCGCGCATGTGAAACTGTCTAAAAAACAAAGCCAGCACACCACCGATCAGCCAGCCGGCAATAATACCGCTAATGATCGAAAGCGGAATATCGACAAAACTCATGACCGAGATCGTGTCGCCTTGCGCCAGAGATGTGAAAGTTGTAAACATAACGATAACAAAGACATCATCGACCGAGGCTCCGGCCAGTATAAGTTCCGGAATACCATGTTTTCGGCCATAGCCCTCTTCAATGAGCCTGATCATCTTCGGTACGACTACTGCCGGCGAGACAGCAGCAATTACCGCGCCCATGATCGCCGCATCAAGCACGCTGATCCCAAGCAGCATCGGTGCTAATATGACCATTCCGAGCATCTCAAAACAAGCCGGGACAAAACACATCATGATCGCCGGACGGCCTACTTTTTTCAGATCATCAATATTCAGCGTCAAACCGACCCGGATCAAAATAATAATTAAAGCGATCTTTCTTAAATCGGCTGAGATCAACAGGATATTCTCATCGATCAGATTTAAAACATGAGGACCAAGAACGATCCCGGTCATCAGCATCCCTAAAAGTCCAGGCAGATACACCTTTTTGCAAAGCCATCCGGCCAGCATCCCCACAAGCAGAATATACGCAATACTAGCTAACATTTTTACCCCCTTAAACAAAAAGCCGATGACCCTGCAAAAAATATGCAGAAGTCATCAGCTTAGCAAGCAGTTTTAGTCCATCGACTATGGGAGAACTTCATTCCCATCCAATTTATATCAATTTTTGAAAATACTGTCAATCTTTTTTGAGCAGCATCTCGACATGCATAATGCCCGCATCATCAAATTCGTCTGATACCACTTTAAAACCGAGATGTTCATAAAATCCGATAGCATAAGTCTGAGCTTCAATTCTGATTGCATCGGCATCAAAATGATCATAAGCAACACCGATCGCTACCCGCATGATCCTCTCGCCATCACCCTGACCGCGGTTTAAGACCACCACCCGGCCGATCGAAGCCTCCTTGAAGGTTTCGCCCGGCGGCAATACTCTGGCATAAGTTTTGATCTCGCCTTTATCTTCCACAAAGACGTGTAAAGCGTTAAGATCATGTTTATCAACTTCCTGATACGGACACTTCTGTTCGACGACAAAAACTTTGGTCCGCAGGTAATAAATGGCATGCAGTTCCTGCCTGTTTAGCTGATCGAAGCTTTTTACTTTTAACATCTTTTCCCCCTATTTTTATTTTACAAAGGATATTTGAATTAGACAATAAATAGTATTTTACTGATATTGACGATTGATTGGTTATGGCTCATAATGGTTAAAAGGAAGGATGGAATTATGTTAAAAATTGAGCATTTAATAAAAAGTTATGACGAACGCAAAGCGGTCGATGATCTGAGCCTAGAGATCAAACCCGGCGAAATCTTTGGCTTTATCGGTCATAATGGGGCTGGTAAAACGACAACGATCAAATCGGTCGTCGGTCTTTTGCCGATCCAAAGCGGGGAGATTTATATTGATGGAATCTCGATCAAAAAAGATCCGATGGCCTGCAAAAAGATCATGGCCTATATCCCGGATAATCCTGATCTCTACGATTTTTTAAGCGGGATCAAATATCTGAATTTTATCGCCGATATCTATGGCATTGACAGTACCGTCCGAGAAGAAAAGATCAGAAAATACGCCGATATTTTTGAAATCACGGACGATCTGGCTTCACCGATCTCTTCATACTCCCACGGTATGAAACAGAAACTGGCCATCATTTCAGCCTTTATCCATGATCCAAAACTGATCGTACTGGACGAACCGTTTGTCGGTCTTGACCCGAAAGCGTCTCACCGGCTAAAAGAGATGATGCGAAGTCATTGTGACAAGGGCGGAGCGATCTTCTTTTCGACCCATGTTTTGGAAGTTGCAGAAAAACTGTGCGACCATATTGCAATCATTAAAAACGGCAAACTGATCAAGGTCGGAACGATCGAAGAAGTTACGCAAGACGCTTCACTGGAAGAAGTATTCCTTGAACTGGAAGGTGAAAAAGATGCTGTGGCAGTTAGTAAAAATTAATCTTTTTGGTTATTTTAACCGTCTGACCAAAACTTCCAAACGCAAGCAGGGAGTATTGGCTAAAAGCAGCGTCATTTTGATTCTGATCGTTTCTTATTTCGCCCTGGGTTATTTCATTTATATGATGTTTGAATCCATGAGCGATCTTGTCAGATACAATCTGGAATGGCTTTACTTTACCATCATGCTGGTGCTGATGTTTACGATAGCCGTCATTGGTACGATCTTTATGACCTATAACGAGCTTTACCAGTCTAAAGACAACTCCAAATTGCTGGTACTGCCAATCAAAAACTCAACGGTGATTTTAAGCCGGGTCTTCTCGATCATCTTGGTAACCTATATTTACAGCATGATCGTTACCGTTCCGGCCTTGATCGCCTATATCAGCGCATGGGGCATAGGAATTGCCAAACTGCTGATCGCCCTGTTTGTGATTTTAACTTCCCCGTTATTAAGCTTAACGGTCACGGCGATCTTGTCCTATCTGATCGCTTTGATCATGTCCAAGATCGGCCGCTTCAAAAATCTGATCATGATGATCCTGTTTATTGCCGGTTTTGGTGCTTATATGTATTTTGTCATCATGCTCCAAAACGAAATGAACGATATGCTTTTAGGCGGAATCAATTTTGCCAAGGAAAACGCCAAGCTGCTGTTCCCGTTTTATGCCGGGGCCATGGCAATTGCCAAGCTTGATCTTATCTATCTTTTGGGTTATGTGGCCATTACCTTTGTTCCTTTTGCAATCATCATGGCGATTATATCTGCCAATTTCGTCAAAATGGCAACCACTAAAGCCAAAGTCAGAAGAATCAAGTTCAAAATGGGCAAGCTTAAGACTCACGGCGTCATGACGGCGCTGATTCAGAAAGAACTGCGGCATTATTTCTCTAATGCCATGGTCGTGCTAAATTCGTGCATGGGATCGATCTTCGGTATTATCGCTATCGGAGCGATGATTTACTTCAATGGGGAGATCAGGGAATTTATCAGTATCATTCCAAAAGAATACAAGGAATATCTGACCCCGGGAATCGCTATCGCTGTCATCTATATCGTTTCCTTTAATTATTTAAGCGCCTCTGCTATCTCGCTGGAAGGTATCAGCCTTTGGATCGTCAAATCACTGCCGGTCAAAGTGCAGACCCTCTATAACGCCAAATTGCTGGCTCATCTGATCGTCAGTCTGCCGATAGCCGTCATTTTAGCACTTGGTGCCGGTGTTTTTGCTTCTATCGGGGTATTTGATGTTGTTATGATTATTGTGGCATCATTATTCTTTATATTGATGATCGACTGTCTGGGTCTTTTGATGAATATCATCAGACCACGTTTTGACTGGATCAACGAAACTTATTGTGTAAAACAGAGCTTGCCGGTATTTGTGACGCTCTTCGCTTCAATGGGCATTGCGGTCGGCTTAGTATTGTTTTATCTGTTTGTTCTGGTCGATACCTTATCGGTCATGACTTATTTCTACCTGTGCGTCTTAGCTTTTGCCCTGATCAGCACTTTACTTTACTGGCTGATCATGTCTTACGGCATAAAAAAGTTCGCAAATATGTAAGATCCGGAATATCCGGATC
>CASFYR010000059.1 GCA_949298975.1 uncultured Bacillota bacterium | reverse complement strand
TCTGGCTGTTCCGTACATATTCACGAAGGATTTCTCTCGCTTTCCGTTCTTCCCCATCCCTGAACTCCTCTATAATCTTTTTCCCATGTAATTGATATTGTATCAGTTTCCAGAAGAGAGTCTGAAATACTCGCCGCCTGCTTATCCTGTTTTTTCTTAATTTTACTATCTATAACACAGGCTTACACCTAACCGGGCACTCTTATTAGCCAGACGCTCTGAAAAAATGTATTAGCCACAGAGCATTTTTATTAGCCGAGAGGTCAAATTTTTGACGATGTATTAGCTGAAATTTCATTTCTGCCAGATTGATTTTTCACTCCAGGAAATGAAATAAGCGGATAATTATTTAGCCATTCCAGCTAATAATTCCCGCTTATATCTGCCGTCTCGTATAGGAATCGAACCTATAATTTAGTCTTAGGAGGGGCTCGTTATATCCGCATGACTTATAAAACGGTTTCTAAATAATCATTGCCTATCGATTGCCATAGATATTATATCGGAAATGAACATTTTTTTCAAAACACTTTATTCCATCATTAATATTTCTTTAGGTTATTAATATTATCTTAAAGATAAATCAGCTGCATAATATGATACAATATTGCTAGTTGGAGGAATAATAATCAGCTGAATGCAGGATGAATTTCAGATGAAAAGGCATTAGCAGGAATTATCTATGTCAAGCGAACTGATTGCCTTTATGGTTTTCAGCCCTCATCAGTTGATTTTGATAAAACACGATGACAAAGAAAAAGCGAAAACTAAGAAAAAGTATCAAATATTCTCTGGTGGTTTTAGTGGTGGCAGTTATGTTTGCGGTTGCTTATTTGATGTTTTTAAAAAACGACCGCTGGAGCGAATACCAAAGCGTGAATACTAACGCCAAAATGGTAAGCACCGACAGCTGTTTGATTTTCTATCCCGATGGCTTTAAAGGAACCGATGAATTAATAACCAGTCTTTGCCATAATGATCTGACAGAAGGGGAAGTAGAGGTCTATGACTACGAACTGACTAAAGATGGTGAATATTATTATTTGACTTATGATGAACAGAATATTGGTTATTATCTTGACAGCGAATTCAAAACACCGGCATTTGATGAGAATTATAATGAAGAAGCGGTTATGATGATCTCGGATTATCTGCGTTATACGATGAAATCAAAAAAGCTTGATTACGCTTATACCCTAAACTTTTTAGAAAAATCATACTATGAGAATCTGGATGCTGACAGTTATAAGTGTCAGGTAAAGGGACGTGATCTTAGCTGCTATTTTGACGAATATGAAACAGAAGTCAATATCCCGCTTAAATATATCGGCCCAAAGATCGGAATCAACATTACAGCGGAAAAGTATGTCAAACCGGTTTTCGTCGATCCTGACCGCAAGGCGATTGCCTTAACATTCGATGATGGCCCATATATCAGTGATGATGCCACCAACAAAATCATCGATACCCTGTATCGCTATGATGCCCAAGGCACTTTCTTCGTACTCGGGAACCGGCTTAACGCAAAAGCCGATCTGGTGATCAGCGCTTCTATTGCCCAGGGCAACGAATATGGTTCGCACACTATGTCTCACGCCGATCTTACCTCTTTGAGCAGTGAAAATATGGTTAAAGAAGTGATGGGAGTTGCTGATTATTTCAAGGAACATTTTGATTATGACATAAAACTTTACCGACCGCCGTATGGTTTTTATAACGCCAGCGTTGATGAAGCGATCCAACTGCCGGCAGTTTTGTGGGAACTTGATACCAATGACTGGAGCAGCCGCAACTCTGATAAGATTGTGAGCGCCGTTACTTCCGGTATCAGAAATCACATGCTGGTATTATTCCATGATATTTACTCTTCAACCGCCGAAGCCTTAAGCGATAAAGGCCTGATCGAAAGTTTGATCAGGGACGGATATCAGTTGGTCAGTGTCAGTGAGTTGGCAGAAATCAGAGGGATTGAACTTAAGCAGGGAACTCACTTCGGCTGGTAGAGTTCCCCGATCGATCTTAAATACTGTGTATATTCTTTGACTAATTTTTGTGGTGCTACTATTTTGATGTTAGTTCCGTATTTGCATATCAGAGCGAATAATTCTTCTGATATCGTTGTTTTGACGGTAATAGTGTCTAAATCTTCATTAAACGATATATCCTCAAAGTGATCTTTCAGGTCATCGATGATGTATCGTTTATTTTTGTTTAAAAGACGCAATTTGATCAAAGATAATTCGCTACCCTGGTAATTGTTGATGCTGGTCTTGATAATTTTCAAGCACTCCTGAAAATGATCTTTTTCATAATGCCTTTCATTGGTGTAAAGACATTCGGTAATGCGGTCGGTTCTGATTTTGTATATTCTGTCCGGATGATTTCTGTAGGCATAAAACAAATAATAAAACTGACGGTCAAGATACAGCAGATAGGGAATGATTGCTTTAGGTTCGTTATTATAACTCGCAATAAGCAGGAATTCTTTTTTTCGCAGCGCTTCATTGATGATAGCTAAATGATAATTTGTTTTGCCGGATCTTGATATCGGCAGTTTATGAGTTTCCAAGAATTGTTTTTCATAAACTGAAACGAAAGAATATAATTTTTGTTTCAGTTTTTCCCTTTGTGGGACCGATAAGCCGCGGAAATTGTCCAAAAGATCAGTCAGAAGTTTAATTTCATGCAGATCAAACGGGCCGTTGCTGATGGCAAATCCCCGGGTATTGTCAATGTCGAGATAGTTCATTAATGTCTTAATGTCATCGTAGACCGTTTTGCGGTTGAAATCACCGAGCCCGTATTCATTTTTAAGCCGAGCCAGTATTTGTTCGCTGGTCAGATAATGTTCACTGTCGGAGTAATGCAGCAGTATCTCAAGGACGGCTAATAGCCTCAAACGATTATCACTCATATCTAGATTATACTATATGTCCGTTTTTTTGGACATTAGATGATGATCATTTTATTAGAATACAGTTAACAAGGAGGATAAGTTAAATGAAAAGACTTTGTTGGCTGGAATTGGCGGTGATCATGAGCGGTTTTTGGCTTGTGATAAGCGAAAAAGAAGAGATGGCGATAATTCTATTGGCTATGTCCTTAGCTGGTTTATATCTGGTGATAGACAAGTGGAATTACTATTCTTTTTTCATTGCTTTTGGTATCAGTTTGCTTTTGATGACCGTAATTGCTAATGGTGGTCAACTTTCACAAATATATGACCGTTTAGATCTCATCATCGTTCTTTTGGCGGTGAATCTGGGTCTTTTGAGCGAATATCTTGACCATCGAGGGTCGCTCGATATCCTGATCAAACCTTTTTTCACCTATCTTGTGATTGGGACGATATTTATCGTTGGGCTGTTTGCCTTAAATGATCTGAGTATTCTTAATCTGATCTACCCGGCCGGGTTTATCAGTTTGCTTTCGCTTGTTATGATCATTTTTGTTCCGTATTTGATGATTGCTTCTTTATTACTGCTCTTTCATGAGTATAATATTTAAGTATGAATGGAAAGAAGATCGGCATTATTACAATGCTTGCTGCAGTAACAGGATGGCTGTTTTTTGAAGGGATTGGTTTTATTCTTGGCATGAACTTGCGGCCGAAGATGATTACGGTTTTAATTATCGTCTTTTGTATCGGGCTTTTGATCTTTTCGATCGCCGCTTCGGTTGATATGTTAAGAACTTACCGGGGCTCCGTGATTAAAACAGTTATGGTCATGGTCTTT
>CASFYR010000058.1 GCA_949298975.1 uncultured Bacillota bacterium | reverse complement strand
TCATAATTATCCTTTAAGACCCGAAGTGATCGCTCATAATTTGGTAGATGCTATTGCCCTGAAAGATGGATCGCTTCCTTTTAGCAAGCATCCAGATCTGCCATGTAATCACTATATAGGTCAGTGGACGGAATTTTATTTTTAATTAGAGTTTTCAGGATATTCTGTTATATTAGATTTAGACGGTTAAAGGGGGATTGGTTATGATCAAAGCGATATTCTTTGACTTTGATGGAGTTATCGTTGATTCCGAGTGGCTTCATTGTCAAACATCGATTAATTTTCTCAAAAGTGAAAATATTGATATTCCGAAAGAGGAGGTATATAAATCCATCGGCGGTAATAAGAAAATGCCTTTTTGGCCTAATCTTTATGAGAAATATAAGAATATTATCCCGTATGATAATTTTGACGATTTTAAGGCCAAAATGCAGTCTTTCAGAGAATCGATCAAAGATTATGACTACCGGAAACTGTTATTTCCTAAAACCAAAGAAACACTTAGCCGTTTGAAGAACAGAGGTTATTTGCTGGCCCTAGCTTCATCTTCAAATATGAACTACCTTTTAAAGAATTTGCATACCTGTGATCTTGAGGGTATTTTTGATTATATTATTTCCGGCGAAAGTTTAAAGGAATCAAAACCTAACCCGGAGATTTATTTAAAGTGTTTAGAACATTTTAATTTATCCGCCAAAGAAGCGATCGTCGTTGAAGATTCCCCTTATGGAATTGCCGCCGCTAAACGAGCCGGTTTAGAAGTGGCGGCAATTAAAGATTACCGCTTTGGTATGGATCAGAGCCTGGCAGATTACTTTATCGATAATACCGACCAAATTGTTCAAATCATTGGCTCTAAAAATGATGAGGTGACATATTTATGTTAGAAGAAGTATTGCGGCAGATCGATGCCGATAAAGAAATGCTGATCGATAGTTTGGCTCAGCTGATTCGTCTGCCTAGCGCTGACGGTCAGCCGACCATTGCGCAAAAAATGGTCCGTTTGGAATTTGAAAAGCTCGATCTGGCAATCTATGAATTCAAAGATATCGATGAAAAGGCTAAAACTGCAATGGATTATTGCAAACCGGAAATCGAATATGATGAAAACGCATATAATGTTGTCGGGAAAACCAAGGGCCATTGCGATGGTCCGTCGCTTTTGCTTTTTGCTCATATCGATACTGAGCCCAAAGACTATTTCGGCCATCTGGACGACCCGTATCTCGTCTATCGAAAAGACGGAAATCTTTACGGTTTGGGAGCAAGCGACGATAAAGCCGGAATCATGATGATGATCGCTGCCGTAAGATATTTTAGACAGATTTGCCCGTCAATGCCCATCAATTTGACCCTGATGTCGATCTTGGGCAAACACGGTGGCGCCAAAGGGACGCTTTCGGCTTTAATGAAAGGTTTTCGCGGCGACTATGGTATTTATTTGCACCCGGCCGAGACCGGTCATGGCTTTGGCGAAATCAAGAATATTTCTTTAGGAGTAGTTGATCTGGATTTGATTATTCAAGGTCAGGCCGCAAAAGAACATGATGACCTGGATCCCGGTGAAAATGCCAATGTTCTCATGTCTGTTCTGATCACCCATTTAGAAAGATATAACATCAGCCAAAGAGATAAGTACCGTTTCTCTTTCGGCAGTTTTGAAAATGAACCCTCGTTTATTCTTAATATCGGAACGATCGAGGGCAAAAGCGGTTATGGCGGCGTCTGTCGGGAATGCGGAGCCAAGATCCGCATCCGCTTCTTTCGACCACTCACGATCGCGGCCATCATCACTGATCTGAAAGATTTTATAGCTAAGATCCAAAAAAAAGATCAACGGCTGCAAAAGGGAAAGATCATCATCCGGCAAGCCGGTTTTAGAGCCAATCCGGCGATGGTTGAAAACAGTGATCCTTTTGTAACGCTGGTCAAGGAAGAGATCACCAGAATCAGCGGGATAAAAGATTTTATACATCAGTATCACGGTGGCAGCGATATCCGTTTGCCGATCTTGTATGGTAATTGTAAATGTATCGGTATTGGTCCGGTTTGTCATTTGCCGCTGAGCAACAGTGGCGAAATGGAGTGGATCAAAGAAGACGACTATATCAATGGAGTTAAAATCATGACTGCCATTCTTTATGATTTTACTGTAAAATTTAAAAATAGCCAGCGATGAAGGTTATCTTATTGGATCGATCAATTCGGCCTGAGCATATATTTTCAAAATGACTGACTGAATGATATTCATTAATAGAGTCTGATAAGGATTGGTATCTTTGGTCAGCGTGCTGATACCGTTATTGGCAACGATATCGTGCAGAGTGGTTTCAAAGTAGATTGCAAAAGTATCATAGGCGGCTTCCAGATTACTGTTTTTCATTTTGGTCTGGATGGCGATCATCTGCGATATCTCGCCTAGTGAATAGACTCTTTTTAGTATCGTTACAACGATCAAAAAAGCTAAATGATAACGCTTGTAATGTTTTTTGATCGGTGGCTTGACAATACTGTTTTTAACATAATTGTTTACCATGCTGGAAGTGATCGGCTTATCGCCGTCAGAAATGTTCAGGACGCTTAATTGCTGGTTGATGTAAAAGACCACCTGATCCATGTAAATATCAAAATCGGGCAGATCCTGCCAGCGGGGACATTTAAAGTTAAGGAGTTCTTCCTTGATCTTCGCTTTATCCTTCTCCATGTAATTTACCTTATCACATTTTTAAAAACTAATCAATCTAGTTATTAAAACTAGATTTATTGACTTTTAATACTAGATAGCATAAGATAGTGATGGTAGGAAATGAGGTAAAGACATGGTACAGATTATTTCAGATTCATCAACGCTTTATTCTAAGGCCGAAGGTGAAGCGATAGGCCTGGAGATCAGCCCGTTATCCATTATGATCAATGGCGAAAACTATCGGGAATTTGAAACGATAACATCAGAAGAATTAATCGCTAAGATCGAAAAAGGCGGTATTCCATCATCTTCACAGCCGCCGATCGGTGAAAAGATCGACCTGTATAACCGTTATGGCGCTAATGGCGAAGTAATTGACATCACGATCGCCCAGGGATTAAGCGGTACTTATGATACGGCCTTAAGTGCTAAAGAGATCTGTGACTATGCTGCCAATATAACTGTTTTCAATTCTCAGACATTATGCGGCCCGCAGCGAACTTTGACTGATGCAGCTTTAAAAATGGCCAAGGAAGGCATGAGCCGGGAGGCGATCGTCAAAATGCTGGAAGAATCGGCTAAAACCGACGTGTCTTTTCTGATTCCGTTTGATTTTGCATTTTTGCAACGAGGCGGCCGGCTGTCAAAAGCTGCTGCCGGTCTGGGCGGGCTATTAAAACTAATCGTCTGCATGCGCAAGAGCGACGATGGCAAAACTCTGGAAAAACACTCGATCAACCGGACGCTCAAAAAAGCTTTCGCTTCGATAATCGATGAACTGAAAAAACGGGAAGTCGATGAAACGTATCATTTCGCTATCTCCCATGCCATAAACCTGGAAATGGCCGATAAGATGAAAGAAGAACTGCTTCGTCATTATCCTAAAGCAGATATTAAGATCTATCCTTTGTCTCCGGCTTTCATCACCCAGGGCGGTCCGGGATGCTGCGCTTTGCAAACGATCAAAATTGTCAAATAAGCTCTGATATAATATCAGAGCTGTTTTATAATATAAGCATGAGTGAAAAAGAAAAAATGCTGACCGGTCTTTTATATGATGCCAATGACAGCCTGCTGATCCAAGAGCGGCAAAAAGCCGATGATTTATGCCGAATGTATAACAACAGTCCAAACGATCCTTTGAAGATTTTAACGAAAATGCTTGGATCTTGCGGGATTGACCCGGTTATTACCGCCCCTTTTTATTGCGATTATGGTTACAATATCATTATCGGCGATCATTTTTATGCCAATCGCAATCTGGTTATTCTGGATTGCGCCAAAGTGATTATCGGCAATCATGTTATGATCGGTCCTAACTGCACGCTGGCAGCCGCTACTCATCCATCAGACCCTTTGGTCCGTCGCCAAGGTTTAGAGTATGCAAAAGGAATTATTATTGAAGATGATGTCTGGCTGGGAGCCGGCGTAATTATTTTGCCGGGAGTAACGATCAAAAAAGGCAGCGTAATCGGAGCTGGCAGCGTTGTTACCAAAGACATCCCGGAAGAGGTCATAGCTTACGGCAATCCTTGCAAAGTGATAAAAAAGATTAAAGAATAAAAGCGGAACATCCGCTT
>CASFYR010000057.1 GCA_949298975.1 uncultured Bacillota bacterium | reverse complement strand
AAGCGGCTGAAGGGGTTGGTTTCGAAAACCAATAGGTCGCCTTGCGCGGCGCATGGGTTCAAATCCCATTTCCTTCGCCATTTTTTCACATAATAATGATAACGCTTACATTTAATTGATAAGATCGGAGCAGAAGATGAAACAGGCACTGTTGCATATAAAGCGGAATATCAGAAGATCGCTGTTTTTGCTGATCGTTTTATTGTTGGTGTTTGTGCTCATGTTCACATCGCTGATGATGAAAGAATCAGGGGATAATTTCAAAAATATCGCGCTCAGCAATCTGAATATCCATATCAAGCTGGCCTCCTTATTTGAGGGCGACCGGTTTGAAAGTAAGGCTGAATATGACCGATATCAGGAAAAGCTTTTGGCCCTTATTGCTGAATTACAGGAATATGAGGGAATAAACGGCATCTATTATGAGAAAGTTGCCGCCAACGGCTATTTCACCCTGGCGGAAAATATCGCTGACGATGACGAATTCAAGGGTATCTGGTTATCTGATCTCAGTAATTATTGCGATGACATCTTTAATTGCCGCATTGAAGAAATGATGACGCCTATCTATCCACCAAGAGATTTGTTTAATTATTACTATGAAGCAAATGCCACGGCGGTGCAAAAGCGGATCGCTATCTTCAGATATAATCTGGCCCCGGGTCTTTATAAAGAATTAAGTTATAAATATTACGGCGGCGAAATCGTGTCGAGTTCTGGTCGTCCGTATGAAAATATCAATCTTATCTCTGTGGAGAATATCGTTGCTTTGCATGGCTGTGCCAACGATCTGTTATCTTTGGTTGCCAGCGAACAGTTATCGATCATTGAAGGCCGCTATTTTACCAAAGAAGAGATCGCCAATGGCGATAATGTCGTTATTTTGCCGGTCGGATCGAGCTATCTCGATCAAAACGGCTACAAAGAAAAAGTTCAGATAGATGATATGATCCCGATCAGTATCCATAATGGCATTGAAGATGTTTATACCGAGTATTATCGGGTCATCGGTTTTCATGATGGCTATAGGGTCTTTTATCGGGATATTGATTCTGAACACTATCCAAAGGATGAGTTATCCTATGCTGTCTTTATCCCTGAGACCAATTTTGCAAGCCTGGTCCTAAAAGCACAAGAAGTAAGAGCTAAGCTGAATCTGCCGCTGCAGAATTCTTATAATCTCTATGGCGATCTGATCGGTTATGATCCTTATGACGATATAGCCCTGTCAGATATCGTCATCACCCTTGATAACTTTGACGCTTACTATCCGCTTATGGATCTGCTTGCTGATCGCTTGAGCGGCGATCATGAATACTATACCGAAACCAATGTGGATGATTACAATACCTTAGGCGGACCGATCGCCTCTATGCAGACGATCTTTGATATCATGGCTAAAACCGGGGTGATCACCTTTGTCATCATCGTCATTACCATGCTGCTCAATGAATTAAAAAAACGGCAGATAGAAACGGCCATCCGTTTATCTTTAGGTGAAAATAAAAAACATATCTATCGCTCATACGGCTTTGAGTATTATCTTTTAATGATCATCGCCTATATCTTGGGTCTTTCGGCCGCTAAAATAACCGTTGATCTTTTGCGTAACTATCTGATCGCCAAAACGATCGAAACCGCCGGTAATACCAAATTTTTGAATATCCGGTTAGATAATCTGTTTGAAGAATATCAGTCGCTGGATCTCATCGGGATCTTTGCAGGCTACTTCTTATTGATCAGCTTTTTATACTGGGTCATATTTATCATCATCGGCAAAAGACGATCAAATGTTAGTATCAAGGCCATGTTTGGGAGGGATTAGGATGATTTTAGAAACCAAAAATTTAACTTACTCATATCAGGACGGCGATCGAAAAAGAGTCATCCTCGATGATGTAAATGTCAGTTTTGAGCCCGGCCGCTTTTATACGATAACCGGAGAATCCGGCAGCGGCAAGACAACTTTTTTGTCGCTTATCGGCGCTTTGGATCAACCGGAAAAGGGAGCTATCTTATTTAAAGGCAAGGATATCGCCCTTGATTATGAAGATTATCTTAAAAACGGGGTCGGCTTTGTCTTTCAATCCTATAATCTGATCAATTATATGACCGCTTTTGAAAATGTCAGGATCGCTTTGGATATCGCCAATAAAAAGCGTAAGGATGAAGAGATCTACGGTATCTTAAAGATCGTCGGGATCGATAAGGAGAAGGCAGATCGTTTGGTAAGCAAACTTTCCGGCGGCGAGATGCAGCGGGTCGCTATCGCCAGAGCGATCGCCAAAAATCCACCGATCCTTTTGGCTGATGAGCCGACCGGCAATCTCGATGAAGAAAACAGCAGTTTTATTACCGGGATCTTTGCGACCCTGGCGCATAAATTCAATATGTGCGTGATCATGGTTACCCATAATCCCGCTATCGCCAAAAGCAGCGATATTTCCTATAAGGTCTATATGTACGATAAGAAACTGATCAAAGATGAAACGCATTAACTACGCTTTACTGTATCTTAAACGAAATATTAAGACCACAGCGCTGATCTCGCTGGTCTTTTTCGTGCTTATCAATCTGATCCTGATAGCCGCTATCCTGAGCGATCTTACCTTATTTGCCAAAGATAAGACGATCGAAGGTATCGATTACAGCGCTTCGATCGATTCTGAGCTGTGTAATGGCAAATATCTTAGTTATGATAAAGATATCCATCAAAATATAAATGGTTTAAAAGATGATCTGGACGACTTAAAAAGCGAAGACGTCCAGGTAAGTTATCATATCATCACCAATGCCTATAGCACCGAACTCTTTTTCCCGGATGATGGCGTTAGTGATCTAAACTATAATGAACAGCGCTTTTTTGGCATTGATGAAGCAGATCTGTCAAAGATAGCGAGCATCAATGATCTGTCCGATGATGAAGTCATCGTTCCGGCCGGTTATCATTATGAAGACGGGACCATGGTCCAGATCGGTGATGAGCTGACTTATGATCTGCCGAACTTTTACTATGACTATAATAATTTTAAAGATATCATCGCCAAGGATACGGTCCGTTTTAAAGTTGCCGGTTTTTATGAGATCAATGATGAAGATGCAGTTAAAAAGCGGCTATATGTCACCAACGATACCGCTTTGGCATATTATGATCGTCTATATCAATTGCGCCAGGATAACCTTGATAAGATGGACACCTCGATGGCAAAAATGAGCGATGGAGCAGTCTATCAGCCGAATATCTATGCGCCACAAATAACCTGCAAGGACTATGACACTTTAAAAAAGACGGTTGCTGACCTGGAAGCGATCGCCGCCAAATATACGGTCAGCGAAAATGATAAGATCCTGCTGTCACTAAAAGTCACCAGCACGATCGATGAGGCGATGAAGATCATCAATTCGATAAGCGGCTATTCGATGATCGTCGGTGCCCTGCTTGTGATCGTGATCGTTTTAGTGATAATTGCCCTGTACTTTATCCTTAATATCTTTATCAAGGAACGGCAGCGCGAGTTTGCCATCAAACTTTCGCTCGGCTATAACTTAAAGAAGCTGAAACGGCAGTATTTTGGCGAATTGCTCGATATCTATCTGCCGGTCTATTTGCTGTCGCTTATTACTTCTTTCTTTTTATCGCAGTATCTGATCGATGCGATCAGACAGGTAAACTATCTTAAACAGCGCGATATCTATATCGCCGAAAACCGTTTAAATGAATTAAAAGAAGTTGAAGCGACGATCAGCGCTGTTTATGATCTCAGCCTTAAACCATGGCTTTTGGCCATGGCGTTTATAATTGGACTGCTGATCATAAGACTTAGCGTAAAGCTTGAGTTTCACTATCTCAGCAGACATCATCTGAACAGTCTTTTGCGAAGCGAATAAATATATTTTACCTAAATTTAACATTAGCAATCATCAGGACTTAACATTTAACTTTTATATTATAGATGTGTGATGAAAACACAAGGAGAAAAAGTAAAATGAAAAAGTTGTTAAGCCTATTGGTGATTGCTGTTATGGCATTAGCTATGGTGGGCTGTTCGGGTAATTCCGCTGGCGGTGAGACCAAAACAGCAGTGATCAACGTTTATACGCGTGATGCTTCAAGCGGTACAAGAGAGGCCTTTGAAGGAGCGATCGGTCTTGAAGAAGGCGAACTTACCAGTAATGTTTCAGAAGTATCGTCTAATGGCGATATGGCTACCAAAGTCGGTGCTGATGAAAACGGTATCGGTTATGTTTCGTTGACGACCAATTTTGAAGCCAATAATATTAAACCATTAAGTTTTGAAGGTGTTGCACCATCCAACGAAACCGTACTTGACGGTACATATAAAATGCAGCGTCCATTCATGTATGTGACAAGAGCTTCCGGCGACTATGCTTCGGAAGATCTGGAACAGTTAACTGCGGCTTTTGTTGCCTATATCACTGAATCAGAAGAAGGTCTTTCGGTTATTGAGAGCGCCGGCGGGATCGTCGATTACACGAACGCCAAACCTTGGGCAGAAATTGCCGTCAGCTATCCGGTATTAAATCAGGATAATTCAGCTTTGACTATCCGTACTTGCGGTTCAACTTCGGTTGAAAAATGTATCAGTGCTGCTTTGGAAGCTTTCCAGCCTTTAGCCGGTAATGTTAATTATGCGATGAACCAGACCGGTTCAAGCGATGGTCAGGCCAGGGTACTTGGCGATGAAAAAGACGGAGCTAATGCGGCCGAGATCGGTTTTGCATCAAGAGCGTTCAAAGAAGAGGAAGATGTCAGCGGCGCAATGGCCAGCGGCGAATTCTGCAAAGACGCAGTAGTTGCCGTAGTTAATGCCAACAATGCTTTGGAAAACATTACCGCCAGCCAGCTGCATGATATCTATGCTGGCAGCGTTACCGATTTTGGAGACTTAAAATAGTTAAACGGATATGTTAGTCAACAAGAAACGTGTAAAGCGCAACAAGTCATTGGACAAGTTCTTTCACGGTTTCTTCATGGCGATGGCGTTACTTTCAGCAAGTTTTATCGTCATAATCGTGCTCTTTGTCTTCGCAAAGGGCATTTCGCCATTTTTACCGGGATATGAATATGGGCAAGTCAATATCATCAGCTTTCTGACCGGGTCGCTCTACCGGCAGGATCAGGGGATCTACGGTATCGGTTTTATCGTCATCAATACCTTGGTTTGCTCATTCTTAGCGCTGTTACTATCATTTCCGATATCGGTTCTTACCGCTTTATTCATTGCCAAGATCGCTCCTAAAAAACTGGGAGCGATCATGCAAAGCGTCGTGGAATTATTGGCCTCAGTACCCAGCGTGGTCTATGGTGTTTTTGCCGCCGGGGTCATTGCCGCGCTCATCAAAGATCTGGCTTCGTCATTGGGGATCACCACCTTTGGCGGATCGTCAATGCTGGCTGTTATCATTTTGCTGGCAATCATGATCTTCCCAACCCTGACTTCTATGGCAACGACGGCGATCAAAGCGGTAGATAAAGATTTAGAACAGGCGTCGTTAGCTTTGGGAGCAACCAGAACCCAGACTAATTTTAAAATTGTTTTGGCTGCCGCCAAATCCGGGATATTTGCCGGAGCGATCCTGGGTCTGGGTCGGGCGTTTGGCGAAGCGACAGCGGTAGCGATGGTGGCCGGCAACAAACTGTTTGGCCCGACCTTTGATCTTTTTGATATCACCCGTACCCTGACCTCCACGATGCTGGCGGGATTGAAGGAAACCAGCGGTCTTGACTATGATATCAGGTTCAGCGTCGGACTGGTTTTGATCGCTGTTATCTTTGTCAGCAACTGGGTCTTGAATTATGTTAAGAAGAAAGTGGGTAATAACTGATGAAGCGGGAAATAAAAGATAAACTGTTGGAAGGTATTACCTATATTGCTTCGGCTTTAAGTGTTTTGGTCTTAGGAGCGATCCTGTTTTATCTTTTGACCAATGGTCTGCATCTGATTGACTGGCATCTTTTAAGCAGTAACTATTATTCATCGACCGCCAATGCTTCGGTCATAAATGATTATGAATATGTACCGATGAGCGATTATAGTGGTGAGGGAATCTATTCGGCCAAATGGGGCATAGCTGTTGAGGATATTACGACCAGTCATAATGAAGACGAGATCAGCGTTGTTTATGTCGATCCTAATTCGCCGTTTAATCACATGGAATCAACGGTAGCCGGCGAGGAAGGCAAAGCTTCATCATTGAGCGAAGGCAGTCTCATCAAAAATATTTACTATATTAATGAAAACGGTGAGACCAAATTTTTATCAAGAGTTCAAATGGGCGATGCGGCTAAGCTGATCGGTATTTTGGACGATCAGGCAACAGGTATTGTCAGCTGCAATTTCCAAAGTTTAGGCGGCGGGATCCGTGGATCGATCATAACGACATTATATTTGATCGCTGTGTCGCTTCTGATCTCGTTGCCGATCGGTATTGCCAGCGCGGTCTATCTGCATGAATATGCTGCCAAAAGCCGGATCAACGCCCTGATCCGTCAGGGGATCGATACACTGACGGGAGTACCGAGCATCGTTTACGGTTTGATGGGCGTCACGGTGTTATTTCCAATCACGCAGTTGGTTGGAGCGACATCAACCAGTATCCTTTTGGGTGGTCTGACTTTGGCGATCATTCTATTGCCGACGATTATTTCTTCAACCGAAGAAGCTCTGATCGTCGTTCCGCAGAGTTTAAGAGATGGGAGTCTGTCTTTAGGAGCGACCAAGTCGCAGACGATCTTTAAGGTGGTCTTGCCTTGTGCAATTAACGGCATCCTGACCGGTGTGCTTTTGGGTATCGGCCGGGTTATTGGTGAATCGGCTGCATTAGTCTATACGACCAGCACCGTCATCAATGATTATCCTAATTTATTGTCACAAGGTACTTCGCTGTCTTTGATGATCTGGACGATCATGTCTGGTGAACAGCCTAATTTTGAATTGGCCAGTGCGATCTCACTGATCATTCTGGCGATCGTCTTTGTGATAAATATTATCGTTAAAATAATCGGCAAGCGTTTGGCACGCTCGTTTGTATAGAGGTAGATATGGAAGAAATATGTTTTGATGTAAAAAATGTCAATTTATTTTACGGGGAAAAACAGGCCCTGAAAAATATCAACATGCAGCTTTTAAAGCACAAGGTTACCGCCTTTATCGGTCCTTCCGGCTGTGGTAAATCCACTTTTATCCGCTGTCTTAACCGGATGAACGATCTAATCGAAGGATGCAAAGTGGAAGGTGAGATTTTTAAAGATGGGCAGGATATCTATTCTGCCAAACAAGATATTGTCGATCTTAGAACCCATGTGGGAATGGTTTTTCAAAAACCTAATCCTTTCCCGATGAGCATTTATGATAATATTGCTTATGGACCAAGATGCCAGGGTCTCAAAGATAAGAAAAAACTGGATGAGATCGTCATTACTTCTTTAAAACAGGTGGCACTGTATGATGAAGTGGCTGATCGGCTGCATGAGTCAGCGATGGGTCTTTCCGGCGGCCAGCAGCAGCGTTTATGTATTGCCCGCTGCATTGCCATGTCGCCAGAAGTAATCCTGATGGATGAACCGACCAGCGCTCTTGATCCGATCTCCACGGCCAAGATCGAAGATCTGGTGTTAGAACTGAAGAAAGAATATACTATAATAATAGTGACCCATAACATGCAGCAGGCAGCGCGAATCTCGGATTACACCGCTTTCTTTTTAATGGGCGAAGTTATAGAAATGGATATTACCGACAAGATATTTGCCAGCCCTGGCGATAAGCGGACAGAGAATTATATTACAGGAAGGTTTGGATGATGAGAGAGCGTTTTAAAAGAGAACTTAACCGGTTAAATGATGAATTAATCGTAATGGGCAGCATGTGTGAAGATGCGATCAGCAAGACGATCGCTATCCTAAAAACTGACGATAGTGATACTGATTTATATGATCAGGTTGCGGCATTGGAAGAAGCTACTGACAAAAAAGAAAAAGAAATTGAATCCTTGTGTTTAAAACTGATCTTTTCCGAACAGCCGGTAGCCTCTGATCTGCGTTTTATCAGTGCTGTTTTAAAGATGATTTCTGATTTAGAGCGGATCGGCGATCAGGCGCTGGATATTGCTGAACTGGCCAAGGAGATCGATGATCATCAAAGCCTCAGGCACACGGCTTTATTTCAGATGGCAGAGCATATCGCCCTGATGGTCAAAGAAAGCGTTGAATCTTTCGTTTTAAAGGATCTGACTTTGGCGGAAGGCGTTATGAACCGGGATAATGAGGTCGATAAGATCTTTCTTGAGATTAAAGACGAAATGATCCAGATGATAACGGCCGATGAAGGCAAGGGCGAGCTGATCGTAGACGTATTGATGATTGCCAAATATCTTGAACGTATTGGCGACCATTCTACTAATATTGCCGAATGGGTGAAGTTCGCTTATAAAGGGTAGGAGGAAATCATGATATATGTTTTGGAAGATGATCTGAACATTCGAAAATTGATTACATATACTCTGCAAAAAGAAGGGATGGCAACCCAGGATTTTGAAGTTCCCAGCGCCTTTTATAAGGCTTTGGAAAACGAGGTTCCCGATCTTTGCCTTATCGATATCATGCTGCCGGAGGAAGATGGTTTAAAGGTATTGGAACGAATCAAGAAAGACTCCCGGTTCAGGAACATTCCCTGCATCATGATCACTGCCCGCTCTTCTGAGTGGGATAAGGTTACCGGACTGGATGCCGGGGCAGATGATTATGTAGCCAAGCCTTTTGGCATGATGGAGCTGGTAGCCAGAATCAAAGCGGTATTACGCCGTTATGAACACAATAAGAACGAGGAATATCATTATAAAGATCTGACCATGAATATCCGCAAACATCAGGTTCATGTCGGCAGGACGGAAATTGTTTTGACCAAAAAAGAATTTGAAGTATTGCACATCCTGTTAGATGGTATTGGTATCTGTCATACCAGAGAAGAATTGCTCAATAAAGTATGGGGTTATGATTATCTGGATACGACCAGAACGGTCGATGTGCATATTCGGACTCTACGGCAGAAACTAAAAGAAGCCGGCGACTATATCGAAACGATCCGCGGGATCGGCTATAAGATCGGGGACTGACCATGACTGCCAAAATTTTCAAGAATATCCTTATAACCTGTCTCGCTACAACGGCTGTGGTGATCGGTTTGTTTTTAAGCATTCTTTATAACAACTTCAAAGACGATGTCATGGCAAGACTGAAAAGCGATGCCAGCTATCTGATTACCGGGATCAATAATGAGGGATTATCCTATCTTGATGATCTTAATGTTTCAGACCGCATAACTTATATCAGTGCTGACGGTCAGGTTTTATATGACAGCAAATCGGATGAGTCGGCAATGGATAATCACAGCGGCCGTGATGAAATCAAAGAAGCACTCGTCAACGGTGAGGGTGTCAGCGAGCGCTATTCCGCTACTTTGGGCAAGGTTTCGCTGTATTATGCCAAAGCGCTTGCCAATGGCGATGTTATTCGGATATCGACTGATACTTCAACGATTGCCGCCTTGCTTTTGGGAATGTCTTCTTACATATTCTGGATCGTAGTTATCGTTTTGTTTATAGCAGTGCTGATTGCCAATCGTTTGGCAGCTAAGATCGTCAAACCAATCAATGAGGTCGATTTAAGTTCTCATAATATTATCTCACCTTATAAGGAACTGGTACCGCTGTTTTCCAAGATCAATGAACAAAATTATACCATTACGCGGCAGTTGATTAAATTAGATCAGCTAAAAGAAGAGTTTAAAACCGTTACTGACAATATGGCGGAAGGAATCATCGTCATCAACCGCGATAAACAGGTGCTGTCCTATAACGGCGCCGCCTTGCGGCTGTTTAATGCCAGTGATATCAAAAACGGCGATAATGTCTACTGTTTTGACCATTCTTTAAAATTCATGACGGCGGTCGAGGAAGCGATCGGCGGTAAAAACAGCGAATACCGCCGGCAAAGCGAAAACAAAGTTTACAGCGTCTTAATCAATCCGGTCAAGATCGGTGAACATGTCAACGGCGCCAGTATTCTGATTATTGATATCACCGCTAAAGAAATGCAGGAGAAGTTAAGAAGGGAATTCAGCGCCAATGTATCGCATGAACTAAAGACCCCGCTGACCTCGATATCCGGCTTTGCCGAAATCATGAAAAACGGTATCGTTGATCCTGATGATGTAGCAGACATCGCCCAGAATATTTATGATGAGGCGAAAAGACTGATCGTTTTGATCGACGATATCATCCGTCTATCATCATTGGAGAGCAGCGAGATTGAAACACAAAAAGAAAACATCGATCTTAAGGAATTGGTCGGTGAAGTATTTACTTATTTAAAAGCGGCAGCCGCCAAGAAGAAAATATCTCTGATCTGCAACGGCGAAGGAACCGTTAAAGGTGTTCGTTATATCCTTGAAGAAGTGATGCAGAATCTTGTGGATAATGCCATCAAATACGGCAGCGAAAACGGCCATGTCTGTGTTGTGATCTCTGATCATGACGATCAGGTGATTATCAAAGTCACGGATGATGGCATCGGAATTGCGGAAGATGATACTTCCCGGATCTTTGAAAGATTCTATCGCGTTGATAAATCACATTCGAAAGCAATCGGCGGTACCGGGCTTGGACTTTCGATCGTTAAACATGGAGTTGAGTATCACGGCGGTCATACGGAAGTCATATCCAAACCGGGAGTGGGCACTACATTTACGGTTTATCTGCCTAAGCGAGCATGAAAGCTCGCTTTTATAATAAGTAAAAGCCCACAGCGAGCAAACTGTGGACTTTCAAGAAAGGATGATATAAACTTCTGAAGAATTTAGTTTTAAGGAGGTTCTAATCTTTTTGTCGCAATTTAATAAGATTAGGCAAAGAATTTAATTCAAGATAATAACGAAGCATTATCTGTCAAGTATAAACTATCCATTGGTTTATCCTCAACTTTCTTTTACAAGATTATTTTATAACGCCAATTAAACCCTGTCAAGATAAAATGTAAGCGTTTACTATTCAACGGCAATCATCTTTTGGAGTTCAAAGGCATAGATATAACCCTTGATAGGTTTATCGGTTGTTCTGGCAATTACCTGCTTATAGGCATTGATCTGGTTTTGATAGCGTTTGATAAAAGCGCTCTCTTCCTTCATCTTGTCGTTTTTGTAATCGATGATGATTGCTTCCTCTTCACAAAAGGCGATCAGGTCGATATAACCGTGGATAATGATATCGTCATCCTGTTGATAAAACGAATATTCCTGATGATACTCACCTTGGACGGCTTTTTGAAAGACCGGGTTTTTATGAAGTGCCGCCAGTTTGTCTTGAAAGGACAGCGGCAGTTCATGATATCCAACCAGTAAAGACCAATCATCTTCACGCAGATCAATAGCAGCCAGAAAATCATGGATTCTGGTGCCCATATCCAGTCCTAGGCGGGAACTTTCAAACAAACGCCGGGAAGTGTTTTCTAATGCGGAAGGAGCCAGTTTGGTCGATCTTTGTCCCGGATAATTAATAAGCGGCAGCTCAGCGGTTTGCCGGTTGGCTGAAGGCAGTTTGCCGATCGGCTCCAGTTGTTCGTAGCGGTTTATTTTCAGACTGTCATCAGCCGATGATAAGAGATAAGAACTAAAACCTTTACGCTGATAAAGCATCTTCAAGCCGGAAGTAAATTCTTCTTCTTTAAAGGCATCAACAATAAACAGGGATCGTTTAGCTCTGGTCAGAGCGACATACAGCAGGCGTTCATATTCAAAGATATCCTCCATATCGTTTTTCTCAAGGATCAGATTGACTTCCAGTGTTTTAGCCGCTATCCTGTCGGGGCCATAGGTGTATTTTAAACCAAAGCCAAGATTTTCATCGATCAGGACATTATCGCTGTTTTCTTTAGATTCATTGCGGCTGGACGAGTAAAGGCATACGGTATCAAATTCCAGGCCCTTGGAATTATGGATGGTCATGATCTTGACGGCGTCGCTTTCATCATCACTGATTGATGCAGTTTCTTTTTGATCTTTCATCGTTTCTTTGATCAGATCATATAGCTGACGGAAAGAATCGATCCGATAGGCTGTCAGTTTGGATAACAGCAGATCGATATTGGCCCGTTCCTTTTTATCCAGACGGAGATAGAAATTGTTGATCTTTAAAAGATAAGCGAAAAAGGCGGGGATATCTCCTTTCAGCAACAACGACCTTAACTGATCGCGGTCTTTGTCAATGGCTTCATCACCGGCATAATCGATCAGCTGATCGCTGTTTAACCGATAAAGCGAAGCCAGGACGGCGGTCTTGGCTATTTTGTCGTCATCAATAAGATAGCTTAGATAAGCGAATACCGTCTCGATGGCATACGAATTGAAATAGCCCTCATTATCTTTGATCAAGTAGGGAACGTTATGCTCGTCAAAGACCTTTTTGATCATGATTTTTTCGTTGTGCGTCCGTACTAAAACGGCAATATCTTTAAACGCCGTGCCTTTTCGGTTTTCCTTGATAACCCGTCTTAAAAGCAGATGAGCTTTATAATATTCGTCTTTTTTCTGACCGGCGGTCTTCTTTTGGTAGGTAAAAAGATCGAATTGAATTTCTGTCTGATCTTTGAACTGTTCATCAAGATCGGTGATCTGGGCATCTTCTTTAGCAAAGGCTTTCTGGCCGATATTCATGATCCTTTCAAAAAGCCGATTGCCAAAGGCAACGATATTGGCTTTAGAACGGTAATTGTTTTGCATGTGGATGATTTTAAAGGACGGATCATGGCGCAAGCGCATCATGATGTCCGGCCGCGCCTTGCGGAAACGATAGATCGACTGTTTGACATCACCGACCAGAAAGAGATTGTCGTTAGCGATCAGGGCAGCGATTGTATATTGGATATCATTGGTATCCTGAAACTCATCTATCATGATCTCTTGGAATTGATGCCGGTATTTGGCGGCAATTGCTCCCTCGTTTATCGTCAGGATCCGGTAGGCGTAATGTTCAAAGTCGTCAAAATCAATCCATTCGTTTTGCCGTTTATAATCCTGATAGGCCAGATATAACTCTTTAGCCATTTCTAAAAGGGTTTGCCGGTAAATGATCGTATTGTTATGGGCATTGATAATTGAAGCGGGAGCCAGAAGTCTTTTGGCTAAATCGTCGATCAGATCCTTGGTTTCGTCTCTTAGTTTATTGAATTCCGGATTGTCTTTAGCCTTTTTACCTAAAAATAAGATCTCTTGCAGTTTATTTACCAGATCCGCATAATCATCATCAGATAATAACCCGGTAATTTCTTGAGCGATCAGGTAATATTTTTCCCGGTCGCCCGATTCAAAATCAGCTAATTTATAGTAATTGTCGCCAATGGAACTTAAACGGTTTTTCAAAAGGTCGAGATAGACAGTCATTTTCGTTTCGTCGTAATCTTGCAAATTGGTGATTTTCCGATAATGGAAACGGTCAAAAAAAGCTAGGGGATCAATTTGAGCGTTAGCTTTGCGGTAGATGGTATTAATGGCCTTTTTAAGATTTTCAAAGGCAAAAAGTTCGCCCGATACAGCTTGGCTTAAGGCTTTGATATTCGGGCTGTCGTTTATGAGATGATCGTTGATTATCTGATCGAGCAGTTTGGCTTTAACGATCGTTGCCCGTGCTTCGTCAATTATGTTGTCGCAGGTTTTCTTGCTCAGGCCCAGAAGATAATAGTATTCTTTGGTAATGCTTAAGCAGAAAGAGTGAATCGTTGAAATCCTGGCGTCCGGCAGATGAGCCAGCTGTTCTTCCAGATACCCCCGCTCAACGGCGGTGGCTTCCTGGATCCTGGTCTTCAATGCCGCAGCCAGCCGGTTTTTCATGTTGGTTGCCGCTGCCTCGGTAAAAGTCATCGCGACAATATCGTCAAGCGATACTTTATCTTCGATGATTCTTTTTAATAAGCGGTTGACTAAAACGGTGGTTTTACCGCCACCGGCTGAGGCACAAACTAAAACATTGGTGCCGATCGTGCTGATCGCTTCGCTTTGCGCTTTATTCAGTTTCATCTTCGCTGATTCCTATATCGATATCCGTAATATCTTTTTCATTTAATCCCTTGATCCCCTTAAAATGACAGATCACATGGTATGGGCAATACTGACAGGCGTCTTTAGTTGGTTCAATTGCAATATTGCCTTCTTTTAAATTATGCACCAGATAGGTGTAGATTTCCTTTAAAGCCTTCATTGTCTTCTCTTGATCGATCAGGCGGTCTTTGGAAAGATATTTTTTTGATCTTGATGCGATACATTCAAAATTGCGATCCAGACCGACGATATCCTCAATGACCAGGCCGTCCAGTTTATGGGCATTAATGAAGGCGGCATAACGCTCATCTTCATTCATGCGGGCGTCATAAAGACCCCGCTTGTAATTAAAACTGTAGTCATCGCCGGATATTTTTGGATGGGTGACATTGAGATAGAAAGCTCCTGTCGGCTTCAGACCGCTTATTTTTTGATAGAGCAGAAGATAGGTCAAAAGCTGAAGCGACTGGCCTTTTTTAAAATTGGCTTTGCTCAGGCGATGATGAGAAGTCTTGTAGTCAATGATCCGGAAGTGATCGTCAAGCGTGTCAATTCTGTCGATAATGCCTTTAATGGTTAATGTTATCCCATCGGTCTTCATGAAATCGGTTTTGAAACGCTCCTCCGCTTTCAAAGGGATAAAAGCGGTATCCTTTTCCATCTTGGTGATAAAAGTCATCTCGGTCAGAACGCTGTCTTTGATCTTTTCCAGCGTGGCTTTGATCGCTGCCTTTTGATGAGGGAACAGATGGCACAGTTTGGTCAATTCTTCGTTGATAATCTTGTCGATCGTATCAGATGGTTCCTGGTAATAACTCTTTTTGTCCTCGGTTTTGGTCAGGAGGTTTTCAAAGATATAATGGATCAAACTGCCGGTGTAAGCAGCATTAAGTTCGCTGTTGTCGTCTTCCTTCAATTTCAGACCATAATGCAAAAAATAAGCGTATGGACAATTGAAGTATTTTTCAAAAGCCGAGATCGAACCGACGAGATGGCGGTTTTGGAAGAATACCTCGCTGTTGGTTATTTTTTGTTCATAATCGACGGTTTTCTCTTGGGCATAATTTGCCGGTATCATATCGAGCTCCGGCAATCGCAGGAAAGATTCGTCATATTCCAGTTTTTGGTTAGAGGGGCCCTGTTTGCTTAATACATAGATCGTGCGCTCATTTTGCCTGAAATAAGCGAAAGACGCCGCCTTATTATCAAAACGGGACTTTAAAGAGGGAAAACCGTGAGCGCATAGGTCATCATCGTTTAAAAACCCGCCGCAGCCTTTAAACCCGGGATAATGGTCAGTGTCCGGATTCAAGACAAAAAGTGTTTGATAACCAACCAGCGGCTCATCAAAAGCAGCGATTTTCAAGCCATAACCGTTATTGCTTTCGGTGATCGCCGTGATATCTTCCATTATGAAACGGCAGGCTTCTTCAAGACAGTGACTGTCATAGCTTTCAAGCAAAGCTTTCAGTCTGTTTGCAAAAGGTGAGCGATCATCGACCGTCATAAAGGCCAGAATAAATACTTCGCGCAAATCCTGGCAATTATTGATCTGTTTCAAAAACGGCAGATAAACTTCGTGTACCGTATTGGCTTTTTGTTCGAGCTCGTGATAGTAACCCTCATCATTGCGAAAGCGATCAAAAGCGGCCAAATGATCGGTTGCATGATCATATAAATAGTCTTTAAAGGCAGTATTCGATACGACAGGAAAAACCATGCTTTTGACCAGCTCGTAGTAATGATCGCTGTCGGGATTCAGATAATACTGAACAATTGCTTTGAAGCGCTCTGTGATCGGATTTTTGATGATACTGCCCGCAAAGGATACCGGGATATTGTAAAGAGAAAAGTGGACTGCGAGCAGGTCGAATTGTTCTTTAGGGGCAATCAGGGCGGTTCTTTCAAGGTCGAGCTGATGGCCGATGATGTATTGAGCAATCAGATCCAAAGCTTCGCCGTTGTCATTGGCTGAATAGTATAGTTCTTCGTTGCTGTTTATAGATGCGGCGTGGTCTTTGGCCTGATTAGTTTTCATGATCTCGATGATCTTCGTTTCCAAAAGATCAGGGCCATAGATCTCTAAAATGTAATCTTTAAACGACATTTTTTTGATTTTTGCGAAAAACTCGGTAAAAGGAAAGTGCGGGGTTGCCTTGAGCAGTGTTTGGTAATCCGGATGCAAGTCAAGCTGATCGGTAGCGATCGCAAAAGCAGTTAATAGAGATTTGTTATGATATAGCTCGGATAAAAAGCAGTAGTCGCTAAGATAGGGAGCGAGTTCCTTTAGCCAGACATCTTTTAGTTGGCAGCTGATTGTATAGGCGTTGGGCTTTTGATAGTCCATCAAACGATATGCAAACTCCTTTAGACTGAGGATTTCGGTATCTAAAAGCGTCCCGCCGTTTTCCTTTAAAAGCCGGGCTGTCAGATCGTCTTTAAGATGCTGATTGGTAAGATAGGTCTTCATACTTTTATTATATTATGATTGCATTTTGTCATGGTTGATAAACATCAAAAGGAATGCGGCCGCTAAGATGACGATCGAGGCCCAGATAGCCTTGATACCTAATATATCGATCAGATAATTGCCGATGATCGCTCCGATGATGAAGAAAAGGATCACTCCGAAATACAGCAGACATTTGTGGAAATCATCTTTTTTCTTTAAGGCCAGATGATCGACCAGCGCGTGAACACCGCTGCGCAGATTACCGATGCACATCGTGGTAGCGATCGGCAAGCCATGCAGCTTACGGAATGATTCCACCTGCAAGCCGCAGGCAAAAGACAGCAGGGAATTGGCCAGAAGATTAAAGGATAAAGGAATCACTCCGACGATCAGCATAAAAATGATTTCAATGACGATGACATATTGCCGCCAGTGAAAACTGCCGGGTCTTTTGATACGAATAACCTCGCCGATCGCAATGCCCAAAGCAAAGGCAATGATCGGACAGAAATATTTTAAAGCCAGATCAAAATGACCTTCGGCGATATTGACCCCCAATAACAAGATATTCCCTGTCTGGGCGTTGGCAAAGACCCCGCCTCGCTCAAGATAGGAATAAGCGTCCATCAGTCCGCCGCTTAAAGCCAAAAGAATGATTGCTTCCATAGATTCAGACACTTGATGTTTGAACATAGAATAATTATAACAAGGATCTGACCTGATGGCGATCAAAAAGTGATATACTTATTGATATGAAGATCCAGATCATCGGTTATTCCGGCGCCGGTAAATCAACTCTGGCGGATATCCTGAAAGATTACTATCACATTCCGTATCTTTATATGGATTCAACCAAATTCTATGATGATATGCAGGAAAGAGAACCGCAAGAGCAGGCAAAGATCGTTTATGATTTTCTTGCCGCCAATGATGAATGGGTGATTGACGGCAATTATTATACCATAGCCCCAGAGCGTTATGATCTTTGCGACGAGATCTATTTTTTGGATTATCCCCGTCTTTTTTGCCTGAAGGAAGCAATCAAGCGCTATTTCAAAAACCGGCATCAGTTCCGGGAGTCTCTGGGATGCGTTGAATCATTTGATTTTAGTTTTCTGATATGGATTCTTTATGAAGGGCGAACCAAATACTGGCGTAACAAGCATCTTGAACATTTGCGCAAGGCGAAAGTCGGCCATCATTTTAAAAAGCGGCAAGAACTTATACGCTATTTAAAAGAAAAAGGAATCGTTTAAGAATAGGTATTTAAGGCATTTTAAAAATATTGTGATAAAATTATCTTGGTGAAACGGAGGTTAATTATATGGTTAAACCAGTTGTATTAGTCGTAATGGACGGAGTCGGCGTTTCGAGCAAAACCGAAGGCAATGCGGTTGTCAATGCGTATACTCCTAATTTAGACGGATTAAAGGCAAAGTGGCCTAATATCACGATCAAAGCGCATGGCACGGCTGTAGGACTGCCAAGTGATGGTGATATGGGCAACAGTGAAGTCGGTCATAACGCTATCGGCTGCGGTCAGATCTATGCGCAAGGAGCTAAACTTGTCAATGAGTCGATCGAAAGCGGCCGGATCTATGAAAGTGAGACCTGGCAAAATCTGGTAGCAAACGCCAAGGGTCATACTTTGCATTTTATGGGTTTACTGAGTGACGGCAATGTTCATTCCAATATCTCGCATTTAAAAGCGATGATCGCCGAAGCAAAAAAAGAAGGAATTAATAAAGTTCGGGTCCATGCCCTGATGGATGGCCGTGATGTGCCGGAGACTTCCGGCCTGCAGTATATCGATGAAATCGAAACTTTAATGAATGAATTGAATGATGCTGATTTCGACGCCCGGATCGCTTCCGGCGGCGGCAGGATGTATATCACGATGGACCGTTATGAAGCTAACTGGGAAATGGTCAAACGCGGCTGGGATACCCATGTTCATGGTTTGGGCCGTCATTTCCGCTCAGCTACCGAGGCGATCAATACTTATCGCGAAGAACTGGGAGTAAACGATCAGGATTTAAGAGAGTTTGTCATTGTTGATGAAAATGATGAACCGGTCGGCAAGATCTGCGATCATGATTCGGTAGTATTGTTTAATTTCCGTGGTGACCGGGCAATCGAAATTTCTAAAGCTTTTGATGAGGATGAATTCGATCATTTCGATCGCGGCGTCCGCCCGGATGTTTACTACGCCGGTATGCTGGAGTATGACGGCGATTTACACATCCCGGCTCATTATCTGGTAAATCCGCCTTCAATTAAGGAGACGATGTCAGAGTATCTCGTTAAAAATAATATCCGCTCTTATGCGATATCCGAAACGCAGAAATTTGGTCATGTCACCTATTTCTGGAACGGCAATCGTTCCGAGAAATTCTCAGACGAACTTGAAACGTGGGTGGAGGTCAAGAGCGATGTCGTGCCGTTTGATCAAAGACCGTGGATGAAAGCGGCAGAAGTAACGGATCTTCTGGTCGAAGCGATCCTGAAGAATGAAAATACTTTCTATCGGGTCAATTTCCCAAATGGCGATATGGTTGGTCATACCGGCGACTATCAGGCGACTTTGATCGGGGTTGAAGCTGTTGATCTTTGTCTGAAACGAATTATGGAAGCCTGCGATAAGGTCGGCGCTACTTTGATTGTTACTGCTGACCATGGCAATGCTGATGAAATGTACGAAAAACGCAAGAAGGATACTGATCCAATCAAGCCAAAGACCTCTCATACCTTGAATCCGGTTCCTTTCATTGTTTATGGCAATGATGAAGTAGTGCTCAAGGAAGGCGATTTCGGTTTAAGCAATATCGCCGCTACCATTTTTGATCTTCTGGGTCTTGAGGTTCCGGCTTCCTGGAATGAAAGCATGCTTATTAAGAAATAGTTTATTTAAAGGAATGATGCAGATCATTCCTTTAATCATTTTAGTATCTTTTATTGATAAAAAGCATATACTTAAGACATGACTAAAAAAATATTTATCTTTACTACCGAAATTATCGGTTATTTAGCGTTGCTGGCGGCCGGGGGATTCCTGATTGCTGAAGCAAATGTTGCTGTGCCGTTTCTTTGGCATGCGATATTGATCATCTTGGCGATCATGATCGCCGCCATGGTCTTTGATGTTATTTTTAAGAAGAACCGGCAGAATATTCTTCTGATTATTGCTACGTGCGGGGCGATGGTCTTTATTTATCTTTTTCCAACGACCTACAACCGCTTTATCGGTCTGATGGTCGGATCTTACGCTTTATTGAACGCAGTCATTAATTTTGTCGAGTATTATATCCGCCGTAAAAACCAACTAAACGGCATCTTGGGCAAATTGTTTGCCAGCTTTATCTTTTTGATCTTTGCTTTGATATTAATTCTTGCCCCGCAAAAGGGCGCCGGTCTGGTTTTTGTTGTGGCAGGTATTTACAGTATCATTCAAGCCTTGATCAATATTGTCTTCGCAGTTCTGGAACTGTTCGGCCATCGGAAATTCGGTCTTTCTTTACCGGTCTTTTTGAGTGCTCTGCTGCCGCTTAATGTCTTTATGCGTGTCAGCGGTGATGATGCGCTGATGGCTCATTCGATCGGAGATCCTTATGATGATCCGGATATTAACGATGTTCCCTTATCGGTAAACATTTACATCCAGGGCAGTGGTTTTGAATCGTTTGGTCATGTCGATGTCGCGATCGGTGATACGATCTATTCTTATGGCTTACATGATCCTTCCGATCGGGTATTGTGGGGATCGGCGGGCCATGGGGTACTGGTCAAAGTTGATAAACGGGCGTTTTTCAAAAACTCGCTTAAAACCGGCAAGACGATGATTATTTCTTATGAAATTTATCCGAGCAAAGAAGAAATGCGCACTATCAAAGAGCGGTTGGCGAAACTTATGAAAGACGCCGTACCTTTTGCCTGCAATGCCAAACTGAAAGAGGAAGGGCAGAAGGTCAGGGACGATGATTACATATCTGATGTCTATAAAGATACCGGGTGCGAACTTTATAAATTTAAAAGCGGTAAATTCAAAACTTACTTTGTCTTTACCACTAATTGTGTTTTATTGACTGATTATCTGATCCGCAATAAAGAGATCAATCTGATCGAGATGTCGGGTATTATCACCCCGGGAACATACATTAATTTTCTTTATCAGCTGTATCTTGATCCATCGTCGATTGTCAAAGGAATCAAGATCTATAAGAAGGGCGTTTAGACGCTCTTTTCTTTATGATAAAAACGATGATAATAACCAGAATCAGGCCAGAAGCAACGCCTCCGGTAACAACAAGCGCCTGCAGTGTTTTTTCCTTTTTTATTATTTCTTCTTTAAGAAACTGATATTCGTTGATCAGACCGGCAATGGTATCGCTGTTGCCGTCAAACGCAAGATAGTAATTTGCCACCTCTTCATTTAATTCGGCATAATCAGGATCATATTGGTATTGATCATAAAGAGCGATCAGATCGTCGATCATCGTCGGTACGCTGTATAGTGCAGGAGCAATCTCAGGAAGTTTATATACCGGATTGACTTGTTCATAAGCTGCGGCTATCTGATAGAGTATTGATTCACTATCGGCTTCAGCCATAATTTCCATTCCATAAGGCAGATCATCATAAAAACCCATCGGAACGCTGATGGCCGGCCAGCCGATCAATGGTGCGGTGGAAGAGCTAGGGGTGTAGATCTTATTGTAAAGAGCTTCTTCGTTGGTCATCAGTTCAGTTTTGATCGTCGGATAGATTACAGCAGCTAAATCATAGCGGTCGAATCGGTCTTCAGCCAGCTTGATATTCTCCTCTCTTTCATCAAGATACTCTTGCCAGTTGTCGGTAAGCGAATAGTCGTAGGCGCAATAATATCCGTTATAGCCTTCAATATATTGGGTATAGCCGCCATCGGCAATCAAATCGGCCAAACTTTCAATATCACTGTCCGTACCCTCAAGGTATTCGTTGAAGTTATAGCAAAGATTGGTGGCGTCAAATTCGTAATTGAGATAAAAACTGTCAAGATAAATGATTTCTGCTCCCAGATCGGCTAAAGTCGCGATCGAATCATTCATCATATCGTAGATGAATAAATCGGTCTTCCCCGTATCAACGGAATTGCTGCTGGTATAGGGGTTCATGAAATTCTTTATTACTCCGATCCTGATTCCGGATAGCGGCAAGTCATCTGCAACTATTGTCGACAGATAGTCATTATCTGTCAGAATGCCTAAAACAATGGCGTTATCTTCAACGTATTTGGTAATGACGCCGACCGTATCGCGGCTTTCCTCAAACAAGATCACACCGTCGCTTGACAGCAGGCCAAAAGTCGGCCTGATACCTACGACGCCATTGGCGCTGCTTGGAACCCTGACTGACGATCCGGTATCGGTACCCAAAGCAAAAACAGCCAAATTGGCCGCCACGCCGACGGCACTGCCGCCGCTGGAACCGTAGGAAGAATAAAGAGTATTATAAGCGTTATTGGTAAAACCAAAACTGGAATAGGTATAGGCTGCATTAAAGGCAAACTCATCCATATTGGCTTTGGCGATGACGATTGCTCCGTTATCGATCAGAGTTTGCACTACCTCAGCATTTTCGTACGGATAGGAATCAAGCAGTGCCTCGGTACCGTTGGTGGTCGGCATTCCGCAAACGTCAATATTGTCCTTGACGATGATCGGCAGACCATGGATCAAACTGCGCCGTCCCTGACTTTGATATTCTTCATCAAGCGCCTTGGCTTGAGCCAGAGCGTCTTCGTTAATGGTGATCAGAGCATTATATTGTTCATTATATGCTTCGATCCGGTCGAGATACAATCGGGTGATCTTTTCATAAGTCAGATAGCCCATATCGACATATTGCTGGATCTCGGTAATGGAAAGATTGTTGATATCAACAATCGCCATTTCGGTCTCATTATCCCGCCCGGGACTGCTGTTATAGCTGAAAACGGTTGCAGCTATCAGAAGACTCAACAGCAGTTTGATCATTGTCATCCCTCCTATTTAAAAAAGAAAGCCTCAAAGCTTTCCCGCCCGTTTCAGCCAGGTAAATACTTTCTCTTTATCGTTAGGCCGCAAGAAACCTCCCAGATCAATCACGGTATAACCGCCTTTAAAAGTAATGATCATCATTTGTTTGGTCTTAGCGATCCGCTGGATACTGTTATAATTGATCTTGAGCGTCTTGTCGGCCTGATGGTCAATGAGCCGGCAATAAAGATCATAAAAGTGATATTCGAGATCCTGATGGTCGCTTTTGGTGTTCTTTTTCACTTTATGGTACATCATCAAAGAGCGCAGCAGCGGCCAGATCAGACTGATAAAAAGCGAGAAGACGACCATCAGCGCCTGAAAGAGGATCTGATTAATCAGTACCGTTTCAGAAGATAGTGAAGTAAAAAGAGCGATCGTAAAAAAGACGGCAAAGACACCATATATAACCGACATAAAGCGATTAGTTAAGAATTGGGCTTTGATCATCATTTTTAGATCAAGAAAGGTTTTATTTATTACTTTAGGTTCCATGTATTTATTATATAATTATTTTGGGAATTTTTTTGGTAAAACCACTATTTTTGTGTAAAATAAGGTGGTAGTTTAAGAGGTAGAACAATGGAAAAACAGATTAGCAGTACAGTATTGTATGAAGGAAGAGTCGTCACTTTACTGAAAGACGAAGTAGAGCTTGATGATAAGACCAAAAGCATCAGGGAAGTGGTAAAACATCACGGCGGCGCCGCTATTGCATTGCGTTCCAAGGACGGCCGCTTTTATATGGTCAGGCAATACCGCTATGCTCAGAATACGGAAATGCTTGAATTCTGTGCCGGTAAATTAAACGAAGGAGAAGATCCGATGGCGGCAATTATCAGAGAAACAGAAGAGGAACTGGGCTATAAAGTCAATAATCTGCATGCTTTGGGCTATGCCGTGCCGACCTGCGGTTATTCCAGCGAGAAGATTTATCTTTACTATGGTGAAGAGGGAGAATTTGTCGGGGAACATTTCGATGAAGACGAAAGGATCGCTGCCTTGAAATATTCGCTGGAAGAAATTGAAGCAATGATAGCTGCGGGCGTTATTACCGACGCCAAGACAATATGTACTTTATATCGGATGAAACAGGAGAATTTGATATGAATGAGCAACAGCTCTTCGATCTTTACATGGACGGACTTCATCTGCCCAAGGAAGAGGCACTGAATCTTTTGGAAGATTATTTTGATGAACCGGTTAATCTAAACATTTTCATGGAAGATGAAAAAATAATGAGCACGGAAGAAATAGCGGCAATTAAAGTTTTGTTTGCTGATGGAGAATTAATTGACAGGGCAAAGAAGGCCTTTGCGATCGATAAATACTGTTTTGAAGCTATAATGATTCTTATCCGTTATATTGATGACGAGGATGAACTTTATGATTTTTTCAAGTCATTGTGCGATCAGTATGACAAAGAGGAGACATCAACTCCTAAAAGGGAATCGACAGAAAAACTGGTATTGAATTTATACGCTAATTTTTTGTTGACGGCTGAACAGACAAAAGAATCGCTGATGATCCAAGATCGATTGCTAAAGAAAACAGGCAATTTGTCGCCATTGGCTTTAAGCCGCTTTCTGATCGGCTATTTGCGTTTGAAAGATGCCGAAGGATTGATCGGTTTTTTTAAAAAATATGAAAATTTTTTGAAGAGAAGAGAAGATTATATCGAGATTATGATCGGTCTTTTTGAATTAAAGGCGTTTGAAGCGGCCAAATATGTCAAAACAAGGGCACTTGACAAGTTTGGCTCAGATGTTTTTGATCCGATCTACTATACCGGTGAGAGTTATCGGATCATCAAGGAGACGCCGGGCTTTAAAGACTGGCTGCTCAGCGATAAGGAGAAGGCCTGATGTCCAAGACGGCAAAAGGTGATTTGCTGATCGTGGGGCTGTATGTTGCTTTGACAGTCGTTTTGATGAATTTTGGTTACGGTGAATACCAGGTCCGTTTGGCCGATATCCTGATTGGTCTGTGTCTTTATGACCAGAGATTTATCAGTTTACTGACCATGGCTTCTTTGATTGCCAGCTTGATCGGCATTTGTCTTGGATTTGACCCGATTGGTTTTTTCGACATCTTTCTGAGCCCTTTGGTTATGTTTATAAGCCTGACATTAATGTATCGGTTTCGAAAGATTAAATACGGTTATTGTTCAGTAGCCCTTTTTATCCCGGTGATCGCCAAAGGTTTGATACTGAGTGCTGTTTCGGCCTTACTAAAGGGCTCGCTGACAGATCTGCCATCAGTTTTTGTTTATGCGGTATTGGCGGAGTTTGTTGTGGTGGTAGTTTTAGGAACGCTTTTTGTTAATGATCTTAAGCGACTTTATGAACGGTATTACGGATAATAAGATATAATAGAAATATGAAAAGAATAGACATCAGTTTATTGAACGAAGAATTAAAAGAAGATATTGAAGATGGTCTTTTGGTCAGTAAAAAAGGCGAAGATGCCTTTGTTGTGCTGAAAGTCGATGATTATAACGAAATGGAATATTTAAAAGCCTTGGCGGAAATGAATCCGGCCACGATGGGTAATAATGTTCGAATCATCACTAATGATATCAATCTTAGTGAAGAAGAGTTTGAAACCGTTAAAAAACAGTTGAACGAGGCTTTTGATGCAACCTTTAAACCTAAGACCAGTAAAATGAATTAGGGAGAGTTATGGAAGGTTTGTTTATTACTTTTGAAGGGCCGGATGGTTCGGGCAAGACGACAGTATGCCAGATGGTGTTTCGGCGTTTGCTAAATGAAGGAATCGAAGCAATTCATACCAGAGAACCGGGCGGCATTGAGATTGCCGAAAAGATCCGGGATATTATTTTAGATCCGGTCAATACCGCCATGGATGACCGGACGGAGGCTTTGCTGTATGCTGCTTCAAGACGCCAGCATCTTACCGAAAAGGTGCTGCCGGCAATAAGAGACGGTAAGATCGTCGTCTGTGAACGTTTTGTCGATTCTTCGCTGGCGTATCAGGGATATGGCCGCCGGATAGGTTTTGATGAAGTGCTGAAGATAAATGATTTTGCGATTGAGGGGCATTGGCCGGATGTGACGATCTATCTCGACGTTGACGAAAAGACCGGTCTTGACCGGATAAAAGACCGCAGTTTCAAAGATCGACTGGATGTTGAAAGCATGGAATTTCACCATCGGGTAAACGAGGGGTACCGCCGTCTGATCGAATATTTCAAAGATCGGATTATTGTGGTTGATGCCCGTCAGGATCTTGACTCCGTCGTCGATCAGGCTTACCGGATCATAATGGAGAAAATCAATGATCATAGATGATCTGAAACAGCATGAACCAATAGTATACCAGATATTGCAAAATGCCCTGCAAAGCGGTAAGATCGGGCATTCTTTTCTGTTTTCCGGGCCTAAAAATCCTCTTAAATTGCCGACTGCCTGTTTTTTGGCAAGAGCGATCACAAAGGATGAGCGTGATTTTTGCCCGGAACATGACTGGGACCTTGACCGTATCCAAAGGGGCGAACATGCCGATGTTATCCTTATTGACGGCAGCGAACAAAGTATCCGCAAGGAGATGATCGAAGCCGTGATGGAACGATTTGCCAAGACGCCGATCGAAAGCGTGAATAAAGTATATATCATTAACAATATCAACAATGCTTCATTAAAAGTATTGAATATGATCTTAAAGTTTATGGAAGAGCCCAGCGGCAATGATACCTACGGCATCCTGATCAGTGATCAGACCGCTTCTTTGCCTGAAACGATCATTTCCCGCTGTATCGATCTTCCTTTCCATCAGATTACCCACGATCTTATTGAACGATCATATCTGGAAACGGGTTTTGAACCACATGACGCATATCTTTTAAGCCGGATCTTCAATGATTTTGTTGCGATCGATCTGAACGATAAAAACTTTTTAACTGCTCGTGATATGAAAGATAAAACGCTTGAATATCTCCATGATCCGCGCAGACTGGCTATTTATTTTTATACTGATATCTATTCGATCAAAGAGGGAACCGAAATCAAAGATGACAAGGGATATCATAATACTTTTGAGTTTAAAAAAGCATTCCGATATTATCTTTCAATCATGATTGCCTATCTTGGCGATGCATTGAACTATTCGGGCGACGATGCCGCCTATAAAGAAGAATTAGCAACTATAGGCAATCATCATCCGGCTGATCTGTTAGCCGTATATTTGGCAATTAATGATAAAGTCAGTTACAATTATAATTACCGGTTATTGTGTGATGAATTATGCTATGGAATAAGCAAAGTCGTATGAAAGTGGGTGGATATATGGAAGATGTGAGATATTATTTATCAATAAAATTTGAATCTAACAATAAGGCGTATACTTTTTACTGCGATAATTTAGATATCAAAGAAGGCGATTTAGTGGTAGTGGAAACCCAATACGGGATCGAAATGGGCGAAGCGGTCAGCGGCCCAACCAGCGAGCGTACCCTGCCGGAGAATATTGAAGTAAAACCAATCGTCCGCAAGGCGGCAGAGGAAGATATCCTGCAGTATAAACGCAATCTGAGCGATGCTAAAACGGCGCTGCGCTTTTGTCAGGACGAAGCGGATGGGTTAAGGCTGGGAATGAATGTCTTAAAAGCGGAATATACCTTGGACCGTTCCAAGATAACCTTTATCTATGTTGCGGAAGAACGGGTCGATTTCAGAGAACTGTTGAAAATTTTAGCGGCAAGATTTCACTGCCGGATCGAATTAAGACAGATCGGCGCCAGAGATAAGGCCAAGATCATCGGCGGTATCGGCAGCTGCGGCCGGGAACTTTGCTGTCACAGGTTTAAGAGTGATTTTGACATGGTATCGATCAATATGGCAAAAAATCAGCTGCTGGCTTTAAATATCCAAAAATTGAGCGGTCATTGCGGCAAACTGATGTGCTGTCTGAAATATGAAGACGATACCTATAAGAAACTGCGGGAAGGTTTGCCAAAACTTAACGCTCAGGTAGAGTACGAGGATCAGAAATACCGTATTACCAGTATGAATGTCATTACCCGTACCTGCAAGCTTGAAAACAAGGAAAATGCTTTGTTTATCACTTTGGACGATCTTTTGGCCAAAGGTAAGTTTAAAGTAAATAAAAAGGTTGAGAGTGATGATGCAAAGGCAAAAGAGTTATGACAACGACCGTCCGACCTTGTATCTTGTCGCAACCCCGATCGGCAATCTTAATGAATTTTCACCGCGGGCCATTAATATTCTTAAAGAAGTCAGTTTAATTGCCTGTGAAGATACCCGGACCTCCAGGACCCTTTTAGATCATTTTGGGATAACGGCTAAGACGGTTTCTTATCATAATTTCAATGAAAGCGAATCAAGCGAGGGGTTGCTCAAGATTTTAAATGCGGGCACGGATGTCGCTCTGATTTCCGATGCCGGATATCCTTTGATTTCCGATCCCGGTTATAAAATTACCGATCAGGCCATCGCTGAAGGATACAATGTTGTGACGATCTCCGGTCCCAATGCCGCTTTAAATGCTTTGGTGGCATCAGGTCTTAGCACAGTCCATTATCTCTATTACGGTTTTTTAAGCGAAAAGAATTCAGCTGCCCGTAAGGAACTCGATCACTTAAAGATGTTTCCCTATACGATGATATTTTATGAGTCCCCGCACCGAATTAAGAATACACTTAAAAATGTTTATGATATTTTTGGTGACCGCAAGGCATGTTTGGCCCGGGAATTGACCAAGAAACATGAAGAATACATTCGCGGCCGTTTGAGCGAAATGCAGGATCTTGATTCGCTGAAAGGTGAGATAGTTTTGATCGTTGAAGGCTATAAAGAAGATGATATCGTCATTGATTATATCTCGGTCAAAGAGAGCATCGATGCTTATATCAGCGAAGGATACAGTTCCAAAGACGCCATAAAAAAGGTTGCCAAGGAATTGGGGATATCTAAAAACGAAATATATCGTGAATATCATAAATAAACCGGTTAAGTCCGGTTTTT
>CASFYR010000056.1 GCA_949298975.1 uncultured Bacillota bacterium | reverse complement strand
GGCAGGATCGTTTTCACACAGGATAGGTTCAATAGTTTTCTTTGGCTTTCAATGTACTGATCCAAATTACGATGATCGCCGAACATAAAAATCGGACCGGGTTCCTGGACCGAATCTCCAGAAAAAAGAATGCCGTGGCTTTGATCAAAAAAGGCTACGCTGCCAAAAGTATGCCCGGGGATTTCAATGACCTTGAGGGAATATTCTCCGCATTCAAATAAATCGCCTTCTTCAAGTGGAATAAGATCAATATCATCATGAATGATGTGCCAGTCTTTTGGGCAAAGATATGCTCTATCACCCTTTATCAGACCGCCGGTATGGTCAGGGTCGCCATGGGTCAATAAGATCTTTAAGGGCAGGTCGGTTACTTTCCTTATTTCTTCCATTATTTGATCTTCTTTAAAACCGGTATCGATCAGGATCGCTTCCTTGTCTCCTATAAGCAAAAACTCTCTGACCCGATTATCATCAAAAATGTACAGATTGTCATAAAAATTAATTACATCCATGCTTTTCTCCCATAAAATCAGCATTACAGCCCTTTTTATTTACCATGTTGATATATTTCTCAATATTATATCTCCCTTTGCCCCGTGTATCACCGCCATACTGAATAGCTTCATGCGGACAGTTATTTATACAAGCCAAACACTGACAACAGTCTTTGCCCCACACCGGTCTGCCATTTACAAGCCGAATGGTCGATAACGGGCAGTTACTGGCGCAAAGGCCGCAGGAATCACAACGATCTTCCAGCACGCTAAAAGGTTTGGTATTAGCTGCAAACTTGATAAATCCTCGATTAATGATACTGGATTTGATTGCAGCCATCCTGCCTTCATTTACCCGGTACACCGTCTTTTCATCATTTATTTCTTCAGCGATCTTTTGGATCTCTTCTTGTGCTTTCGTGATCTTTCTGATAATATCTGCGTCACTATCTATATCACTGCCAATAATATAGTTATTCGGCATGGCGATGCTGTAACCGCTGTTAAAGTGATGTTCTTTCATCAATTTGTGGATCGCTTTGCCGGCATCTTCGCCGCAGGTTGCCACCGCATAGGTATACGGAGCAGAAAACTTAAAACGATCAATAAAACCCTTCATTACTCTTGGCACACCCCAAGCATGGATCGGGAAAACATAGCCAATTTTAGCCATATCGCCCTGTTCTGGTTTCGCGTTAATTTTAGTAATATCATAAGCTTTATCATTTAAGCTTTCCGCCAGCTTTAAAGCTGTCCACTTGGAATTGCCGGTCGCTGAAAAATAAAATATCATTTTCGATCCCTTCTTTTTCATAATTATATCATTAAAAAGACGGCTCAAGTGCCGCCTTTATCACCCATTTCACTCTGTCTTACCCTTTCAATGTGCATGGCCAAATAGCCGATTTCAACTTTCGGTACATCTTGATTGATCGTTCGGGCTATTCTTTCAATAATATGTTCGGCAACATCGTAAGAATAAGGAAAATGACTTTTAGTATACTCTCCCATGTCCAATGATAATATCTCTTTTTCTCTGATTCGGGCCATCAGATATTTCATATGCGTCAAAAGCCGGTTGTAGGATAATGAATTATCATCAATCCTGATACCGCACTCCGTCTCTACCTGAGCAATGCTCTCTCTTACAATCACTGCCACCAGCATACCTTCATCAACCCGTTCGCCCAAAGCGCTGTGGATATGCAAAGTTATGTATCCGGCTTCATCATCATCGATCTGATAGCCGGTGCGATCATAAATGATCCGGCAGCCTTCCTTAGCAATTCGATATTCAGAAGGATAGAGCAGGCGAATGTCGTTGGCGAAAGGATTAGCGATATTTTTATCATTTTTGATCCTGACGATCGCAAAAGCGATATGGTCGGCCATCGGCAGTAAAATGTTGCGGTCGATCTGTCCGAATTCTTTTTCCGCCAAAGCAATGATATCGCTGCTGATCTCAAGATACATCGGATCAATATTTCTTAAAATATCTTTAGTATCGCCCTTGCTGGTTTTCTGCTTGAGTTCATAGATCTGACCGTCAAGCGGAAGCCTGTCAACTGTTTCATTGATGTGTTTGCCAAAACCGATGCCCTTGCCCAGCAAAAGAAGCACACGCTTATTCTTAAGGTCATGAATAATAATGGCGTTATGATTCAATATCCTGATTATCTTTCCCATGTGCTTCTCCTTTGTTTTATTATTATTTTACTTCAACAATCTTTTCATCACTGGTAACTTTACCCAGTTTTAACAGTTCCAGATGATGATCACCAAGATTAGTAAATACAACTACGAAAGCGTCTGACGGCGCATGCTTACGAATATATTCTAAATCAATTTCCATCAGTTTGGTACCCCTTTTGACCTCTTGACCATTTGCTACAAAGACTTTAAATCCTTCGCCACCCAACTTGACCGTATCAATGCCAGCATGGAGCATAATTTCAACTCCTTCTTTAGAAGTCATACCAATGGCATGTTTGGTATCAAAGACAAACTGGATCGTCGCATCGCAAGGTGCATAGACGCTGCCGTCATCATCCGGGAATATAACAATGCCATCACCCATCATTTTCTGAGCAAAAGTCGGATCCGGAGTTTCGGTGATCAGTTTAGCTTCGCCTTTGATCGGTGCATAAAAAACTTCTTTGATCTCGGTTTTTGCATCTTGCTGTATTGCTTCTTTTTTCACACTGGCAGGCTCGGCTTTGCTTGGATCTTGCAGATATTCTTCGAGATCACTCTTGATAACCGATACTCTTGGACCATAGATGATCTGAATGCCCTGACCCTTTTTGATTATTCCGGCAGCACCGGTCGTTTTTAGTATTGTTTCATCAACTTTTGACGGATCAAAGACCGTAATTCTTAAGCGCGTGGCACAACAGTCGACATCAGAAATGTTCGCCACACCGCCCAGACCTTCGGTGATTTTAGCCGACATGGAATTATTCCCTTTTTCGCCCTCTTTTTTGGCGTTGACATCGGCCTTCGTATATAATTTGGTTTCCTCATCGTCATCTTCCCGACCGGGGGTTTTAAGATTGAATTTTTTGATCAAAAATCTGAAGATAAAATAATAAAGGAAGAAATAAATAATACCGACCGGAATGATCAAAAGCCAGCTGGTCTTATCGTTGCCTTGCAGAATTCCAAATAGCAAAAGATCCAGAAAACCACCGGAGAAAGTAAGACCGACAGCGATATTCAAAATATGGGCAATCATGTAGGCGGCCCCGGCTAAAACTACTTGAACAGCGAATAACATCGGAGCGACAAACAGGAACGAGAATTCGATCGGTTCCGTGATACCGGTCAGCATACTGGTAAGACCGGCTGAAAGCAATAAGCCTCCGGCGACCTTCTTCTTGTTTGGTTTGGCGCATTGATACATGGCTAAAGCGGCGCCTGGCAGACCGAAAATCATAAAGATGAATTCACCGGAAAAATAACGGGTTGCATCAGCACTGAAATGAACGACATTCGGATCGGCCAGTTGCGCAAAGAATATGTTTTGCCCGCCCTGAATGAGCTGACCACCGACTTCCATTGTCCCACCAACTGCCGTCTGCCAAAACGGCAGATAAAAAACATGATGCAAACCAAATGGAATCAGCGCCCGTTTAGTGATACCGAAAATCAGTGTTCCCAGATAACCCGTACCGGTAACCAAAGATCCCAAAGCATAAATACCGTTTTGGATGATTGGCCAGATAAAAAACATTAATATACCAACTAAAACGAATACCAGGGTCGAGATGATCGGTACAAAGCGGCTACCGCCGAAAAAGGACAGCGCACTCGGCATCTCAATCTTATAGAAACGATTATGCAAAGCAGCTACACCCAAACCGACAATGATACCACCAAAAACTCCCATCTGCAAAGTCTGGATCCCACACATCGATGCGATGGTACCACTCAATACATCTGGAGCAATACTGCCGTCAGCCAGGATCTCACCATTTAGTGTAAGCATAGCGTTGATCGAAACATGCATGACAAAAAAGGCGATTACAGCCGATAATGCCGCAACTTCCTTTTCCTTCTTAGCCATCCCGATGGCTACACCGGCCGCAAAGATCAAAGGCAGATTATCAAAAATAGCACTTCCAGCCTTACTCATAACAGTAAGCAAGCCGTGAAGGATCGTTCCATCGCCCAAAATACCTTCTAAACCGTAGGAAGCGATCATAGTTGCATTAGTAAACGAACTTCCGACACCCAGTAAAAGACCGGCTACCGGAAGGACAGCGATCGGCAACATAAAACTACGGCCAATTCGCTGCAGAACACCAAAGATTTTGTCTTTCATTTTTTCCCCTTTCTTTATGATCTTTAATGCAAATACAAAAAGGCATCAACATCAAAGAATCATCTGTTAAGACTGATTTCTTCAATAGTTAATGCCTGCCTGACCAGTAACACTCTATTTACGGCACTAATATAGCAAATTGACATTTTAGTGTCAATATATCTTGGATGAAAAACTACTGTTTTTCAATGCTGCGGATTATTTCTTCCGGCGATACCTGGTAAAGCTTGGCCAAAGCGATCAGATTGGTGGTACTTGGATCTGATGTTCCACTTTCCCACTTGGACACTGCCTGACGGGATACCCCCAGTGACTGAGCGACAAACTCCTGCGTCATTTTAGCATTTACCCGATATTCTTTCAGCGAGTCAGCCAGCTTTCTTTTTATGATCGGATCGGCATTGGATCTGCCGAAATTAATATATTTAAGCAATGCCCGAATAGCCAAAACAAGAACAATTACCAGCAAAACAGGGATCACAAAATTCAAGATGATTTGGAATGGAGTAACAAATTTAATGAAATTATATAAATCGTTCATAATATTTACCTCTTCTACCTGAATTATATAGAAAACAGGCGGTTTACACCACCATCTATCGGTAAACTATAGGTTGCCTAATAATTTGATTCAACAAAATATATGGCAAAATCTCCTATATATAATCAAAGAAATAGTATTCAGATCTAAAAAACATATTTGAAATACTATAAAAATAAAAAGCAGGTGCTGTTTATAAAAACACACCTGTTTGATTATTAACAGGTGTGTTTTGAGTCAATTTTTGTTTTTTGTCCGCATATCATGTATAGATAGTCCAGATATACCTATCAATAATAAAATACATCCCATGATCGTTCCCGTGTTTATGGTCTCATCAAGCATAATTATTCCAAAAAGTACACCTGATATCGGCTCAAATAAACTGAAAATCGCAGTTTTTGAGGAACCGATTTCTTTTACAGCCAAATTGAATAAAACGCTAGCTACATACGAAGTCCCTACTGATGAAATCAGAATTAAACAATAAGCTATAAAAGGTAACTTCATCACTAAAGATGGAACAAAAAGACTATATACCAATATAAAGAAAGCCACAATCACGCATAGGTATAAACAAAAAAACATAGGGATGTAGAAATATCAATTTCTTTTTTTCCAAATACAGAATATAAAATGAATAACTGATCGAAGAAATGAAGGCAATAACTATACCCTTAATATTTGCTATATCACTGATATCGATAAAGAAAGAAACTCCGAAAATGCAGATACCAAGACATAACGATCTGAATATACCCATTTTTTCACCATATACTATTCTGTTGATCAAACAGACAATAAGAAGGTACATAAAATGAATCGTCGTTGTCGTTCCTACACCAATATATGTATATGCTTTGTATAAACAAATGCTTGTTACAAAAGAACCAAATAGGCTGATAATTATTATATTGATAAAATTTTTCTTTCCGATTTTTATATTCAAATTGTTTCTTTTTACCAAAAAAACAAAAATCGGTATTGATAGTAAATTCCTAAAAAATACCATACTTAATGGAGTATTTCCATAATTGTATGACATCGAGGCAAATACTGGAGCTATGCCAAAAATAATAGCGGAGGAAACAACAAATAAAACCCCTTTATTTTTCATGTCTCCCCCGTATGTCATTAAAAGATATCTATTTTCTCAACTGTCTTGTTATATTTCTCTATTTCTTCGTTTGGGTCTGGATATATCAATTTGGCTAAACCGATATATATGAGATCTACCGCTGTCAATTGACCGTATCTGCGAAATAACGATGACAAGCTGGCATCATCAACGGCAATGTTGGGAACACATATACTATGATCCGATAAGCCTTTGAGTCTATTTGAAGCAAATTTCGTAATACTCAAAAGTTTTATGTTTTTGTTTTTAGCTTTTTTTGCCGTTCCGATTACTCTGTTTTGACTTCCGTCAAACGAAACAATGATCAGCATGTCTCTTTCATCAGCCTGAATCAAATTCTGAATACCGTAATTATTGTCTTCTAAAAAGATACACCTTTTCCCAAGTCTCATTAGCTTATGTTGAAGATCTCGCGCTGGCAGAACACTGGAACCTAAAGCGAAAAAGTAAATTATATTGGCATTGTTGATATCTTTTACAACTTTCATGAGATTTTCCACCGAATTGATTTCCAGGGTACCTTTGCAGACCGCATTTATGCTAGCCAGCATCTGTTTTCTCATGTCTTCGTAACTATTATCCCAACTTAATTTGTCTTCAATAGAAAACTTGTCAACTTCCTTTTCCTGTTTTACTATCTCTACAATTAAGTACTGTTTTAATTCCTTGTAGTTCCTGATGCCCAATTTCCTCGTAAAACGAGATATTGACGCTGTAGAAGTCCCAATCATAGCAGCAACCTCTTTTACAGGTAACTCTAAGACTTTTCTAGGATTGTTCAGAATAAATAATGCAATTTTCTTTTCACTTTCGCTACATTCCAATAAAATATTTTCGATATTTGTAAATACATTGATAGCCATTTCGTACCCTCAACAAAGCGTTATCTAGTAACTCTACTATACCAAAATTCCCAAATAACTCAAAGCTATACCGACTATTAAATAGGAAATAATTAACGTCAAAGGCTTGATGTGTTTCTTTTCAATCAACCACCATGTGAACAATGTAAACATCAAAGGTAAACACATTGGAGCAATTCCATCCAGAACACTTTGCAACGTTGTTACGCTTTCTGTTCCTTCGGTTGTCCATTGTAAACCTAGTTTAACTGTTACGTTTGTCGCTGAGAAAGCGCCGACTACCATAAACGCCACAAGATTTGCTGCGTCAATTAGTTTAGTTAATGTTCCGGATTCCTGTAAATATGTGAAAAACGAAGCTCCTCTCTTGTATCCCCAGAAAATTCCAGTCCAGCGGATAAATATATTTACACTAGCCATAATTATCAAGAATAACAATGGTGCAAACACATTGCCATCCAGCGCTAAAGCACAGGCAACACCGGCGACTACCGGACGCAGCGTTCCATTATATAAACCGTCACCAATTGCCGCCAAAGGACCCATTAAAGCTGTTTTAACGGCTGAAACTGCGTCTCTGGACATATCCTTTGTTTCGGCTATCTTCTCTTCGATAGAAGCGACAATACCTGTTATCCATTCTGCCATTATCGGATTAGTTAAGAAGTATTCATCAAGATATCTTGTCAGTATTTCCGCTCTTTCTTCTTTTGTATCATAATACTTTTCGACAATCGGTGTAATAGAACAAGTGAGACCTAAAGATTGCATTCTATCCGGACAATTAACGGTACGGATCCAGTAAGATCTGAAAAAGATTTTCCATAGATCTTTATTCGATAGTTTTTCGAACTTATTTCTTTCTTCTGTTTTCCCTTTATCCATCATACTTCTGTTTCTCCTTTGCTTCTAGTTAAATTTGAATACAAAATCGCTACTGACAAGGCAACGATAACCGTTCCTATAATACTTACATTCAAAAATGCAGCCATAAAATATCCTATAAACAGCATTGGTAATAGTTTTCTTGATTTGAGCATCGAAAGCAGCATGGCAAAACCAACTGCAGCCAGCAAATTACTTCCTACTCCAAATGCATTGATTAGTTTAGTTGGCATCATTTCAACAGCAGCACTAACAAGATCCGCTCCAAAATAAACAGCAATAAATGTCGGAATTATATACAAAAGATTTAATACGATAAGCCCGATGGCTGGTGTTCTTAAAACACCTTTAATATCGCCGTTTGCGGCTGGTTTATCAGCTAAATGAGCTAAAGGAACACCAAGTACACTGAATCTGATCGTAGACATAAACTGTCCAAAGATTGCAACCGGTACAGCCAGTGTAATTGCCACTTCTTGCGGAACATTACTGGTAATGCATAAAGCGGTTGCAATTGCCGATGCCATGGTAACATCAGGAATTTCAGCTGCTCCTACGATAACATTCGATAAAAACATCAATTCAATCGTCGCACCAACGACCAGTCCGGTTCCGACATCTCCCAGCAGCAAACCGACTAGCGGGCCAGTTACAATGGCTCTTGTACTTTGCCATTGCAAAGTTAATTCATCTGTTATACCAATTGCTACAACTAATGTTGTAATTATTGCTGCATATAACATTATTATATCCTCCTATATCATTTAATTTTTATTTTTGAAAAGTTAAGATTTGGTGATTTATGAGAAGGTACAAGTCGAAAATCTAAATGAATTCCTCTTTTTTCGATCTCCTGAAAACCAGCCAACGATTCCGAATCAACAAATAAGTAAGAATAAACTTCCGTACTGTTGTCGTTATGAGCTGTATGGCCAATATTTATGCTTTTAAGTTCAAAACCGGCATCAAGTATCTTAATTGCGTCTTGCGGGCAACTGACTATTACAAATAATTTTTCTAAAGATTTTTGATTCTTTTTTGACAGATAAGCAATTCCTTGGTCAATATTCAGCACAGTTACTTTCATAGTTGGAACGGTCATTTTTTGCATCATAGATGCCAACTGGTTGGAAGCTAAATTATCATTGAGCAGAACAATTTCATCACATCCGACATAACTGATCCATGTTACACCGACCTGTCCATGAATGAAACGATCATCAATCCTCAAAAACATTTTATTGTCTCCTTTACAACATTGAATTCAATTCTTTAAAGATATCTCTAATCCCGAAACGTCCTATCTCTATTATTTTTTTGCTTAAAACATTTAGTTCCATTGAATCATTGATGTTTACAAGTTCTAACAGCATAGGAAGGTTCGCTCCTGTTATGGCCAGTATGTTTTCATTATTCAGACTGACCACCGCATGACTCGGGCTGCCCCCAAACAAATCCAGTAAGATTACTTTTGTTTCACAATCGTCCAATTTTTCTACAGCATAGCTTATTTTTTCTTTGATCTTATCTGCTGTTTCAATATCATTTATTTCAACAATACTGATATTCTTTTGATCACCGCAAATCAATTCAACACTTTGTTTCATGGCTCTTGGCCAAATTCCATGGCCCGCCACGACTACACCTATCATTCTGAACCCTCCATTATTTTCTTCCATTTATCCATAAATTCTTTAACCTTAACAGCAGATACCGGATTCTTCATATTATTTCCTTCTTTAAAGTGTGTTCCAACAATAAAGCCATCCACATAATCTGCAAAGACTTCAAGATTATTGGTTGTCGCTCCGCTCCCCATAATGATCGGTCCTTTAGAAGAATCGCGTAATTCCTTCAGTTCTTCAATATTTGGCTCAATACCGGTCGAAGCTCCGGTAACAATAGCTGCATCAGCATTAGTGGAGAATACATCACCAACCATTTCCTTTGTTGTTTTATCGCTAAAAATGAAATGCGAACCATTTTTAACTTTAACATCAGCCAAAATCAAAACTCCTTCCGCATCAAATGTCTTTTTATATCTAAGCGCGTCAGAATATACCGGTTTAACAAATCCATTAGTCGCAAAGTAACCGTTTGCCCATCCCGTTGAACGAACAAATTTAGCTCCGGTAGCCTTACAAATTGCTATAGATTGTTTAACGGCATTTGTGCATACGTTGATTCCAAAAGGAATACTGATATTTTGAGAAATGATGGTAGCAATATGAGCAGTGCAAGCAACGCTCATTGCATCGACTTGATCACCAATATAAAAGGGTGAACTTCCTGCCGTCTCGATAATAAAACCGTGAACACCGCACTCTTCCAAAGTTTTGGCATCGCACAACGCCTTTTCTATCGTTTCCGAATAATCTTCCTGACTGTTATAATTCCAATCACCCGGCAGAGGACCTAAATGAACCATCCCAATGACAGGTTTTTTAGTTTTGAACAGTTCTGTTATTTTATTCAAGTTCAATTTTTCCTCCCAATTTAAATACCTTCTTTGCTGTTTGACCTAAAATATCGGTTATTTCCTTTTCACTCAAGCCACAGTTTTCGATTTCCCACTTAACATGTGCCATCTCATCTGGAGAATCAGAGGCAAACATCATTCGATGCGAACCAATTTCCTGTGCAAAATACTTTATATTTTGCATGTTAGGAGTTCTAACCGACAGTTCCAAAAAAACATTTTCGCATTTTTTGGCTACAAAGATATCTTCTTCCTCGTTTTCATACGTTCCGCAATGGGCAAGAACAATAGATACATCGGAAAACTCTTTGATCAAATCATAAAAAGTAATAGCCGAAGACCAAGGAAGTCCAGTTCCTTGATGGATCATCAATGGAACATTTAATTCTCTCGCCACCTCAAAGGCCAGCCGGGATCTCCTAACTGAACCAGACATAATATGCGTCAGAGGTGTCAATTTCATTGCGACAAATCCTAATTTATCTACACATCTATGAGCTTCTTTTCGATATAAGTCTTCATCGTAATGCGGATTCAGAGAAAACATGCCGAAGATCCTATGAGGATGTTTTAAGTGAAAATCATGTATCCTATTGTGACAATTGCAATAATCGTCAAAAGTAACAAATTGAGCCGGTTGAACAATCGCAGCTTCTATGCCCACTTCATTCATTTTCATAATTATTTCGTCTTCGGTACGATTGCTGTCCCAAGTGGTATCATGTCCGACATGTACATGTGGATCAATAATTAACATACTTGTACCTCCTCAATTCCCATGATTTCCAGAATGGTTTTACCGGTTGACTGCTGTATTTCGGTTTGACTGAGACCGGAATTTTCAAAAGAATAAACACTGTGGCCCATCAATTCAATCAGACCTGATCCCATAGCGACACGATTCGCTCCGTATTTTTTTACAATATTTTTCAACGAACGAATATTTGGGCCCAGTGATGTTTCAAAATAAATATTAGAACATTCATCAGCCAAAACTTTACATTGATCTCCGACATAAGATTTCGTAGCATACACCAAAACCACCTTAACATTTTGGTATTCTCTGCACAGATCATAGAGTCTAATTGGTTGCCCGAGCGGCAGACCTACTCCAGAAGAAATAAACAAAGGCAAATCCAGATTAGAAGCTGTTTCAAATACAACTCGACCGTGATGTGAATGAGCATCCCAGCCATATACTTCTGTGTCAATGCTTATTCCTTTGCATCCTTTCTTTTTGTAATCAGCAAATTCGCTAAAGAAAAGATCATACTCATAATTAGGATTTAGTTGGCAAACCGGGAAAATCTTATTTGGATTTTCTTGGCCAAACTTTAATACCCTTTCATTATTTTCTCGTTCAATTTCTAAAGAAATGTTAGAACCGGCCGGATAGACAACACATCCGTCAAGATGCAGTTTTTCCATCTCTTTCAAAATTTCGCTCTCTGTGGTATCTTTACCATCAGATATATAATCTTTCCCCAGTTTAATGTGCGCGTCAATCATCTTTCCTCCTCCCTTCTGCACATTGAAATTTAAATTCATATTATTCTGATAAAAAGTGTACACAATTTACACTTTCATAGTAACATAATAGTTGTAAAATACAATACTTTTTTTCATGTAATTTAATTTTTTTATGAAACTTAATTTCATAATATTATCCCCTTTTAAAGCGATTGAATCAATGGTCAATAATATAAAAAGACCTTGTATAAATTGTGATTTATACAAGGTCTCGGTTTTATTGAATGGTTAAAGAAAATGATATATAGTTTTTCCGGTTATCATTCAAACATCTTCCTTAAGTGATCGATGATCTCCAGTGTTCTATCTTTATCATAGCGGAAATATACCCGGTTGTTATATCTTCTGGCCGAAACGATGCCGGCATTCATCAAAGCGTCAACATGATAGGAAATTGTAGGAGTCTTCAATTTCAACGCTTCCGCCAATTGAGCGCCATACATTTCCTGTTTCTTTAAAAGTTCGATGATCTTTAATTTTGATTTATCACTGATGATCTTGGCAAACTGTTCGATTTTCTCCGGCATATCTTCAAAGAAGAAATTATAATTGCAGATGAAATCAATATCCAGAGCTAATCCGACTCTGATTTTCAAGACGTTCCGGTCTTCATCTTCAAGAAAAATACTCATTGATGAATATTCTACCAAACTTGGAAAAATAACGATTTTACCATCATACTGAATATTGACTTTATCCAGCATCTGCTTGGTATTGACCGAATCAAAATAATCAAGATAATCAGATAATCCCAACTCTTGGTATATTGCTGCCAGTTCCTTTTTGATCATATCAATATCAGTGAATATCTGATCAATATATCCCTTCGGTTCTATTAAAGCTTTCATCAAGCTGATCTTATCGCTATCATCAAGCGGCAGCTTTAAAATTTCACTGATAGCGTCATTATTTTTAGGTTCTTTTTGTATCTTCAAACAATCGTCAATCGATACCGTATCAATTTTATTCTTTTTGAATTGTTCGATATCAGACAAGAGTTTATCAGCAAAACCATCTTCCTCCATGGTCAGAATATCATTGAAACTGTATAAAAGACATTTGGCAAGGGAAGTATGGGTGTTCTTAAAATAGCGATACAGGGAGGGATCATTGATCCTGACCCTTGACGAGAGTTTATCTAACACCGTGCTGATTTTTGCTGCTGTTTTTGCAACAGAATGTTTTGGCATTTTGGCATACGGTATCCCATTGACCTTTTTACTTAAAAACTCCAAAGATTCATGGACATATAACGGCTCTTTATAAATTAATGTCTCAATCATTCAGGACCTCCAAACGACGGCTCATATAACTGCCGACGCTAAACAACAATATTATTATACCACTGATAAGGAATAAAGTATCAGGAGTAAAAAAAGCGGCCAGAGCACTGATAGTGAATGAAGTCACAGGGATAAGTCCGTTTGACGCAGCATTCAGCAAAGAAGATACCCGTGAAAGATACTCTTGTTTAGTTTTCAGCATGACCATTACCGATATATGACAACTGGCAACACCCACAAACAAACCGGTCAAAAAATAAATAATTGCTATGCCGATCATAATGGATAGCTGACTGTCAGTAAAACCCAGTATCAGCTCTGATAGATATAAAAAGGAGCAGGCTGGGAAGATGATTATAATCAAAGTTTTATTCTTGCAGTGATTACTGATAACAGGATAGACCGATGCCCCTAAAAGACTGCCCAACGATAGGGCAATGCCCATCAGTGACAAATATGACGCATCGCCATGATAATAAGTCGTAATAAAAGCCGATTGCAAAGCATTCATCGGAACTAAAAGCATATTGCACGCCGATGCGATCAGGCAGCAATAAAACAAAGCTTTGTTCTTTAAAACATAAGAAAGACCGGCCTTAAAATCATTCATCAGGCAATCGGCTTTTTCTGCTGTGAAAATATGCTCTTTGATCTTCATAAAACAAAGACAGATTGCACTTAAAAAGAAAGATGCGGCATCTAAGAAAATGGCGGCATATATCCCCAGCACGGCAACTATTACCCCGGCAATACCGGTACCGATCAGTTCGACCGTTCTTGAAAGCGACGAAGAGAAAGATGCTGCGATCTTATAATCTTCTTTTGCAATGATCAGCGGAATTATTGCGTTACCGCTTGGTACCCGCAGCGTTTCAAAGCAGGACATCAAAAAAGTACAGATGATGACAATGGTGGAGTTGGCTTTGCCGCTTAAAACCATCAAGGCTAAAAAGGCAACGATAATACCTCTGGCCACATCGGCAATAACCATGACTTTCTTCTTATCTTTGCGAGCTACATAAGCGCCGACGATCGGTTGTAGCAAGACGGTAGGCACATAATTTAATGCATAGTTGACAGCAGCAACAGAAGCGCTGTTGGATATCTGGTATACCAGCCATGACAAAGCGATTGCGTCGATCGAATCACCGAGCCGGTTGATAAAGTTAGCTGATTGCAGCAAGACATAGTTACGATTGCTTAACAGTCTGCGATATTCCATATTTTATCTAACCCCCTTATTAGATATTTATCTAATATTGTTATACCATTATTATATTAGATAGATATCTAATGTCAAGATTAGATATATTTAAATTAATCTAAAAAGCGAAACTTGTTTAACCGAAATCAGCAGAGTTTGCTAAAATGGTATTGTATATGCAGATGTAGTTCAATGGCAGAACATCAGCTTCCCAAGCTGAGAATACGGGTTCGATTCCCGCCATCTGCTCCATTTATTTTAAATCTTCCCAAAAAGTATTTATCAGCTTTATTAAAACAACAAAAAACTCTGCTTATTTTTGCAGAGTTATTTTTAATTTACGATTTAATATTCTTCTTGTTTAACTCTTTTAGTTCACCGTCGACTATCTTAAGCACCCGATCGCACATCCCTAAAAGTCTGGTATCGTG
>CASFYR010000055.1 GCA_949298975.1 uncultured Bacillota bacterium | reverse complement strand
CCTATGCACTTATCGATAGTTATATCTTTTAAGACCGTTATCAAACGGTCGATCTCCGCTTTGGTATTGTAAAGATAAAGCGAAGCCCGGATCGTTTCGGAAACACCGATCACATTGAGCAAGATCTTGGCGCAGTGATTTCCGCTGCGGACATCGATCCCCTCTTTATTGAGATAACAGGCGGCATCTTGGGCAAAGATATTCTTTACATTGAACGTCACGATCGAAGTTTCCGACTGCTTGTTGTAGATCTCTACGTTATCAAGCTGTTTCATCTGCTCCATAAAGTATTTGTGGAGCGCCTTATCATTAGCCTCGACCTCTTCCATCCCGATCTCCATCAGATATTCAAGCGCCGCTTTAAAGCCTAAAACTCCCTCGACACAAGGTGTACCGGCTTCAAATTTAAACGGCGGATTTTTCAAAAGGATATTGCCGCAGATATCAAAGCGGGCATTGCTGCCACCACCCAGCATAAAAGGATCCATCTGTTCCAAAAGATGATATTTGCCATAAAGAACACCGACACCGCTTGGTCCCAGCATCTTATGCGAACTGAAACATAAAAAGTCAATGTCGAGATCCTGAACATCTGTTTTAAGATGCGGTACTGACTGGGCGCCGTCGCAAACAACTACCGCCCCAAAGCGGTGAGCTAAAGCGGTAATTTCTTTGATCGGCATGATGTAGCCCAAGACATTGGAAACATGGGCCATCGTCACCACCTTGACCTTATCGGACATCATCGCTTCCATCTTGGCAATATCAAAACTGCCATCTTCATTCAAAGGAATATACTCGATTATTGCACCGGTAACTTCCGCAACTTTAAACCAAGGCAAAATATTTGAAGCATGTTCAGCTTCGGTCGAAAGGATGATATCGCCGGTTTTTAGAAACTTCTGTCCGTAACCATAGGCAACCAGATTCAGTGAGGAAGAAGCACCGTTGGTAAAAACGATCTCTTTTTCGCTTTTGGCATTTAAAAATTCAGCCGTAACCTTCCGTGTCTGCTCATATTCGTTTGATACCTGATAGGAGAGATCGTAATCGCCGCGATGGATATTGGAAGTATGCTTAGTATAATAATCATTTACGGCATCAATAACACACTGCGGTTTAAATGAAGTGGCAGCCGAATCCATGTAGATCTCATTTCTTTTTGCCATTTCTTTAATCATCGGAAAATCATTTCTCACTTTATCGACATCAAACATAGCGCTCAATCACCTTCTTTTCCAGTTTAGCTAATACCTCATCTTTATTATCGAACATTTCCAGCAATTCTTCATCCGGCATCAAATAAGAATGAGTAAATAATCTTAAAGCATCATTATAGCTGAGTCCTCTTGCATTCATATAAAACATAATTTCATCATCGATCGTCCCGCAGCTGAGCGAGTGCGAAGCTTCCACATCATTTTCATCAATGTATAAGACCGGTTCAACTCTGGTATTTTTTGGATCACCAATCGTTAAACAACGGGACTGCTGATGGCTCTTTGTCCCTTTTGCTCCTTTTTTGATCGTACCCTCACAAATCAAATCGATGGTCGCATCTTTTAAACATACGCAAGAATTATCAACTATGGTTGCGGCATGGCGTTCTTCGCAGATCAGTTTTTGACGGATTACCTTCTTGTCAGCACATAAATACTTGCCAATCAGGTTGATCTGTGCCCCCTCATAAGCTGAGATCTCGCTGGTCTGCCTGGTAGTTCCTGCCGCTAAATCGATATAAGTAACCCGCAAAAACGCTCCACTTTTAACATAACCGCTGTCGCTGATGACCACATCACTGTCATGATCATTAATGATCACAACATTGACTGTTCCTGAATCGATCTGATAGTCGATATCGATCCGCTCCTGATCAATGAAGATCAGAGCATCTTGGCTGATTGTCAATGTTTGCTTTCTATCCTCTGTCATCTTACAACCTCTTATTGCGGGCACAAGTACCAAGCGAGAAGACAAGAGGCGGCTCTTCTTTTTCTATCGGTTTGATATCGAGCTCCTTATAGATCCAATCATATCCGTCATCATCGATCTTCAGCACCAGTTCCTCATCACCCTCAACCACGATCCGGCCGTCGATGATCACATGACAATGAGTAGGATGCAGCAAACTCAAAAACCGCTGGTAATGTGAAACTACCATCAAACCCATCCCGGTGGTCTCGATCATTTCAACCGTCGCATCGCTTACCAGTTTGATTGCATCGACATCAAGACCGGAGTCGATTTCATCCAGCATGGCAATACCCGGTCGTAACATCATCATTTGTAAGATTTCGTTGCGTTTTTTCTCGCCGCCGCTAAAGCCGTCATTGACATAGCGATGAGCCAGATCGCTCTTCATCTCCAATTTTTTAATACCTTTTTCAATTTCTTTGATAAAGCGAAACAAAGAAATATTTTCTTCGTTGCGAGCATTGATGGCGGCTCTTAAGAAATCGGAATTGGTGACACCGCCAATCTCCAACGGATACTGCATACCTAAAAAAAGACCGGCCTTTGATCTTTCATCCACACTCATCCGCAGCACATCCCGGCCGTTATAAGTGATTGATCCTTCGGTAACAATATATTTCGGGTGACCCATGATCGTTTGCAATAAAGTTGATTTGCCATTGCCGTTGGGACCCATGATTGCATGGATCTCGCCGCTTTTGACTTCCATGCTCAACCCCTTAAGAATCGTTTTATCTTCAACATTTACATGTAAGTTTTCTATTTTTAATACATTTTCCAACTTGACACCCTCTTTCACTAGGTAAGATTATAGCACAAAGTCCGCTGTTTGGGGCTATTACTATCTTTTTGTCCTATCTGAAGTTTAACTGAATTTTACTAATCAATCTTTTACTTAAAGCGACAATTATTATATAATTAAAGAGTTTTAGGAGGAATCTCATGGATATAAAAGAAATACTGAAGAAGTTCTGGTTCGTACTTCTTATCGCTGTAGTCTTTGTCGCTTTTATAGTTATGTACGCCGTTGATTATTTCAATAACAAGCCGGTCGAAATAACTGCCAAAGAAGAAAACGGACAATATCTGATTTACAGTATCGGCGATCAGAAATATACCGCCGATGATCTGTATGCCGATTTAGAGGACGCTTATGGAACCGTTACCCTTTATCGGGAATTTGACCGTTTGGTATGCGATAAGGCGATCAGCACGACAAGTGAAATGGAAAATATCGCCACCAATCAGGCTGCCGCATTGCTGCAGACCTATTCGGAAGATGAATTAAACCCGCAGCTTCAGGCCTTAGGCTTCAGTGGCGTCGATGAACTGAGCGATTATTACATCTATTTGCAAAAATCACTGCAATTAAGAACTGATTATCTTAAGGAACACTATGATGAATATGTAGCACCATATATTGAAGAAAACCACCCGAAAGTGATTTCGCATATTTTAGTCAAAGTTGCCGATGTTGAAAAAGTTACCAATGAAGACGGAACCACTTCTTATGTAGCTAACCCGACGGAAGAAGAACAGGAAAAACTGAATCTGATCCTGGAAGATCTGAAGGTTAAATCATTTGCTGATGTCGCCAAAGAATATTCGGATGATACCAGCGCTTCAAACGGCGGTCTTTTAGGTTATTTTGACGATACCAATACCACTTATGTCGAGGTATTCCGTAATACTACCAAAACACTAGGCGAAGGCGAGACCAGTGAAGTAATCACTTCAGAATACGGATATCACATTATTTACTGCAATTCGGAGAATGTCGATGATCTTTACGGATACAACGATTTCATTAACGCTATCTATGGTGAAGATGTCGTATTGTACAACGCACCGCTTTTAGAAAAAGCGAAAGAGCTGGGTATCACCATCGACAACGAAAAACTGAAGAACAGCCTGATGGAACAAATAGCCAAGCAAGAAGAAAGTGAGGGAGAATAATGAAAAAGTTAATTGCAATTATCGCCTGTGTTTTACTTCTTAGCGGCTGCGCTGCCAAAACAATGGTCAGCGATTCAAATACCAGTATCATTTCCGGTGACGGTGTTAATTTCACAAAACAGGAATTCTTTGAACGATTAAAGAACAACGACTATACTCAGGTAATTGTTAACAGTCTGTATGAGAAAATTGCCGTCTTGGAAGGTCTTGACGAAAACACGATAAACGAAGGTGCAAACAGCAGTATCAACGAATTAAAAGAGCAATACGGCGATGCCTTCAGCACTGTTGCCGCTTATTATGGTGGTGAGGATACGCTGTTTGAAACGATGAAGATCAACGAGATTATAAAGCTATTGTCAGATAACTATTTCACTGAACATAAAGACGAATTGATCGAAGAATATATCCCGGTAAAAGCTAAGGTTATCTATTTTGACGAACTTGAAGCCGCTCAGGCAATGATCGAAGAGATCAATAACGGTACAAGTTTTGAAATGGCCGCCGCACATCAGGGTTATTCCGCCACCATAGCCGATACGGTCTATACCGATAAATCTGATATCAGCTATGAAGTAAAAAATGTTTTGCAAACTGCAACCGAGCCAATGCTGTCCAATGTCATTTTATCAGTAGTCAGCGCCACCGATTCTAGTGGCAATACAACCAGTGCTAACCGTTACTACGTTGTCGAGGTAACAGATGTTGATCCGGAGAATTTCTTAGACGATTTCTATGCCGCGCTGTCTGATGATTATGACAGCACCAAAATTTTAGATAGTTATTTAGCTAAATACGATGTTCAGGTCTATGATCAGCGTACTTACGACCTGATGATCCAAACCTACGAGGAGTTCAAATAATGTGCGTTTTCTGTAAGATCATCAGCGGAGAATTCAGCAGTTATAAAGTATACGAGGATGAAAATGTACTGGCGATTTTGGATCTGTCCCAGACAACCTACGGTCATACCCTGGTAATGCCGAAAAAGCATTATGCTGATATCTTGGCCATCCCGTCAGATGAACTGGAATATCTGGTGACCAAAACTCGGGATATCGCCCGCACTTTGGTTGACAAATTAAATGCTCAGGGCTTTAATCTTCTGATTAATACCGGTGCAACTGCCGGACAGACAGTCGAACATCTTCATATTCATATTATTCCGCGATACAGCGATGATGATACGATCAAAATCGAGATGGCGGAAAACGGTTATGATAAAAACGAGATCTTAGCCAAAATCATCGATTAAATCAAAAGGACCACTAGTGGTCCTTTTTTAATTGGCATCAAACATAAGGGTTCAATGTATCTTTGATCATTATTACTGTACTGATAAATGATTAATGCCATAGAAAATCATGTCTTCCCTGTCATTTTATCAGAATAATCAGCATCAGGCATAAGCTGACGATCCTGATGATCTTCCTTGTATAACGGTATCCTAAAGCGGCAATGCTTTCAGGGGTCGCCAAAGGCCAAAACATTAGTGTTAGAGCACAGATCAAAACGCCGCCTTTCATCATAAAAACAGACACCATGAATGATCCAGCTAAAACAAGAACGATTCCGGCAATAATTCCAAGCAAAAAGAACGGAATTACTCTTTGATCGTTTCTTTCCTGTTCGTCATATTTCTTTCGGCATTGATCGCTGCAAAAACGATTGGATTTATCAATTACTTTGCTGCAATAACGGCATCTGTGTTTCATGTCTTTATTCTTATCTTAACGCTTCACTGAATGTCGGTCAAACATGTAAATCCTTATTCTTAAATATTTGCACCGCCGCAATGATCATGATAATTACCGCTAAAAACATCGCTGCCAGGCTCCAAAAAGCCATCGGATCATAAGTGATAAACTGATCGGGGTCAAATAAAGAAAAGACTGTCAGATATTTCAAGTTTGCCAATTTATCTCCGACATTCGCCAGCATCTGAATAATATACATTACCAGCGGTATACCGGCGCCAAATGCCAAGCAATAGCGGGTTTCATTAAAAATACAGGAACATAAAAACGAAAAAGCAGCGATCATGATTTGAAACAGCCAAAGACCGCAGTTCAAAAATAACAATTCATCGGTATTCAGCGCACCCGGGAAAGATATATTGGCAACCGTTAATTCTAAAACCGTAACATAAAGGATCAATAAAGTGATCTCGGTAAACAATACGGTTAATTGGGTAAAAACGATTCGGCGGCGTTTGATCGGAGCCGCCAGCAGCGAGGCCATACTGCCATCATCAACATATTTGCAGATCAGACTGTTAGCCATGATAAATGAAAAAACCATCGGAAATAAAAGTAAAATAAATCCATAAAGATAAGAGATCATAAAGCTGATCAGGGTATCACTGTTCCCTGTCATTCCGACCGCCGCCATCAAATTGGGCATTACTTTCTCAAACTCTTTAAGAACGGATGCCATCTCAGGATCGAACATACCGATGATCAACGATACATATAAGGTAATGATCGCCATGAAAATGAGCAGTATTTTTAAGAACGCTTTAATTCTTTTTTAAAAAGCATACAGTTGATCATTATTTGTCGCCTCCGTAATAAGCAAGAAAAATATCTTCCAGTGATTCTTTAGCACTGACCCGCACTTTATTCGCTTCCACAATTTCGCCGTTAAAATATCCGGCAAAAGCGACAGCTTCACTATGATCGGCTAAAGTAACGACAAACGAATGGGTGTGTCTTTGTTTTAAGGCATCAGCCGTATCAAGTGCGACCAGCCGTCCTTCCTTGATGATTCCGATCCGGTCGCATGTTCGTTCAACCTCTTCAAAAATATGACTTGACATCAGGATCGTTTTGCCTCTTTTCCGTTCACTTCGGATCAGATCAATAAAACGGTTCTGCATCAAGGGATCAAGCCCGCTGGTCGGCTCATCAAGAATAATAATTGCCGGATCATGCATAAATGCCGCAACAATACCAATCTTTTGTTTCATTCCTTTTGACATCCGTCTGATCTTGCTTTTGAGTTCAACTTCGAACAAGTCAATCATTTCGTCCATGCGGCCTTTCGATTTCATCCCTCGATAGCCGGCAATAAATTTCAAGTATTCAAAACCGGTCATATCATTGAAATACGAAATCTCCCCTGGGATATATCCAACATTTTTTTGAGCGATCTCGCTTTGAGTCCAGCAATCAAGTCCGTTGATCTTGCACTGGCCGTGATCACTTTTGATAAATCCCATTAATGCCGGATCGTTGTCGTCTTGCCGGCACCGTTTGGCTCTAAAAACCAAAGACCTCGCCTTGATTTATTGTAAGCGAGAGATCAAATATCCCCTTTTGATTGCCGTAATCATGGGTCAAACGATCGATTTCAATAACTTTCATAAAAGATGCCCCTTTTTACTATATTCTAGCATTATTCGTACCTTTGCGTTACATGAACATCATAGTAAGGAACGATATTATCCATAAACACTTTCATCAGATCTTTGAACTGATCGGCCGTAGCGTGATCGAAATGAGCGGCGGCCTTTTTCTTTTGGTGGCGGATAATTTGACAAGGAATTTGAAAATCACCGAAATCAATCGTAATTAGATCGCCGATCGCCAAATTATTATCTTCATCAAACAGCAAACCGACACCCAAACCGGAAATATCCGCCAATGATGCCGAATATTCCTTATTATCTTTAAGAATTCGAACTCTGATATTGTTTTTGGCTGTCATCCTTTCCATCTTGCGGAAGATCGGTTTTTGCCAAGCCACACGAAAAGCGATGATCATGCCCAAAAGATTATAAATACTCCACAGGATGTTGATCAAAAAGGAACCAAAAATAATCTGATGATTAATCAGCGAATTGTATGATACGAACCAGGCCAAAACAGTCAAAACAATCATTACGATATGCGGTAAAACCATAGCAAATTGAAAATAGCGATGATCAGCGACATTGTCTTTAGCCGTAACATTGAAGCCTACCTTGATATTGAACATTTCTTTAATGATCGAAAGAACCAGATGCGGGGCCATTACTATCTCATAATAATGAGCCCATAACAGACTGCGGGTATTTTCCAGCAATACACGGAAAATCAAAATCTGGCCCAAGAAATAAGGAATATAAATTGCCATCAATTCTGTAAGCGGGGCATTGAGGATCATTGTATGAAACAAAAGAAAGATCAAAGGACAGCTGATGTAAATCATCTTCTGTATATTGGCAAACCAATACATCGTTCCATCGATATAAGCAATCTTCTGAGCAAAAGTCAGACCTTTTGTAAAGAGCGGATTATGCCGTTTCTGTACCTGAAGATTACCACGGCACCAACGATCGCGCTGTTTGACTAATTCACTGAAAGTGGTCGCTGAAAGACCGTATACCAGTTCTTCATTAACAAAGACGCTGCGATAACCTGCGGCTTGCAGCATCATACCGACAGCCATATCCTCCGTTATCGACCAATCGGGATAACCTCCGATCTTCAACACATACTCTTTGCGAAAAAGCGCATTGGTGCCGACATGTAAAACGGCATTATGCGCAGCTCTGGCTTCCTGAATTTCCCGCATAAAGAAATCCTGTTCGTTAGGCAATGGTTTATGCAGGTTGTATTGGTACATATCCTGATTGTAATAGACCTGCGGGGTCTGGACAAAGGCGACCTGACGGTCAGCAAAATAGCCGACGGTTCTTTGCAAAAACTCGGGCTTTGGCAGCATATCGGCATCCAGTACCGCAAACAAATCACCCTGGATCACCTTTAATGCGTTATTGATATTACCGGCTTTTGCGCCTTTATTATCGTCACGGGTAATATAATCAATATCATATTGCCCACACATCACTTTTAATTCTTCTCTGCGGCCGTCATCCAGAATATGTACCCGGAAACGGTCTTTCGGATAATCGAGATCGGCGGCAGCGGCCATTGTCATTCGCAAGATATCAAGCGATTCATTATAAGTGCAGATCAGAACATCAACAAATGGCAGAACTTGGTTTTTATAATCATCAAGCGATTGTTTTTTTAAATGGTATTTTTTAAAAAACATGTATTGAAAAATGAAAAATGAAGTAATTCCAAACAACTCAGCCAGATATAAGACAATACCCAAAATCAAGCTAAGCCAGCCGTCATTAATCGGAATTGCTCCGATCCGCCAGATAAAATACACCGTGCAGATAATCATATTCAACGTAATGATGATATTGCGGTATTTAGGCCACTTTCTGGCAATCAGGTAGGTTATTAATAATGAGGTGATCGCAATGATCGAATAAATATACACAATTTACTCCTGTTCCTTTTTGACGATATAATATCCGTCTTTAGTAGATTTTTTAACTTGATACATCGCTTCATCTGCTTTTTGATACAGTTTGGCGAAATCAGTATCTTCACCTTCGATATAGACGATACCGATACTGACCGATAATTGAAATTTTTCGTAATACTCTGCCAGATTCGAGTGGATTGCCTGCATAAACCGATCCATTCTCTCCGCCAGATGTGAAGGAGTCATCGCTTCCGGAATAAAGATCATAAACTCGTCGCCCCCCAGTCTGGCTTTAGTATCTGATGGACGGAATGATTTTCGAATGATATCAGCCAAAGCAATCAGAAGACGATCGCCTTCACCATGACCGATTGTATCGTTAACCTTTTTAAAATTATCAATATCCAGCAAGATAACAATTCCCTTTCCTTCCGCCTTGGATATATCTTCTTTGATCTTTTGCCGGTTAGCCAATTCGGTCAAACTGTCGATCTGATTTCTGTATGTAGCTATTTCCAGACGATCCTTTAAAGACCGATAAGAAGTCTTCTGTTTGGTAATATCTTCAATAAAAGTATATACCCCTTCTTTATGAATGCTGCGGATAGCTCGGACATAACGTCCGGACGGAGCCTGATATTCTTCAATCTTCTCATTGTCGTCTTCGCTTAACCCATGTTCTTGATAGAAATCAACAACCATTTTCTTTATTTCATCAGCGTCAATTCCTAGTATTTCTATCAGGCTGTCGGAATAATAGAACTGATTAAGTTTTGGAAAATATTCATAAGCGCCAAAACCATTGCCCATGAAAGAAGCGATCTCACTGATCCGCTCGCCCCGGGTCTCGATAACTTTCAGAACATCATTCAGTTTATCTGACAATAGAGTCATCTCAGAAGTCTTTTTGGCTTTGAAACGAATATTTTTATCACCGTTGCAGAAAGCCGTCATTTTATCGACGATAAAATAAAAATCATCCAAAACGATCGTCTTAATAAGCAAATATATAAAAAGACCGATTAAAAGACAAAACAAGATCACGAAAGCTACGCCGATGATAATGGTGTAATGGGCGGCCAGCAGCAAATCTTCGACATGAGAGAAAACACAATATGTGATTCCATCAGCCGTTTTAGCATAAAAAAGCGAAGGCTTGCCATTGATATCAATAATCTGAAAACGGTCGCCGGCCGAGAGGATAGCATCACTTATAACCTTTTGATCAAGATTCTGGTCATTATTTTCACTGATGCCCAGCAAACTGGCGTTTTGGGCGTCATAGGCGATGATGGTCTCATAGCTCTTGGTCGGGATATTCTTTATTACATTTGCGATATCCGTTGAAGATAGATAATTGTCAATCAAAGACGGCAAAGCTTCAACAATCGTTAAACCATTGGTATTCCGTTTGCCGATATAGGTATTATTGATCCCTTTCTGCCTGTCTTCAAAAACAATCAGATGTTCGCCTTTTTCAGCCGTAAGCAGCGGCTTAAAGGCCGATAAATAAGTTATCTCCTCAATATTCATGCCGATGAGCTGGTCATTAGATCCGGTAGTAATCATGCCGTTTGTATCGGTTTGAAAAGCAGCGGCTAATTCAAAAACCGTCAACAGATCATTACTGATGATCGTTTGCGGATCTTGTTTTAAAAAATAATCGAGCAAATTGATGCGGTTGAGGTAGTCTTTGCTGAAGAGTTCAATCGTTGCCTCTTTGTTGACCGAAGCCCGATCAACAAGCGATATCACTTGATCAATGGTGCTGCTCATATCCTTTTGTTCAATCTCATAGCGGATTTGTTTCGCTATATTCCAAGTGAAGATCAATACGACAACCGTCATAACGGACATAAAAGCAAATAAAGCCGTCAATACCTTAAATCGGATTGAACGGCGATCCTTGCGGATGACATTTTGGTTATTTTCCATAACATTGCTCCTGAACAAACGGGCAGCTGCCCGTTTGTTTTTAATATAGGCCCAAACCCCGGTTATACTGAAGTTAAGGTCTCCTTAATTATAACCGAAATAATAAAAAGCAAGTAAATTACGCTCATAATAAAAGACATCACGTATGATGCCTTTAACTCGGTTAATCCAGTTCCAAAGCTCCGGTATATAACTCGTAATAGGTTTTCTTTTCGGCCAGAAGCGAATCGTGATCGCCTCTTTCAATGATTCTGCCATGATCAAGAACCATAATAACATCGCTGTTTTGAATAGTTGACAATCGGTGAGCAATAACAAATACTGTCCGCCCGCTCATCAGGCGATCCATCCCGTCCTGAACGATCGCTTCAGTATGAGTATCGATACTGCTGGTCGCCTCGTCAAGAACCAATACCGGGGGATTGCACAAAGCAGCGCGGGCAATAGACAACAGCTGTCTTTGACCCTGCGACAAACTGGCTCCATCACTGCTCAAGTTAGTATTGTAACCATCGGGCAGATGCCGGATGAAATCATGGGCATTAGCTAATTTAGCTGCCGCGATCACTTCATCATCAGTGGCGTCTAACCGGCCAAAGCGGATATTATCCATGATCGTTCCGGTAAATAAATGTGTGTCCTGTAAAACCATTCCCAGCGAACGCCGCAGATCATCTTTTTTAATCAGTTTGATATCAATACCATCATAAGTAATGGTTCCTTTTTGAATATCATAGAAACGGTTGATTAGATTGGTTATCGTCGTTTTGCCAGCGCCGGTAGCGCCAACGAAAGCAATTTTCTGTCCCGGTTTGGCATATAAGTTGATATCATGCAAAATGATCTTATCTTTAACATAACCAAAATCGACATTTTCAAAGCGAACATCGCCTTGCAATCGAACATAAGAAACACTGCCGTCGCTATGAGGATGCTTCCAAGCCCAAATACCGGTCCATTTATCGCTTTCTACCAGTTTTCCGTCAGTGATTTTCGCATTGACCAAAGTCACTTTACCATCATCCGTCTCGATCGGTTCATCCAGCAGTTTGAAAATTCTTTCAGCTCCCGCCAGAGCCATCACGACACTGTTGACTTGCTGGGATATCTGATTGATCGGCATACTGAAAGACCGGTTGAGCTGTAAGAAAGCTCCCAGACCGCCGACCGTTATCGAATGGGTATAAATGCTGAGCAAACCGCCGGCAATGGCACAGACTACATAATTGATATAACCGAGATTGCCCATGATCGGACCCATGACATTGGCATAAAGGTTGGCTTTATAGGCACTTTCAAACAGATCGTTATTGACTTTATCAAACTGTTCGATCGTCTTTTTCTCATGGGTAAAGACCTTAACTACCTTCTGTCCGGCCATCATTTCTTCAATATAACCGTTTACCTTACCGATATTGCGCTGCTGAGCAATAAAATAAGTGCTGCTTTTGCGGATGATCGAAGAAGATACATTTTTAATAATAACAACAATTATCAAAACGATAACTGTCAAAGGAATACTGATACTGATCATCGAAATCAACACACCGATAATAGTAATAATCGAACTGATCAGTTGCGGGATACTTTGGGATATCATCTGTCGTAAAGTATCGGTATCATTAGTATAAATACTCATAATATCGCCATGGGCGTGAGTGTCAAAATACGATATCGGCAATTTTTCCATGTGTTCAAAAAGACTGTCTCTTACTCTTTTAAGACATCCCTGTGACACATTGACCAAGATCCGGTTATAACAAAACGTGCTGATGATTCCGATCATATAGATCCCAGCCATCATCATTAATGCTTTAATGAGTGGCAAATAATCAGAAGTATCCGTATTCAAAAGCGGAGTGATATAATCATCGATCAAACTCTTGATAAACAAAGAACCTATAACCGAAGCCAAGGAACTGACTGCGATAAAGATAACCGTAAAAATACAAGCAACCTTATAGTTTTCTAAGATAAATGCCAGTAATCTCTTCATGATTACATCGCCGTTATCAATCTTTACGCGATGACTGACTCTTCTACTCACATAAATTGCCCCCCTTCTTTTGCAAATGATAGATACTGCGATAAATATCATCGCTCTTAAGCAATTCTTCGCTGGTTCCGATACCGTGAATCTTGCCGTCATCAAGGACGATGATCATATCGGCGTCCTCAACCGAAGTTATTCTTTGCGCAATAATAATCTTAGTAGTATCAGGGATCTCTTCTCTTAATGCTTTACGGATCATAGCGTCAGTTTTGGTATCGACGGCGCTGGTCGAATCATCCAGGATCAAAACTTTCGGTTTTTTAAGCAAGGCACGGGCAATGCAAAGCCGCTGACGCTGACCACCGGAAACATTGGTTCCTCCCTGTTCGATATATGTATCATAGCCCTTTTCAAAAGTTGACACAAAACTATCGGCCTGGGCTAAACGCGATGCTTTGATAATTTCTTCCATATTGGCATTTTCATCACCCCAGCGCAAGTTTTCAGCGATCGTGCCGCTGAACAGAACATTGTTCTGCAAAACGACCGAAACATTATCACGAAGCATTTTAAGATCGTAACTGCGCACATCTTCACCACCGACAAGAACTTTACCGCCGCTGACATCATAAAGCCGGGAAATTAATGAAACAAGGGTGCTCTTGCCGCTGCCGGTAGCACCGACAATACCAACCATCATGCCGCTTTTAATCTTAAAATTGATATCCTCCAAAGCATAGGCGTCCTTTTTATTATCATATTTAAAGTAAACATGATCGAAAACGATACTGCCGTCTTTAATATCGGTCAATGCCGCATCTGGCGATACGATAGTCGGTTTTTCATTCAAAACTTCCGCAATACGCCGCATGCTGGCCAATGACATCGTAATCATGACGAAGATCATGGATATCATCATTAAACTCATCAAAATATTGGTTGTATAAGTAAAAAGGCTCATCAACTGACCGGTGGAAAGCGATCCAATAACAATCATCTTCGCACCAAGCCAGCTCAATAAAATCAAGCAGGCATACATTGTAAACTGCATCGACGGCGAATTGAAAAGCAGGATCTTTTCAGCCTTG
>CASFYR010000054.1 GCA_949298975.1 uncultured Bacillota bacterium | reverse complement strand
TTTTATCCAGTGATTTATTTATTAACGTAAGTATCGTTTCATGATTTTTTGTCAGTCATAAGGGATAGGTACCATCCTTTCCTTATCCCCTTTCCCTTTAATTCGGACGATTCCGTCATCAATATTGACCTGATTGGTCAAAAGATTAGCGGCTTCTGAAACCCGCAAGCCAAGAGCATATATTACCTCAAACAGGCAGTGTTCAAATATTGATTCGAGATCATGATCATTAAAACCGGAAATAATATGATTTATTTCATCTTTGCTTAAGTAGATCGGCAGTCTTTTTTCCGCTTTGCGAACCTTTAAATTGATTGTTGGATCAATAAGGTCATATCGGAAATTCAGAAAACCGAATAATCCTTTGATGGCCGATTTGATCTGGTTGATTGAAGAGACCGATAAAGTCTGGATACACTGATCGATAAAATCCTGAATTAAACGCAGATCAATTGCTTCGGTATCAGTGATGTCGTGCTCTTTAAGGTAGTTTTCAAATTTAATCAGATCTCGCCGGTAACTTTCGACAGTACGGGAACTTTTGGGATCGTGGATGACGATATGGTTGAGGTATTCTTTAATCGCTTTATCGATTTTCATCTTTACGCGTCCTTGCGCTGCTGATTAATTCTTCAGCCATCTTTAAAGATACGGCAGATACATCGGAAGCAATCATGGATGCAATCGTCTTGATCGCAGCTGTATCGGTCAATTCATAGATGATCGAAGATGTACGCTCATCAGCGGTAGTTTTCTTTGATACTTCATAAAAACTGTCTCCAAAAGCGGCAACATTAGGTGAATGTGTAATGGCCATTACCTGCGTTTTTTGAGCGATTGCTGCTAATTTCATGCCCACAGCATCCGCAGCTTTACCACTGATCCCGGTATCTATTTCATCAAAGATCATTACGGCAATTGCTAACAAGCGGCCGAAAACCGTTTTAAGACCGAGCATGATCCTCGACATTTCTCCCCCGCTGCTGACTTTATTCAACGGTTTCAGCTCTTCGCCTTTATTGGTTGATATCAAAAATAAAATTTCATCATTGCCCTTTTCGCTGATATCCCCTTTTTTGAAATCAACTTTAAAATCAAAATACTTTAATTCAAGATCAGCGGCCTCCCTGATAATCGCTTCCCGAAGAGATGCTGCTGCCTTTTTTCGCTTATCTGATAATATCGAAGCATACTTATGGTATTCAGCATGGGCCTCGTTGATTGTTTTTTCGTATTCAGCGATGCGATCGTTCAGATTTTCAAAAGCGGTGATCTTAACGGCCAGAGAATCTGCATAATCATTGATTGCGGCGATATCCATGTGATACTTGCGCTTCAGACGATTGATTTCAAACAGCCGTTCCTGAATTTCGTTTATTCTTTCAGCTGAAATGTCCAGATCATCATAAATTGCGGTTAACTGCGAAAATAAATCATCTAATTCATAGTAATGATTAGTGATTTTATCACTTATTTCAACAAAAGCGTCATCACCGTTTAATCTTTGAATAACCTCATACAAACGCTCTTTAATTCCATCTTCTCCATTAAAGGCTTCATCGGCTATTGTCAGTATATTGGACATCTTCTCGGCGTTTTTGATCTTTTTTTCAATGGCCAGTAATTCCTCTTCTTCATCAGCGGACAGATTTGCCGCTTTGATCTCGTTGAGCTGAAAGCGACAGTATTCGATATCATCTTGACTGTCGGTGCTGTCCAAAAATGATTGATACTCCTTTTGAATTTTCTTTAACCGGTTAAAAGCTGCTTTGACATCATCAAGCGCCTTTTCGTCGTTAAGATAAATATCTAACAGTTTACGATGATTGGCGGTTTTTAAAAGATATTGCGAATCTTTTTGCGAATGAATATCAATTTCGTCCTCAAAAAGAGTATTTAAGAAAGCAAGAGTAACCGAATGATTATTAACTTTGATTGAATTACGGTTGCCGATGGTCCGGGAAACGATTAATTCATCTTCATATTCAATATCAGCGGCGGCCAGTTTCGATTTTAGATTAGTATTTAAAGAAAATACAGCTTCGATATAAGCTCTTTCTTTTCCTTTACGAACCAGCGATTGATCGCCTCTGGCGCCAGTAATCAGATCGATTGCCCCGATGATGATCGATTTCCCGCTGCCGGTTTCACCTAAAAAGATATTTAAATGTTCTTTAAATTCAATGGCCAATTCATCAATAATCGCATAATCTTTAATGTATAAACTGTTTATCATAATTGTTTAATCTCTTTAATAATACTGGCGAAATCCATTCTTTTCGAACGCTTGATGCTGTTGCGGGTATCGTTAATGACATTGTCGTCCCTAAGACCCATTATCGAAAGCTTGTTTTTGGCTCCTTTGGTATGGAAATAATTACGGATTTTTTCACCAAGACCGTTATAGATATAATCCATTTCGTAAACGACGACCGGCCGCCGGTTTGCAATGATTTCGTCCAGTAATTCATAGTCGATGGGATTTAAGTAAAGAGCGTTGACGACATTAATCGGCAGAGCGTTATTATTGATATCAACTCGTAACTCATTGACCGCCAGGCCGTAAGTAATGATCGTCATTAAATTATTTTCATCATATATCGCTTTTTCCCATTTGCCATAGTTGATCTGGATCTGATGTTTATCCATTTGGTATTCGGCATTTTCGATTCTTAAGATAAACAGGCCGTTGTAATCAAAAGACGACCGGAATAAAGCGCTGATACTCTGATAAGAGTTACCCTCGGCAATCACCACATCAGGGAAAATACCTAAAAAAGATTTATCGAAAATACCTTGATGCCCTTCACCTTCATAAGCGTTCAATCCGCAGTCAAACAAGACCAAAGTTGCCTTATGATGATTTTTAATCAGCAAATTATGTAACTGATCATAACAGCGGGAAACATAATTGGCAGACATCAAGATGACCGGCCGGATTCCTTTTAAAGATAAACCGCACGCTATGCCGATCGAGGCATCTTCATAGATCCCGGTATTGATGATCCGTTGCGGACAGGCGGCAAATAAGCTCTGATAACTGTGATCGCAATCGTCTTTATTGATGATAGTCATAAATTGGTGCTCTTTCATCATGCTCATGATCTGTTTGATGATCATTTGGCGGGAATCAATATAGCCGTTGGGAATATCGTTAAGATTGCGGCCGCTTTTGACTAAAAATGGTTTGCTTAAACTGTTGTCAATTTTGAGCCCGCTTTCCAATGGTTCGTAACCTTTGCCCTTTTTGGTCAAAACATGAACGACGATAGGCCCGTTATTATTTTTTATCTTTTTTAAAACTGATAATAGTTCACTCATGTTGTGACCGTCAACCGGTCCCTCATACTCGATCCCCAGGTCGGTAAAAATACTGCCTTTAATAATCTTGTGCTTTAAGGAGTTCTTTATTCCGCCCATCACACCGAAAACCTTAATACCTAAATCAGACTTTGCCATTGTTGTTTTCACTGTTTTCTTAATTGTTGTGTATTCTTTGGAATAACGGATATTAGTAACGAACTTCGAAAATCCACCCTGATTTAGTGAACGGTAGTCAGTATTATCGTTTAAAATGATTATTATTTTTTTATCGCTTTCGGCTATTTTTTGGATCGTTTCCATTGCGATGCCGTTTTTGATCGCTTCATCACCGATAATCACGATTATTTCTTCGGACGCGTTTTCCTCCCTCGCATATGCCATACCCAAAGCTATGGCTAAAGCATCTGATGGATGAGTGGCCTTCAGATGATCGTATGGTGATTCTTTAGGATCAGTATAGCCAGAAACGCCTTTGTTTCTTCTGAGATCTTTAAAGCCGTCTATCCTGCCGGTCAAAATCTTATGGGCATAACATTGATAGCCGCTGTCAAAAAGAATAGTATCATTTGGCGCATCAAAAACATAGTGTAAAGCGATCACAAGATCGGTCATGCTCAGATTGGAGCTGAGATGACCGCCATTTTTAGCTACTGTTTCAATCATCTGGGCCCGAATTTCGTCAGCCAGCGCCGATAATTCTTTTTCATTTAGATTTTTAAGGAATTGCGGGTTTTTGATCTCGTTTAAAATCATAACTATCTGTCCTTTATTTTTTCTACGATCTTCAACAAAAACGAGGTGTCGAATTTTTGGCTGTTTAACAGCTCAACGATCTCAGCTATCGTTTTTTTCAATAGTCGATCGATAGTATCGCGGTCATAAAAACTCAAGGCAGTAAGTTTGTTGTTTTTAAGATCGCTGCCCTGCGGTTTGCCGGTCTCTTCACTTGACTTTATTATATCAAAAAGATCATCTTGTATCTGAAATAATGATCCCAGTTTAGCGCCGAAACTGCGGTAGAATTCCCGGTTTGCTTCATCATGTGCAATAACCATGCCCATTTCCAGAGCCAAAATAAAAAGACAAGCCGTTTTGTAATAATCGATATCCTGCAAGACCACAACATCTGCCGTTTGATCGTTTTCGTATTTTAAATCGAGATATTGGCCGTAGATCATCCCATTAATCCCGGCATATTGGCTCATTTTGGCAACTATTGCGATCTTCTGCTTGCTTGTTAGATGCGGGTCAGCACATATTACTTTAAAACTCTCGGTAAGCAAAGCATCACCGGCTAAAACGGCAGTATTTTCACCGTAAGCTTTATGACACGAAGGTTTGCCTCGCCGGTAATCATCATTATCCATGCAAGGTAAATCATCGTGGATCAAAGAATAGGTATGGATCATTTCGATTGCCAAAGCACTGTGAAAACCATTCTCCCGAGGAAGATTAAAGCCATCCAAAACCGCAAATAACAATTGCGGTCTGAAACGCTTCCCGCCGGCCATCAGGCTGTAATAAGCAGCGTCCTTAATTGAGGAAGAATAAAAATTTTGAAAATATTCATTGATAAAAACTTCAAAACTACGCATTATCCTCATCCTTATTTGTTAATTCAGCAATCTTGTTTTCATAGCTTTTTAGTTGTTCGTTCAAGGCTTTGCTTAAACCAAGCCCCTCTTCGAATAATTTTATGGATTCATCCAGATCGGTCTGACCGCTTTCCAGCTCATCGACGATCATTTCCAGCCGTTTCATGGCATCTTCAAATTTCTTCTTTGGCATCATTGATCTCCTTAATCTGTGCATTAACCTTTCCGTCTTTAAAACGGATCGTGATATCATCTTCTAAAGCCAACATCTTTGCCGAGGTAATTACTTTTTGATTTTTGCTGACAATAGCATAACCTCTTTGCAAGGTTTTTTCGCTGGTATATGCTTCCAGTAGAATCGTGTTTCTTCTCAGACGATTAATTGATCCGTCATACTTATATTTTATCGCATTTTTCAGCTGTTGATTAATAATATCCAACCGGTTATAAGCTATCAGAATGGGCCGGTGCATTTGATTAATCATATTCCAAGAGAGATTGGCGAGAGTATTAATGCTGTGCTTTACCGTATCGCCATAGCGCATAACCCTAAGGGATAAGTAGTCAAGATATTGCTGTTTTGCTGATAGTATTGTGGATGGATCGCTTAACGGCCGAGAATTGACGGCACTATCCAATCGGTTTTTAGCTGTTTCAAAATCTCTGTTGATGATATATTTAATTTTGGCAGCATAAGCAGCGATCTGAGCTTCAACATCTCTGATGTCAGGGGTAAGCAGTTCAACGGCTGCGGTTGGAGTTGGCGCTCTGAGATCGCTGACAAAGTCAGCAATGGTGTAATCCTGTTCATGACCGATACCGGTAATAATAAAAGTATTCAAAGCAAAAATAGTATAAGCCAGTTCTGCGTCATTGAAAGACCATAAATCTTCGATCGAGCCGCCGCCCCGGGCCAGGATTATTGCGTCATAGCCTTTTTCATCAGCTTTTTTTAATTTATCGATAATATCTTTAGCTGACGATTCCCCTTGTACCAATACCGGATATAAATGATATTCTGCCAATGGCCAGCGGCGGGACAGAGCCGTTTGAATATCGCTTAACGCAGCAGATCCTTCAGCGCATAATACAGCAATACTGAAGGGGTAATCCGGTTTTATTTTTTTATGCAAGGGATCAAACCAGCCTTTGGCAGCCAGTTCTTGTTTCAGACGCTCAAATTCCAGGTACAGATCACCGATACCATCCTTCTTTAAGACCGTAACATATAGTTGCAGTTGGCCGGTATTTAAAAAAACGGATGTACTGGCTTTGATCAAAACTTTATCTCCGTCTTTGGGTTTAAAGTTTAAACTGCTTGTATATCCTTTAAACATCACACAATTGATCCTCGAACGGTCATCTTTGATGGAAAAATAGAGATGACCGGATGAATGATGATGAAAATTGCTGATCTCGCCTGAAACCAGGACATTTTGCAAAAAAGGTTCGCTATCGATTACATTTTTGATATGGTGTACTATTTCATATACACTCAAAGTTTTCATATTTTATCTAAAACTCCATTGATGTATTTAAATGATTCTTCATCACAGTACTGTTTGGCGATGGTAATAGCTTCATTGATAATTATTGCTTTATCGTTTGTTTTGGCTTCAATTTCGCTGACGGAAACCAGCAGAATTGCCTGGTCGACATAATTTAAGCGATCGAAACGCCAGTTGGTCAGATAATTACTGATAGTTTCAATATAGCGGTCTTCATTGGCGTTGATCAGATTAATGAGGTTGACAATATATGTGTCAAGTTCACTCAGATCGTCAATCGCGAAATTGTCAAAAACCAGCGGAATGATATTCTTGTGCAGCAAACGATGCTGATAGATGGTAAAAATTAATTTCAAGCGTAATTCATGTCTATTCATACCCGTTTATTTTATCACAAAATGACCTAAATATCTTATTTTGTGATATAATTGCAACGGTTTTATGAAGTTTAGTAATATTATTCGGCATTTTTTGACAATCAGTTATCATCGCTTTAAAGTAATGCAGTTATGTTTTAGCTGCGGCCTTTATGCACAAGGTTTGCTGCACGATCTTTCAAAGTATTCCCCAACTGAATTTTTAATGGGTGCCCGCTATTATTTGGGATATCGCTCACCGATCGGTAATGAGCGGCGGCAAAGCGGAAGATCTTTAGCTTTTTTGCATCACAAGGGACATAACCGCCACCATTTAGAATATTGGTTTGATCCTTATGCCCCCAACCGACGGATATCGATGCCGGATAAATATATCTTAGAAAGTATTTGCGATCGGATTGCCGCCGCCAAGATTTATTTAAGGGAGAATTATACGACCGCTTCACCACTGGAATATTTTTTAAACGATCACCCAATTACCGACTATATTTTAAAAGAAGAGTATGATAAATTTTACTATTTATTGAATTATTTGAAGGATCACGGGGAAAAAGAATTGATGCGGCATATTCGCTCAATTCGATCCAGAGGTTATATTATTAAAAATGATGCAGAATAAATTTGCATCATATTTTATTTTTAATCATTAAATTTATTTCAATTTGCTGGTCTAATTTTCTTAAAATAACCCCGGCTGATTTAAGCATTCTTTTCGAGGCTATTGTTTCTTTGGTATCAGCATATTTATCATCTTCATAGACAATGCATTTGATCCCGGATTGAATTACGGCCTTAGCACATTCGTTGCACGGAAACAGGGAAACATAGAGCGTACATCCCCTGACCGAACGCGGAGCATTAAGAATGGCATTTAATTCCGCATGAACGACATACGGGTATTTTGTTGCCAAGAAGTCCCCTTCTCTCTCCCATGAATAAACATCATCATCACAGCCATAAGGCATTCCGTTGTAACCGATTGAGACGACCCGATTGTTCTGATCGACGATTGCCGCCCCGACCTGAGTGTTGGGATCTTTGGAACGCATAGCGCTTAAATGAGCCAGTCCCATAAAGTATTCATCCCAACTGATAACTTTTTCTCTTTTCATTTTATTGCACCTCACCTATTTTCGTATACATTATATAGCCGATCCTCAAGATTATCCGCATAAGCATTCAAGCCCCAATCGCGATAAATCCTTACCACGCTCATATCAGTTCCTGAATACTTTGGGGCAATCGTTTCAACGGTATACACTTTAAATGCCAGAATTGAGATTACCAGAAGCAGAAACAGATAAGATAATTTATTCTCAAAAAGAGCATAGTAGAAAAAGGCTCCGGCTATTGTTCCGCCTAAATGAGCATAAGCATCAACACCGCCGACAAAATTAATCAGAACATTTATTACAATAACTTGGATAGTGCCGGAATCTTTAAGGGTATTATTCTTAAATGATTGGATAATATAGATCATCATTAATCCATAAAGACCGCCGCTGAGTCCGACGGATACGGTATTGCCGTTTAGCAGTAAAGACATCAAAGATCCGGTTATCACCGAGCCGAATAAAACCAGGGCGAATTTAGCCGAACCTATTTCCTTTTCCAGATAAGGCCCCATATAGTAAAGGGAAAGCATATTCATCGCCAGATGGATAATCCCGCCATGCAGAAGACCTGAGGTAAGCAAACGGAAGAATTGCCACAAACCGACAGTGAAGGTTTCATAATTGGCTCCCAGTAAGATTAAGACGTCGATCTCGTTATAAGTGCCGCTTAAAAAATAAGTAAACAGCTGCAGAATAACACAGATGATGATTACCGAGTATGTGACATAAGGTTTTTTCTCCCTGATGTTTTTTCTTTGGATTTTAGCTTTTTGGGAATAAACATTGATTTCCTTGATTATTTCACTGATTTCTAAAGATGGATCGTTTACTTCATGGATGACATTTCGGATACCGGGATAAATATCATTAAGGTCAAGCCCGCTGTGATAATTAGTATCAAAGGCCGCGCTGTCAAAAGCTTCGTCGGATAAGATTTCATCCTTACAAAGATGGATATCCAGCAACCGGCCGCTGATACGCAAGCGTTTTTTGATAAACGCCACCGTTTCATTAAGGCGGTTTTCTTCAAATATTACTTGTTCGATGGAATTGGTGGTCAAACGAATAATGGGATAATACTGATGAGTAGGATTAATAAGCCACAGTTCATCTTTCTTCATTTCTGGTGCCTGCAGGGTTTTGTATGAGAATTTCATAACAAAAAAAGATAACATTTGATAAAGTTTATAGTTCTGACTGTTCATAACTTACTCCTTTATTAGCACAATATGTCAGCATGTAAGAAGGCATGGCAGTTTTGAATTCCATTCTTTCCCGGGTGCGGGGATGAATAAAACTCAGATAGTAGGCATGTAAATATTGTCCGCTGTCATCGATTAAGGGACGATTGCTGTAGCGGCTGTCATTGACGATCGGGTGGTGAATGTATTTTAAATGAGCCCGGATCTGATGAGTTCGGCCGGTCTTTAGATTAAGCCGGACTAAAGTCGAATCATCAAAACGCTGCAAAACTTTAAATTCAGTAACAGCTTCTTTGGCATTTTTATCGGTAACACACATCCGCTGCCGGTCTTTAGGGTCACGGCCGATCGGTGCATCGATAATCCCTTCATCGTGAGCGAAGACGCCCCACGCTATTGCCAGATAGCGGCGGTAACAGGTTTTATCAGCCAGTTGTGCACTTAAAGCGATGTGAGTGTCATCGTTTTTTGCGCAAACCAAAAGACCGGAGGTATCTTTGTCGATTCGATGGACAATCCCCGGGCGCAGTTCCCCATTAATCCCACTGAGATCATGACAGTGAGCCAATAGACCGTGCACCAAAGTACAGTCATAGTTCCCTGCCCCAGGATGTACAACTAAACCTTTGGGTTTGTTGATCACTATCAGATCATGGTCTTCATAAACGATATCCAGTGGCATCGCCATCGGTTTAAGATCAACTGGTTTAGGTTTTTCATATTTGATCACGATCAAATCATCAGTCTCCAGACGGTAGCTGGCCCTTATATTCTGTTCATTGACCGTCAGACTACCGTTTTTAATTAATTTTTGAACATGAGATCGGGACAGATCGGTATTGGCGCAAACATAAGCGTCAACCCGTTCCCCGCCTGATAAAACTATTAATTCTATTTTTTCCATTTAAAATCCTTAATTTCAAAGAAATAGGTTACAATAAACAAACCGACACCCATTGTCAAAAAGGTATCAGCCAGATTAAAAACCGGAAAATCATATCCGAAAACAATGAAGTCCAGAAAATCAATGACATAGCGGTATGCTAAACGATCGATAAAATTACCCAAAGCACCGCCGATCATTAAGATCAAGGATAAACGAAGCAAGCGTTCTTCCTTTTTGGCAGTAAAATAGAAATACGACAACAAGATTACCGCTACTACGGTCAGAATATAGAACAGATTCATTCTGCCTTCCAAAATCGAGAAACCGGCGCCGGTATTCTGAACATAATGCAAAGAAAAGAATCCGGGAATCAGTTCGATCTGAGTGTCAAGCGGCATCTTGGCGACGACTGTCAGTTTGGTTATCTGGTCAAGAAAGATTAATAAGGCCAAAGCAAGACCAAATAAAAGATAATTATTTTTACGCATGCATATATTTTAGCATAATTACGCACAAAAGTTTACTGTCAGGCATAAAACCGGTCTATTTCATAAACCGGCGAATAATCTTATCTTTAGTTTTTGAATACGGCCGATAACGCCAAGGAAGGTCAATCCAGGTCTTTTTATCAACGATGCTTTTGTAATGGGAAAAGGTAGCGAAACCTTTTTCTCCGTGATAGCTGCCTATTCCGCTGTCACCAACGCCGCCAAACGGTAAACGGTTATTGGCTAAATGAATAATGGTATCGTTGATGCAACCGCCGCCGAAACTGATCTTATTAATAACTTTTTCTGCAGTATTGCGGTTTTCGGTAAAAAGATAAAGTGCCAGAGG
>CASFYR010000053.1 GCA_949298975.1 uncultured Bacillota bacterium | reverse complement strand
GAAAAAGAGATTTCTTCGCGCAACGCCCCGATCCTTTTAGAGATTGTGGAAACAGCTTATCAGTTTTGGCGTAAGCTGCATCGTTTCTCGTATGTAATTTCTCAAAATGAAGGAGGTATTCTGTTATCGAACTTTATCAGTGCCGATGGCCGTTATAACGAATTGGTACTGTCGATGTATCGAATGATTCAAGAGAAATTACAGGGCTTCCGGAATAACGTATACCGGCAACTGCAGGCTGGCTCAAACGGCAGTATTCTGCTTTGCATGAACGAAGACAATTATCTTAAGGGCAAGTATGAAAAACTGCATCAAGTCCCGTTTGTTCAAAAGATCATGCTGCGCAGCCCGATCATTATTAATTTAAAACACAACAAGCGGATCGGTACTTTTACCCCAACGCAAAGCGATCCGCTGGATCTTGACTATGATTACCGTGATTTCATGTGTTTTCCGATCTTTGTCGGAACAAGCCTGACTTTCGTTTATTTCCATAAGGATTTTACGGCTTCGGCGGTCGGCTTGGCGAATTTATTTGAATTTGCTTCGTTTGAGCATGTCCATAAAAAACCGGACTGCATCATTTTATTTGGCGTAAAGGATGATAAAAAAGAAACTGTCTACTACCACGATGATGCCAATGATGTATATGTCGGCAAGATTTCTTATATGCCGATCATTGAATATTTCGGTTACTTCAAGAAAATGGCTTTAACTTTGCACAATCTCAATATGATCAAACGCGGTCTTTTGCCGATCCACGGGGCGATGCTCGATATCTATCTGAAAGACGGAACCTGCAAAGGCGTCTGTCTGATGGGCGACAGCGGGGCCGGCAAGTCAGAAACCATCGAAGCGCTCAATCGGATCGCCGATGAGATCGAAAGACAGGACCTGATCTTTGATGATATGGGAACGATGTATATCAATCCGCAAGGACAAGTCGTGGCGATCGGTACTGAAATCGGTGCTTTCGTCCGTCTTGACGACCTTGATGCAGCCAGTGCATATAAAGACCTTGATCGTTCAATCTTCTTTAATCCGGGCAACAACAATTCCCGGGTTATCACTCCATCATCGACCTATAAGATGATTATGCGGGAACATAAGGTAGATATCTTCTTGTATGCCAATAATTATGATGATAAAAAAGGTATCAGAGTTATTGACGATCCGCAGGAAGCTAAAGAAATATACATTGCCGGCAAACGTTATGCGATCGGCACCACTAATGAAAAAGGTTATTCTGAAACCTATTTCGCCAATCCTTTTGGCCCGATGCAGGAAAAAGAAGAATGCCAAAAGATCATTGACCAGGTATTTAATCGATTAGCTGAAAACGGCGTGGTCTTAGGCGAGCTGTATTCCAATCTGGGACTTAAGGATAAGGGTTATGGCGGTATCGATGTTGCGGCCAGGGCCTTGCTGGATCTTATCAAAGGTGAGAGCGAATGATAGCATTATCGTTGCTTTTGCCGTTTATCGGCACCAGTCTGGGAGCGGCGATGGTCTTCTTTTTGAAAGGGGAGATCAATGCCAAAGTTCAAAAGGTGCTGTTGGGTTTTGCCAGCGGTGTAATGGTGGCAGCCAGTATCTGGTCTTTGATTTTACCGGCGATGGATATGGTTGGCGATGATCTTGGCAAATGGTCGTTTATGCCTGCTGCTATTGGTTTTCTTTTGGGAATGTTTGTCTTGCTGGCGCTTGATGAGTTGATTCCCCATTTACATATCAATTCCGATAAACCTGAGGGACTAAAGGCGAAATTAAAGCGGTCAACAATGCTGATTTTGGCCGTTACGATCCATAATGTCCCCGAAGGGGCAGCGACGGGCGCAGTTATTGCCGGATTTCTAAGCGGCAATGAGACGCTGACGATTGCCAGTGTTTTATCGTTATCGCTGGGTATTGCCATTCAAAACGTACCCGAAGGGGCGATCATCTCCATGCCGCTTTTGGCCGAAGGCAAAAAGAAGGGCGGGTCATTTTTCATCGGCTCAATGACTGGGATCGTTGAACCGATCGCAGCGGTATTTATGATCCTATTGGCCAGTCTGATTAACCCGATCTTACCTTATATGCTGTCTTTTGCGGCTGGAGCGATGATGTATGTTGTCGTTGAAGAATTGATTCCGGAAGCCAGTCAAGGCGATCATTCCAATTTCGCCACTATCGCTTTTGCTTTGGGTTTTACCCTGATGATGATCCTTGATGTATTCTTAGGATAGAAAAAAAGACCTGCGGGTCTTTTTATTTATTTTGGCAGCGGCTCATGCCCCACCAGTCGGTCATCAGTTCTTTTAATTTAACTGTTTTTCGCTTTTCATAATCAACCATGATTTCAGTATCCTGATTTCTAAGATCAAGCTGCAGCAGAAACTCCCGGCAGGCGCCGCATGGCATACCGCTGCCTTTGTCATGCGGCGGCTGATCACGGAAAGCGATAAGTCTTTTGATCATGGTCTGGCCGCTGTTCAGATACATATTAAGAGCAGCTACCCTTTCGGCGCAAAGGTCCATCACGCCGCAGCAGCTTTCGATACAAAAACCGGTGTAAATATCTCCGTTTTCGCTCTCAATGGCTGAAACGACATGATGGGCGTAGATAAAAGGGGATATTTCTTGCGGGCGATATTCTTTCTTTGCTTTTTGATACATTTTTTCCCAGATATCCATATTTATTCTTTCTAGCGAAACAGCTCGTCGCATTTTTCAAAATCTGTCAACCGATTCCGGTAAGCTTCCATTGCGTCTTCATAATAAGCGATCGGTCCGGCATACCCCAAAATATGCAGCAGGTATTGTAAAAATGGCGGATTCAGAATGAACAGTGGTCCTATTAAGTAGGTTCCGAAAAAATTGCGGTGTCTGATGCCTTCGGATGACCCTTCTTTAGGATCGCCCTTAATTACCTCAATAAAAGGCTCTTTGATATTCTGTACGCTTGAAAACTTGCTTTTAAAGCCGATAAGTTTAATTTCCTTGAAACGGCCCAAAAAACGGGAGAGATGATGATGGCTGAAATCGCGGCGGGCGGTATAATCAAAGATATTAAGACCGTCTTCTTCGTCAATTCTTTGTCCGAAGATCTCAAAAGAATTGCCTAATGCTATAAAGATCACATCATCTTCGATAAGTTCTTTGATTCTTTCTTGATAAGGTTTCAGCGCTTTGACAAACTTGCTTTGGAATCTTTCTCTGGTCGGTCCGATATACACCAGATCGACCCTGTTTTTCACAAAATACGGTTCATCTTTCAGATGAGTAAAAATGATTTTGGCATCATCTTTTAAGGTTTGCCTAAGACATTCAATATCGAAAAGACAGCCGTAAAGATTGGCGGCTTCCGGGAATAATACTTCTATTATCATTTGATCATCTCCTTTATTTTAGCGATGATAGCTTTAGCGACTTTGCCCATATAGATATCACGGACGATGACGATCTTATCGACATCAGTCAGTTTTAAATACCGGTAAGTATCATCTTCTTCCGCGCAAAAGGATAATTTGGCCGGATCGATCTGTGCATACTGCAGCCGCACCTTAAGATCGGCATAGCTATTGCCGCCGACGACGATTTCTTTGATGCTGTCATCATTAAGATATTCAAAGTCGGTCTCATAGATCCAGCTGATCGCTTCGCCCCTGGTGGTGTGATAGTGGTTCTTATCCAGCATATCATCCAAGATCATAATGACCGCTTTTTGACCGGGCATTGCTTTGACATAAGCCAGAGCCCGGGAAACGGCGATCGGATTTTGACCTTTTACCATTTGGGTGATAATGGCGATATCTTTGGCATATTCCGCTTCGTAGCGGCTTTTGGTAATCTCGATCTGACTCAAGATCTTTTCCAGACCATTAATGCCCATTACCTCCAAAAGGCTGATAGCTGAAAGTTCGTTATAGATGTTGGTGATATTGGTGTCAATAAGCGGATAGGTTTTATTATTGAGCGTCAATTGCCGGTTTTGCTTATCGATAGCGCTGATCTGGAAGTCAGAAGGCATATTTTTAAACTGACAGTTAGGACAATGAGCAAGACCGATATGGTGATAGCGAACAAAATCAAACACCAGTTCGCTGTCGCAATAAGGACAGGTCCTGATATCTTTAGTTAAAGAATTGTCCTGATTGACTTCGTCCGCCAGAGAGTCGATGCCATAAAAATAGCGTTTGATCGTCGGATCTTCCGCACCCAGCATGGAACTGATCAGATCATCGCGGTTAAGGACCAAGGTCGTGTGATGGTTTAACCCTTGATTGATCCTGTCAAAGACATAGTCGGTATGTCCGTTTCTTTTCATCGTATCGCTTGATAAATTGGTCACCAGTACATAATCCGGATCAAGATCTGCAAATAATTCTTTGGTGCTCAGCTCATCAAACTCAATTACAGCGATATTGGCTTTAGGATGATTAAAGATCGTTGTCTGATTGATAAGGGCTTTAGCGATCCCCGGCCTAAGATTGGCGCCTTCGCTGTTGGAAGCGACTTTGTAGCCTTTAAGAGTCAGAATATCTTTTAAAAAGTTGCAGGTTGTGGTTTTGCCGTTGGTTCCGGTAACGCAGATAATCGTTTCCGGTTTAGCGATATGTTTTAAAAATTGCCGATCAAGACGGCAGGCAATAACACCCATGCGGTCTCCGATCTTGTTTTTGGTAAAGCGATAATAGATCTTAGCGATCCAAAGACTTAAATAAAATAGCATCTTAGTCCACCTCAGATTTGATTATACCATTTAAAGCTAAACAATATAAATACCTATGTTATAATGTAACTATGGGAAAATTAAAGTTTGTATTTAAACGGATCTTGGATCTGGACTATAAGCGTTTTTTCAAAACGATTGATAAAATTCATAAAAAAACCGGTAAGAACCGATTGATGTTGTTTGCCGATATCGTGTACTGTGGTTTCCGATATCAGGCTGGGTATGTCGATTATGATCTCTTCCAAATGTATGATCTGGATGCAGACCGGCGCAAAAGTATATTGACCAGAGGGATCGATAATGAATATATCCGTAAATATAATGACCCGCGCTTCCGCCATATCTTTTCCAATAAACCGGAATTCAATGCCCGTTTTAAAGAGTTTATCAAACGGGATTATCTGGTTATCGATGGACATAATGAAGCAGAGTTTACTGATTTTATCAAAGGTAAGGAATATATTATCGTTAAACCGTTTTCAGCCTCACATGGCGACGGGGTCGAAAGGATTACCTGCAAATCGGCTGATTATCAGGCTTTGGCAAGCCGGGGCGAACTGCTGGCGGAAGATTATGTTATTCAGGATGAAAGCATGAACAAGTTAAACCCCAGTTCGATCAATACCATTCGGGCAATGAGTTTTTATGATATTCAAAAGGACGAAGTATTTATTCTGGCGATGTATCTTAGAATCGGCAATGGCCGGATCGTCGATAATTTCAACGGCGGCGGAATGGTTACCAAAGTTGATATGACGACGCATAAATGCGAGTTTCCGGCGGTCGATCGCAATGGTATCCTTTATGAACAGCATCCATCGACCGGTACTTCGATCTTGGGTTTTGAGATTCCGATGTATGATGAAGTGGTCGATTTGGTTAAAAAGGCGGCCAGAGTCATTCCGGAAGTACGTTTTGTCGGCTGGGATGTCGGCATTTCGGTCAACGGCCCATGTCTTATCGAAGGTAATGATTATCCCGGTCATGATATCTGTGGTATGCGGGAATTATGCAAAGACGGCTATGGCGTTTTGCCGGAGTTTGAAAAATATATGCCACGCTAAGTGCCGGTCCGGCACTTTTATTATTTCTTTTTTTGCCACGATGATTATAATTATATTGTGCAAAAGGGGTTGTTGGATCAAATCAAAACCATTATAAGCAAAGATGCCGTTTTGTCAGCGGTGGTTTTTTGGCTTTAGGATCATCGTTTTTTGTTGGGATCGACGCCGAGTATTTTGATTATATCGATTATGATACCCTTATCGTGTTGTTTTGTCTGATGGTTACGATTGAAGGTCTTCGCAGTCAGGGTCTTTTTGAATATGTGGCAGCCAGTATGCTAAGGCCGATCAAAAGCAGGCAGGGCGCCGTTTTGCTGATCGTGGCGTTGGGCTTTTTCAGCAGCATGCTGATAACCAATGACGTCGCTTTGATCACTTTTGTACCATTTGCCTTTATGATCATCAAGATGACCAAAATGGAACAGCATACGATCTTGATCATTGTTTTATTGACGATTGCCGCCAATCTTGGCAGCATGCTTTTGCCGATGGGCAATCCACAGAATATTTATCTGTTTAATTTGAGCGGTCTTAATTTCTATGACTTTATTCGATTAATGCTGCCGTTTGCCTTTGTTTCCTTGGGCTTGCTTCTGGGTATTACCGTTATCAAAATCAGCAGGGAAAGGATCAACTACCGCAACAACTTCAGCAGTGAGGTTTCATTGTTTCGCCTTTTGCCATATTTTGTACTTTTTATCCTTTGTGTTTTGGCAGTGGCCGGTCTTCTGGCCAAAAGTATGCTTTTGATCGTCGTATTATCAGCCGTTTTATTCTTGCATCCCCGTTTGCTGCTTAAGGCGGATTACGGTCTGCTTTTGACTTTTGTCTGTTTTTTATCTTTGTCGGCAATATCAATCGTTTTGATATCTTTAAAACGATGATAACGGCGTTTTTGTCCGGTCATGAATTAATTATGACGGTCGGGCTCAGCCAGATAATATCTAATGTTCCCTGTGCGCTGTTGCTTTCGCAATACAGTGATAATGTTAAAGCTTTGATCATCGGCAGCAATCTGGGTGGTTTGGGGACACTGGTCGCTTCAATGGCCAGTCTTATCAGTTATAAACTGTTTTTAAAAGAATGTCCGTCAGCTAAAATCAGTTATCTTAAAAGTTTTACATTATATAATCTGTTGTTTTTGCTGGTTTTGCTTTTGGCGGCTTCACTAATATAAAAATGTCCTTATCCGGACATTTTTTCAATTTCAGCTTTAAGGGTCTCGACAATTTTATCCTGAGGAATCGTCTTTATGATCTCGCCTTTTTTAAATAATACCGCGCTGTCCTTGCCGCCGGCAACACCGATGTCAGCTCGTTTTGCTTCCAGGGGCCCATTGACCGGACAACCCATGATTGCTATGGAAAGATCTTTGTCTAAAGTATTGAGATATGCTTCCATTTCTTTAACGATCGGCAACATATCGTACTGGATGCGGCCACAGGTCGGACAGGCGATCAGAGTCGGGATCTTGCGGTAAAGATTGCAG
>CASFYR010000052.1 GCA_949298975.1 uncultured Bacillota bacterium | reverse complement strand
TTCATTCTTGGAATATAGCCGTGGTGATCAGCACCCCACAGGTTAACCAGTTTCTCATAACCGCGTTCAAATTTGTACATGTGATTAGCGATATCCGGGGTCAGATAAGTATAAGTGCCGTCGCTTTTCTTCAATACCCGGTCCTTGTCATCGCCATACTCGGTGGATTTGAACCAGATAGCTCCGTCTTTCTCATAAGTCAGACCCATTTCGATCATCTTGGCCATGACTTTTTCCACACGGTGTTCGTCAACGATCTTCTGTTCGCTGACCCATGAATCAAATTCGCAGCGGAAGTAAGCCAGATCGTCTTCAATTCGTTTCATTTCCAGCCGCCGGCCTTCGATTCGGAAGAAATGATGCGCTTCTTCTTTTGGGGCATGCAGCCATTTATCACCGTATTCTTCCTTGATATGTTTGGCTACTTCGATGATATCCTGCCCCTGATAGCCGTCCTCCGGAATTTCCATTTCAAGACCGAATAATTCCCGATAGCGGGCCTCGACGGAATAGGACAGCATTTCCATCTGGTTGCCGGCATCGTTGATATAATATTCTCTCAGGCAATCATAACCGGAAGCCTTAAGGATCCGGCAAGTGCTGTCGCCCCAGGCAGCGCCGCGGGCATGGCCAAGATGCAAAATACCGGTCGGGTTGGCCGAAACATATTCCACAAGGATTCTCAAACCGTTGCCGGTATCGTTATGGCCATAATCATCTCCGGCGTCAATAACTTTATTGATGACGTCAGCCAAAGCGGTCTTCTTGACCCAGAAGTTGATAAAACCGGGACCGGCGATCGTCACATCGTCAACCTCTGCCAGACGTTTCTTTAATTCATCGGCGATCTCTTTGGCGATCTCCTGCGGTTTACGTTTTAATATTTTGGTTAAACGCATCGCAATGTTGGTCGAATAGTCACCGTTGGCCGTATCCTTAGGGATTTCGACCATGACCATGTTGCCGGCTGTTTCGCAGTCATACAGGTCTTTAACTACGCTGGTGATGGTATTGACCAGGGTCGTTTCTAATTGATTCATAGCATTCTCCTTTTTTACGTGCTTATCATATCATATTAAATTGTAAAAAACTACCACTGTTCTAAGGGCTGTTATCTTATGCGGCGAGGGTGGATGATTCGCTGTTTTTATGATGACATAACAAAAAAACGGCCGTCCTTTCCGCCTTAAAACTCAAAGAGAAGTCCTGATGGTGATGAGCGGAGCGATGAAAGAAGTGTTGATCCGGTTTTGGTCGGCAACGCTTTTGCGCCCTAAATAAAAGAACAGCGCGGCAATCAGAATAGTATAAACAATGATTATCAAAGAGATCCAAAGATAAGCTTTCTTCATATATCCTTTATCCTTCCTTTGATTACATTATATCATCATTGACCATAAAAAAAGAACGCCGATGGCGTTCATAAATAACTAATGGCGCGCCCAGTAGGACTTGAACCCGCAACCTTTTGATCCGTAGTCAAACGCTCTATCCAGTTGAGCTATGGGCGCATCTTGCGAAATTAATGTAACAAATATTTCCAAAATATGCAATAAGCATGGCAAAAAAATTCCCGAAAAACATAGAAAGACGATAATTTGTGATTTATTTAACAAAAATATACCGCTAGATACAATAAAATAACAGTCTAATGTCCATTGTCGGTTTTTAAAAATTGGTATTATTTAAGTGTAAAGAAGCCCTATAAAAAAATAATTTCCCGCGCAAAAAATTATTTTTTTAGGATCAGGTGTAAGCGCTTGCACCTGAAGATGGTTTCTGCACTTAGAAAACTAGAAAGAGGTATTAATAGACAAAATGAAAGGTATTCATGTTACAAGCGAGATCAAACCGCTTAAAAAGGTACTGCTGCACCGTCCGGGCCGGGAACTCCTCAACTTAACGCCGGATACGCTGCAGGAACTCTTGTTTGACGATATTCCATTCTTAAAGGTCGCTCAGGAAGAGCACGATGCTTTCGCATCGGTATTAAGAGAGAATGGCGTTGAAGTCGTTTATTTGGAAGATCTGATGGCGGAGGTCATTGAAGATGAAACAGTCAGAGAAAAATTCTTAAAACAGTTCATCGTTGAAGCCGGTATCAGAACCAGCAAATATCAAAAGATCATCTATGATTATCTGAACTTGATCAAAGACAGCAAGGAGCTGGTCTTAAAGACAATGGAAGGTATCAATGTCAATGAGCTTGACCGCGATATTGAGAATTCGCTAGTTGATTTAGTCAGCGAAGAATCCAAGATGGTCATTGCCCCAATGCCGAATCTTTATTTCACTCGCGACCCGTTCGCTTCGATCGGCGAGGGCGTATCGCTTAACCGGATGTATTCAGTTACCCGTAACCGCGAAACGATCTATGCAGAATATATCTTCAATTATCATCCGGACTTTAAGGGTTACATTGAAAAATACTATGACCGCTATGAATCGTTCCATATCGAGGGCGGCGATATCCTGAACCTTAATGAAACGACTTTGGCTATCGGTATCTCCCAGCGGACCGAACCGGACGCTATTGATTTGATCGCCAAGAATATCTTTAATCATCCGCGGACCAAGATCGAAACGATCTTAGCCTTCAATATCCCTAATTCCCGTGCTTTCATGCATCTTGATACGGTCTTTACACAGATCGACGTCGATAAATTTACGATCCATCCGGGAATCATGGGGCCGCTTGAAGTATATAAGATCACCAAGGGCGCTACTCCGGATGAAGTAAAAGTACAGAAGATCGAAGAAACTTTGGAAACAATCCTTGAAGAAGCCTTGGGCGTTGAAAAAGTTACCCTAATCAAGTGCGGCGGCGAAGATCGCATCGCAGCGGAAAGAGAACAGTGGAACGATGGTTCCAACACTTTGTGCATCGCTCCGGGCGTCATCGTCGTTTATGAAAGAAACGATGTCACCAACGCCTTGCTTCGTGAATACGGTTTGACCGTATTGACGATCCCAAGTGCCGAACTTTCAAGAGGAAGAGGCGGACCTCGCTGTATGAGCATGCCTTTGATCAGAGAAGACTAATAATTAAAAACAAAATAAGAAGGAGAAATATATAAATGCCTGTTAATTTAAGCGGACGCAACTTTTTAAAACTACTGGATTTCACAACAGCTGAAATTGAATATTTGATCGATCTGTCAGCTCAGTTCAAAAACCTGAAACTGACAAATACCCCTCATCGCTATCTTGAAGGCAAGAATATCGTCTTGTTGTTCGAGAAGACCTCTACCAGAACCCGCTGCTCATTTGAAGTAGCCGGCCGTGATCTGGGTATGGGCGTTACTTACCTTGACCCGGGTTCATCCCAGATGGGCAAGAAGGAAAGCATCGAAGATACGGCTAAAGTATTGGGCAGAATGTATGATGGTATTGAATACCGCGGCTTCGCTCAATCGATCGTTGAAGAATTGGCAGATAATGCTGGTGTGCCGGTCTGGAATGGTTTGACTACTGAATTCCATCCGACCCAGATGATCGCCGATATGCTGACGATCAAAGAGAACTACGGTTACCTTAAAGGTTTAAAATTCGTCTTTATGGGCGATGCCGGAAATAATGTCGGTAATTCACTGATGGTTGCTTGTGCTAAACTCGGCCTGCATTTTGTTGCCTGCGGACCAAAAGAGCAGATGCCGGATCCAAAACTGGTTGAAACCTGTGTTGAACTGGCTAAAGAAAGCGGCGGCAGCGTAACGCTCAGCGAAGATGTCGAAGCCTCGGTAACCGGTGCACATGTCATCTATACCGATATTTGGGTATCGATGGGTGAACCGGACAGTGTCTGGGCTGAAAGAATCAGATTACTGTCGCCATATCAGGTCAACAAAGAAGTCATGGCCAAGGCTGATAAAGATGCAATCTTCATGCACTGCTTACCTTCTTTCCACGACTTAAAGACAACGATCGGTAAAGATATCTATGATAAGTTCGGTATTCCGGAAATGGAAGTTACCGATGAAGTATTTACTTCCAAACAGTCTAAAGTCTTCGACGAAGCGGAAAACAGAATGCATACGATTAAGGCTGTTATGTATGCAACTCTTAAATAAAAATGGGTAAAAGACTTGTCATTGCCTTGGGCGGCAACGCCCTGGGCAACACCCCGGAAGAACAGTTAGAGCTCGTTAAAGGAACAGCGGCTACCATCGTAGATCTAGTCGAAGAGGGTTACGATGTCGTGGTCGGCCATGGCAACGGGCCGCAGGTTGGCATGATCAATCTGGCTATGGAATTCTCGGCCAATAACGGCGGTAACACCCCGGCCATGCCATTTCCGGAATGCGGGGCGATGACCCAGGGTTATATCGGCTATCATTTACAGCAGGCTATTGGCCGCGAACTGAACAAACGTCAGATTAAAAAACCGGTCGTCAGCGTTGTGACCCAGGTCGTCGTTGACGTCAATGATCCGGCTTTCCAAAAACCGACCAAACCGATCGGCAGTTTCTATTCCAAAGAAGAAGCTGACAGGATTGTTGCCGAAAAGGGTTATACCTTTGTTGAAGATGCCGGCCGCGGTTATCGCCGGGTCGTTCCTTCACCAAAACCATGTGAGATCGTTGAGCTTGACGTCGTGGAAAAACTGGTTGAAGACGGCAATATCGTCATCACTGTCGGCGGCGGCGGTATCCCGGTCTATAAAGATGATGACGGCTATACCGGAGTGGCAGCGGTTATTGATAAAGACCGTGCCAGTTCAAAATTAGCGCTCGATCTTAAAGCTGACATGTTGGTCATTCTGACGGCAGTCGATCGCGTATGCATCAATTTCAACAAGCCGGATCAAAAAGAACTTGCTTCCATCAGCATGGAAGAAGCGCTGAAATATATTGATGAAGGACATTTTGCTCCAGGCAGCATGCTGCCGAAAGTAGAAGCTTGTCTTGATTACGTAAAAAACACAAAAGATGGCAAGGCTTTGATTACCTCTCTTAAACGCGCAAAGGATGCGCTTGCAGGTAAGACCGGTACCATCATTCATTCATAATATATGATAAGGAGGATAAAATATGAGTGAAAAGAAAAAGGGGAGAAGGTCACTTACATCGTTCTCCATTCTAATTCTGATCTTAATTGTATTGGCACTAATTTCCCATCTTGTTCCGAGTGTCACTGATGTCGATGGCAACGTAATTGCGGTTACCGGTGCCAGTTTAGCAGATGTCTTAATGGCTCCGGTCAGAGGCTTTGCTAATGCAATTGATGTTTGTGTCTTCGTTTTGGTACTCGGGGGTTTCTTGGGTGTGGTTACCAAGACCGGTGCTCTTGATACCGGAATTGCCGTTTTGGTCAGAAAACTGCACGGCAATGAATTGATCCTGATTCCGATTTTGATGACAATTTTCTCAATCGGCGGTTCAACTTACGGTATGTTGGAAGAAACCGTGCCATTCTATCTGCTGTTGGCGGCTACGATGGTCGCAGCCGGCTTTGACAGCGTCGTTGGTGCTGCAGTCGTCTTATTGGGCGCTGGATCAGGTGTTTTGGGTTCAACAGTTAACCCGTTCGCCGTTGGTGCTGCAATTGACTCCGTAGCCGATATGAGCATCAACAATGGTACTATTATTGCCATCGGTGCTGTATTATGGATCACTACATTATTAATTTCGATCTTCTTTGTTATGCAGTATGCCAAGAAGGTCAAAGCTGATAAAGGTTCTACCATCCTTTCTTTGCAAGAACAAGAAGCAATGAAGGAAAATTTCGTTGATAAAGAAGTTAAAAATGATGCTGTATTGTCTGGCAGTCAGAAGGCTGTTCTGGTGTTATTTGCTTTCACCTTTGTCGTAATGATCATTGGCTTTATCCCTTGGGAGAGCTTCAATATCAATATCTTCTTAGGCTGGAGCGAATTCTTGACCGGTTTGCCGCTTGGCCAATGGTACTTCCAGGAAGCTACGACCTGGTTCTTATTGATGGCGATCATCATCGGTATTGTCGGCCGTATGAGCGAAGGCGAGTTAGTCAACACCTTCATCGCCGGTACCGCAGATATGATGAGCGTCGTACTGATCATTGCATTAGCGCGCGGTGCATCAGTATTGATGTCTTCTACCGGACTTGATGTCTGGATCTTGACTAGTGCAGCTAATGCTTTAAGAGGCATGTCAGCTGGTATCTTTGCTCCTCTTGCTTATCTGATCTATATCCCATTATCATTCTTGGTACCATCTTCTTCAGGCTTAGCTACACTGTCAGTTCCGGTAATGGCTCCGCTGGCAGGAACTCTTGGCTTCTCAGTTGAGACCATGATCATGATCTTCGTCGCCGGTAACGGTCTTGTTAACCTCTTTACTCCTACTTGTGGTGCGATCATGGGTGGTTTGGCTATTGCTAGAATTGAATATTCTACATGGCTTAAGTTTGCAACAAAGATCATCGTTACGATTGCGATCGTCAACATCATTATCTTAACTGCCTGCATGCTCATTCTGTAATTTGATTGTAAACCTGTTAAAATAATTAATTTCCTTTTAAAAATCTAAATCGGTAAAAGAGCTCTGGCAGGAGCTCTTTTACCTTATACAATCAGAAAGGCTGGTTATGTTTCTTTTAGGTAGTTTTATCAATGGTCTTTTGATCATGATTGCCGGTATTCTCGGCATGTTTTTCCGACGTTTTATCAGGGCCGATCTGGCTTTGATGATGGAAAAGGCGATGGGTCTGGCGGTCGTTGCCATTGCGCTTAAAGGGATTATCGGTCCGTTTGATACCATCGTCATGATCTTATCGCTGGCGCTGGGGGTATATTTGGGCGAAATGATCGATCTTGAGGCAAAAATGGCCCGTTTAGCCGATATTTTAGCTGATAGACTGCATGATGAAAGGATTGCCCGCGGATTTAAGGAATCAGTTCTGATCTTTTGTGTGGGCGGGATGGCGGTTGTCGGAGCGGTAGATGGTGCATTGCTTAATAATCATGATATCCTGATCCTTAAAGGAGTCATTGACGCGGTATTGGCTTTAGTGATGACAACTGTTTATGGCCGCGGTGTCATTTTGAGCGCTGCTGCTGTCTTTCTTTATGAAGAAATCATCGCTGCCATTGTTTATTTTGGGATCAGCGGGATCGATCCGGCAGTGATCGATGCGATCGATGCCGTCGGATCTTTGGTGCTTTTGACCGTGGGATTTAATTTGCTGCATATCGGCAAGTTTAAATCAATGAACTATGTTCCGGCGATTTTTGTTGCGATTATCTTAACAATCATCCTGCCTTAGGGTTATAATATCTCTATGTTCAACTGGATCATAAAAACTTTTGTAAAAGATTATCAG
>CASFYR010000051.1 GCA_949298975.1 uncultured Bacillota bacterium | reverse complement strand
GCTTCTTCGTTCATTTTCTGCTGTTTGTATTCATCCGCCTGATAGATTTTAAGTGTTTCTAGTCCCTCAAGATTTTCCAAAAAAGTATCGGCCATAGTTGAGTAATCTGACCAGTAACGGCTTAACAGCCTTTTGGCTATCTTTTGGATCAATACAATAGACAGCGGTATCAGCGGCACACAGATCAAAAGAGTCAAAGTCACTTTCAGATCGATAAAAGCGATAATAACAGCCAGGATCATCGGGGCGATCATCGCATAGAAAAACTGCGGCAAGTATGATCCAAAGTAGATTTCCAGCTGGTCGACCCCTTCATTGGCAATCTGGATGATATTGGAAGTACAATAATGCTGATCATAAGAAGACCCCAGCTGAAGAAGCTTATTAAAGATCGCTTCACGAAGTCTTATTTTCACTTCCCCGGCGGCATGATAGCTCATCTTGCCGGCATATCGCACCAAAACAAAACGGCACAACAATAACACGGTCATAATTAATAATAGTGAAGCAAAATCGGTAATCGCTATTTGTTTTAAATATAAACGATTGATAAAACCGGCAATTAGAATCATTATTGTTGTATTACTGATTAATGCCAGCAGATTCAATATTACAGTCAAATAAATATAATGTTTTTTTGAACCCATTAATTTGATCAGTCGTCTGTTGATCATATACCCTCCTGTTAGTGAATACTAACGATATAAGAAAATAAAAAAGTTATTAACAACTAACATTCTAACATAAAAGACAATGGATTTGAATATCCTTATTAGTTTTAGCTAACAAAAATAAGACAAAAACCCTCATCTTCAGATGAGGGTTGGATCAAAGACATATTATTCCAGCCTTTCAAAAGCTGAAGCATAGCTTTCATATTTCGCTAAACTGGCAGAACCGTTCCAAACAATAAAGCCACCGTTTAATCCGCCTTCCTTCAATCCCTGAGCTTGCTCATAGATCTTATCGGCATTATAAACGACATAAGGCGACTTAATACTGTCATAGCCCTGGATCCAGGTTCGGTCGATTGCCGGGGTAGGAATCTCGGTTTGTCTGACAGCTGCCTGTGCTGCCCAGATGCTCAAAAGTTTCTGCGGCACTTGCCATACAACTTCCTTAATACCGTAATCATGGGCATTGAAATGATCGGGGTAAGGCATGGCGCTGATAACATCGACAACATTGGAAATAGCCGGCCAGTACTGACCATAAGCGGCAACATAACTGTTTGATGTTTCGCCGAAGGTGTCGGCTGAAACGTAGGCATCAACCTTATGCAGCTCATCACAGGCATACATTAAGAACCGCTGGATCGCCTGAGCTTTAGTTTCATTGTATTGATTGCGCATATCGATCTCGCCGTTTTTCTCATAGTTATAAATCAGGTCCGGGAATCTGACATAATCAAACTGAATCTCGTTAAATCCCATTTCCACCACCGCTTCTTTAGCCAATAATACATTGTACTCCCAAGCTTTACGCGAATAAGGGGTCGGCCAATAAGCTCCGCCATAGTAGAAAATAGCTTCTTTGGTATTATCATAAATCGCTTCATCCGGATTATCTTTGGCATAATAAGTATCCTTAAAGACCGTTATCCGGCCGATCAGATAAATCCCGGCTTCTTTGACTTTTTCCATCTGCTTTTGATATTCTTCAAAGCTCATGAAGGCATGATCGTAGCTGGACTTACTGTAATCTTTCATTATCTTTGAAGCGTATGATATTACGTCCGTATCGCGAATATCGACCACAAACGCATTAACGTCTGAACCTTGCGCCATAGTAATATACTCGTCGATGTTTTTGACCGCTTCCGCGTTAAGATAAACGGCTTTGACATATTCCGGCATTACATTATCCGCTGATTGCAGCTTTTCATTTGGAAAATAATCCAGACTTGCCGCATCCCCGCCGCCGTAAAGATCTTCCCTGCCGCTATGGATCGCCGCATATTCAGCAATGGCTTCTTCACCTTCATAACAAAGATACTTACTGTTGACAAAACCTTCGATGTCATCGATTCGGATCATATAATAATCAACTGTTCCATCTTCAGCTATTTCATTAAAACCGATCACCTCAACGACTTCACCCGGTTCAAGCGGCCGGTCATAAATCAATGACCCATCAATATCTTTATAGATAGCTGCCACACGATAAACGACCATTTCCGTTTCGCGGACGACATCCCCAAGGCTAAACACCAGGTCATCGTTTTTAACATAATAGACCTCATCACCCATCGCTTCTTGATCTTCGTAAGTAAACTCATGATAGATATCGCCGTTGATTATGCTTTCTTTGATCTTGGCTACGACTTTCCCGCCCCGCGGGATCTCAACCTCTTCATAGCTGGTATTAAGTACCGTCAAGGTTGGGCGGTCACTGGCCAGATAAGCGATGTCCGTTTTACTGTTATCAAGGTAGTAATAATAGCTTGTTCCGCCGGCAACAATTACCAATACTACAAAAACTAATACAATTAACTTTCTCATATACTAAAAAGTATCACAAAGTGTGATACTTAATCAATTACCTCTACTCGATATCCTTCATAACCGCCGTTTAACAGTTTAGCTTGATTAGCGATTTCAAAGATATTGGTAAGTATCTTGCCATCAGTATTCTTACATTCCTTAAAGATATCGACGATCATCTGCTTCTCGTCAACATTTACCCGGTAATCATGATGTAAAACGATCTCGGTGAACTGGCGTAAATCATCAAGATCCTCAAAAGATAACCGATGCAGGATCAAAACATTTGCATCCAGCGGATATTCGGCGGCAATTGCCTCCTTCAGATCATAGACCGCTCTGACAAAATTACGGCTTAAGTAAGGATATAGTTCATTGATCTGACCATAAACATCCTTAACCGGTTCTTCTTTTACTTCCGGCAAAGCATCCTTTAAATCATTGAGCAGACTTTCCAGATATTCATCGCTGACTTCTTCTTCCGGCTCGTTTTCCTGATCAATGATTTCTGAAAAGATCTCGTCGATCTCATCATTAGTTACTTCGTCTTCTTCAAAGACATCGCTCATATCTACTTCTTCGCCGTTTTTATCAACAGCCAGCGTATTCTCAATTGCCTCTTGGATCTGTTTTAAGTAATCATCCTCATCAAACAGCTCGATCGCTTCTTCGGCCGGCTCTTCGGTAACCTGAACAGTTTCTTCTGTTGTATTGGCTGGTTCGTCCTTTGGCAAAATGACGAGATTGACAGAATCACTATAATACACCCGATCATCGTCGCTCTTAAGGACAAATGGTTCAAGCTTCGGAATCTCTCTTGGCCGGTCAACTGCAATTACTGTTACTGCTTCCGGATAATCGCCCTGATGATCATCGTCACTGTTTAAATAGAATGGTTCAAGCTTCGGAATGGTCAGCGGTCTTTCCTCTTTTTCTGCAAGAGTCTCCGGCTGTCCCTCGACTTCCGCCAGCAATGACTCCAGTTCTTTGATCAGATCCTCATGATCGAGCTGATCTTCATCACACACTGCATCTTCGCTTACTGACGGTTCAACCAAAACGGTTTTTTCTTCAGCCGAAGTTTTTTCCTGACTTAAAATCGTATCAACCGCTTCATTAAGCTCGCTGATCAGAGTATCAGAGATCTCATCCGCCATTTCTCTGGCTTTTTCGATATCTTCTTTGACATCGTCTTTTAACCCGGCTAAGCGTGAATCAATATCAAAATGATTCAGTTTTTCTGAAACAATATTTTTTACTTCTTCAAAAAGATTTTCCATGCGGCTGTCGTCCTCATCCAATTCCAAGTTATTATTCAAATAAGCCATGATCGAAGCGACCACTCCAATTAAAACGACATTCTTCAGTTTCATCTATTTCTTCCTCCTACATAACACAAGGATTCCATCTCCAATGTCTTCATGTATCATTATATCAAATCGTTCATCTTCTTGCACTAACTCTCTGAATTTCCTTATCTTTTTTATCAAAGAAAGGGTATTCCGGTTAGAGGTCAGCGAAGGATCTTTAACCATGCCATGAAATTCCAGATTGTCGAAAATCATAATCCCGTCTTTACTAAGATTATCAATGAACTGATTAAGATAATTGTAGTATTGTCCTTTGGCCGCATCCACAAAGATCAAATCGTACTCTTTATCGGTTTGAAACTCTTTAATATCCTGATGATAAACGTGAATCCGGTCAGCTAAATTGGCCTGGGCAATATTTTCTGCCGCCTTTGCGTACATTTCGTCGTTTCTTTCAATGGTATCGATCACGATATCGTCAAAGACGGCCGCCATGTTTATGGCGCTATAACCAATAGCCGTGCCCAGTTCTAAAATTGAACGGCAGTGACGATCCTTGATCACATCCAGAATAAAATCAAGGCCCCCATCTTGAATGATGGGGACGTGATTTTTTTTAGCGTATTCTTTAATGTTCATCAGTGCAGCAGTTCTTTTAGGATCTCATGATATTGATCATTCTTTGCCTTAGCCGCCATAACATCTTTATCTTTGATTGAGAAATAGACTTTACACTTAGGTTCCGTGCCGCTTGGTCTGATTGCGACAAATGAGCCGTCAGCCAGATAGAACTTCAGGACATCGGTTACATCATAACCGGACAATTCGCTTACCTGATCGCCTTCATAGATCTTGCATTCTTTGTAATCCTCATATTTGACCACTTTATTGCCGTTGATCTCTTTTAGCGGATTCTCGCGCATATTAGCCATGATGGCCTGAAGCTTAACCGCTCCGTCTTGGCCCGGCAATGAAACAGATAACTGGGAATCATAATATGCGCCGACCTTCTGATAGATACCGTCAAGGACATCCTTTAGGGTCATACCTTTTTCCCGATAATAAGCGCAGGCCTCAGCCAGCATCACACAGGCCTGAGTGGCGTCTTTATCCCGCACAAACGGTTTAACCAAAGAACCGTATGATTCTTCATAACCGAAGACATAGTTCTTTTCATGGGTCTTTTCATATTTTGCAACCTTATCACCGATATATTTGAAACCGGTAAGGGTCTTTTCTGTCTCTACCCCATATTGTGCTGCCGTGGCTTCACCGATATCGCTGGTCACGATCGTGTTAAACATAACCGGATTTTCCGGCATCTGGCCCAGTTCCTTAAGCGAAGACAGAATGTATTCGATCAGGATCGCCCCGGTCTGATTACCGTTAAAGATCGTGTAATCGCCATTGGTATGCTTAATGCCGACTCCCATTCTGTCACCATCCGGATCGCAAACCAGAATCAGTTCAGCATCTTCGTCCTTAGCCAGATTCAAAACTTCAGTATATGCTCCCATCTCTTCCGGATTTGGTGTTTTGGTATTGGCAAAATCAGGATCAGGGGTACACTGTGATTCAACGGCAACAACTTCATAGCCGGCCAGTTTCAAACAATCTCGCACCGGATGATTGCTGGCGCCATGTTCCGGCGAAAAAGCGATCTTAAAATCTTTCTTCACATCTTGGCGCAATCTGATAGCCAGCACTTCTTGATAATACGCATCGTCAACTTCTTTGTCCACTTTATGGATGAGCGGTGAATCCAGATCGTCAATAAGCGGTTTGATTGCCAAAACGTCTTCCAGCTTAGCAATTTCATCGATTACTTTGGCCGCCAATTCCGGAATCAGCTGACAGCCGTTGGCATCATACAGTTTATAACCATTATATTCTTTCGGATTATGAGAAGCGGTGATCATGATGCCGCCGTCACAATGATAATATCTGACCATGAATGATAGCTCAGGAGTCGGGCGCAGACTGGAAGCGACATACACCTCTATGCCATGTCCTGCCAGCATCTTGGCGCAATCAAAAGCGTATTTTTGCGAATCATGGCGGTTGTCGTAAGATATGGCGACCTTTGGTTTATCCGATAGCTTTTTTAAATAGTTGACAAAACCCATCGTAGCCTTGCGAATAGTATGGATATTGATCCGGTAGAACCAGCGCCCATCAAACCACGCATACCGGCCGTCTGGAATTTAACGTCAGTATAAAAAGCATCCTCGATCGCTTTTTCATCCATGCTTAAAAGTTCCTGTTTGAGATCGGGATCAAGATCGGGATGATTGATCCAATAATTATATTTTTCCTTGTATTCCTGCATTATAATCCTCCAAAAAAATAAGGAGACATAAGTCTCCCTAAATAGTTGCAATTAACCAATAACTTTTTGTGTTTTTAAGATTTCTTCGATGGTCTGGATAGCAACATCTTCATCTTCACCATCACAAGTAATAGTAATTTCTGATTGAGTAGGGATACCTAATGACATAACGCCCATGATCGATTTCATATTGACTGAACGTTCTTTGTAAGCAACCTTTACTTCACTTTTGAACTTGCTGGCCGCATTTACAGCTACAGTGGCAGGACGAGCATGTAAGCCAACAGGATCAATTACAACTACTTTAATTTCCTTCATATTCTTCCTCCTGATTGTTTCTACACAATTAATTCTAATATATTCAATCTAAGTTTTCAATGTTTTTTAGTAAACGGTTTCACAAAAATCCGATATTTAAGCAAAAAAGATTATTTATGGTAAGTTTCGTTGTTTAAGATCTTGAAAGCCCTATAGACTTGCTCCAAAATGATCAGCCGTGTCATTTGATGCAGGAAGGTAAGATCGGAAAGCGAAAAACGATAATCGGCCCGTTTAATCACTTTATCGCTTAATCCCAGTGACCCGCCGATGACAAATGTCAGATGAGGTTTTATGATCAACTGCCGGTCAATAAAAGCGGCAAACTGCAAAGAATCCATCTTTTTGCCAGCCAGATCCAAAGCGATTACAAACTCGTCGTCATTGATTTCCTTTAGGATCTTGTCTCCCTCTTTATCTATGATATGCTCACGGGAATCATTATCACTGATCGTTTCATCTTTTAGTTCAATCACGGTCAATTTATGATAACGATTGATCCGTTTTTGATAATCATCAATCAGAGCCTTTAGATGTTTGTCTTTGATCTTGCCCAAAGCAATCAGCTTGATCATCTAGACAGCTCCTTTTAATTCAATCAGCACGCCGTTTCGCAAGACGCTGATCATGAGATCTTCGTCAAAGCTGTAGATTGCCTCAAGATACCGGTCATAGCCGGTAATACTGCTGCCATTGATCGCCATGATGCAATCTCCCGCTTTCAAACCGATCGATTCAGCCAAACTACCGGTTATGACTTCTGAAACATAGATTCCTTCAACATCCTGCAGATCCAGACCGAGGGCTATTTTCTGATAATTGGTCATATTGGCTACATCATAGCCTTTAATTCCCAGCTCATAGCGGGAAACATTCTGTGAAATGACAATATCATTAACGATCAGTTTTAACTCATTGGCAGGCAGCGCATAGCTTTGATTATCTTGGCTCATAGTGCAAAGACCCACTAACTCTCCGCTCATATTGATCAAAGCCCCGCCGCTCATACCGGCGCTAAGATCAGCGTCGCTTTCAATCAAGTCCAGATAATAATGGCCGCTGTTATCATTGACTTCGATACTGCGCTTAGGATCGCTGATTAAACCTAATCTGACGGTTTTAGAAAGTTCCTGGCCATTCTGAACTCCTAAGGCCAAAACAAACTCTCCTCTTTTCAACAAAGTGGCGTCACCATAGTTCAGTGCCTTTACCGTATATCCCGGTTCGATCATTAAGACCGCTACATCCCGTTTGATATCATAACCTACGACGGCGGCGCCGAACTCGTCAAAATTATCTAACGAAACCTTGATCTGGGAAGCATTCTCTATCACATGATAGTTGGTTGCAATATAAACTGCCTGACCGTCGGCGATCACAACCACTCCGCTGCCAAAACCATTTTCAGTCTTAACAGAGACGATCGAACTCATCGACGAAGCGGCGGCGACCGTCAGGTCGGTTGAAAAACCATCAACATTATATTGATTGATATTGATCTGGGGATCGCCTGTCGGACGATTAAACAATTCCACCGATAAGATAATATTCCAGATAACAAGTACTGTCAGTAAGACAACAACAATCTTTTTCATATTTACCTCTAATATATTGACCAGCAATTCATATACTCGCATGGATTGGTCCGGCTGCCGTTGACATAAATCTCAAAGTGCAGATGCGGCCCGGTAACCCGCCCGGTAGAACCGACATCACCGATGTACTCGCCCTTGACCACCGTCTGACCGACGGTTAGCGGAGAGCGATGCGACATATGGCCATAAAGCGTAGCAAAACCGTTATTGTGGTCGATCTTGATATAGTAGCCCCAGCCGCCGGCGTCATAGCCATTGGCAACGACCGTGCCGTTATCGGCAGCATAGATCTTGTCATAGATGTTATATCGGTTATTGATGTCAATTCCATAATGACCTGCATAACATCCGTAAGTACAAGTCATGATCGCATTTTTGACCGGCCAGATAAATGTACCGGTACCAATATAAGGCCGCTGCTTAACGCCGACCCGGATAATGCCCTGGATCGGCTGTTCAATGATCGAGGATGAAACAGCTTCACCGGTAGCCAGTACGCCGTTGACCCATGTTTCTTCATAAAGGGTGTACTGCGCTCCGTTCTTTTCTTCCTGAACGATTTCGGAGACATTGGTATATAAAGTATTATCTTCAATATACAGCGGTGTTTCCGGATAAACAACTTCTTCTCTTAAGCTCTGTTTGGTAACGATGACATGAATTGGTGAAGTAAAGTAAGTAACATTCAGTTCCATGCCTACTTCAAGCACCTGATCGACGGAATGGATCCTATCCGGGTTGATCAGCATGATCTGAGTAGGCGTGATATTGCCATTGAAGAAACCGACCCCTTGCAAAGTATCGCCCTCTTTGACCGTATAATATTCCCGCTCTTTATTGTCGCCAAAACACAGGTAATCGAGAATTGTATTCTCATCGGTCATTACATTGTTGATATTGGCGACGCCTTCCTTTAAAGTTATCGTCTCCTGCACCCGGTATCCGGTTACCTGTTCGCCAACCCGGTCCAGCGTATCAACCCGGCCGCCGCTATTTAACAGTTTAAGCGAATCTTCGCTGATGAAGTTAGTTAAAAAGCGATCGCGCGCCGCAATAAAATCGTTGACGTCTGCTACGGCGATTGAAGCATAGACCCCCTCACTTGTCGAAAATTCGACAATATTGGTCCGAATGCCAAATCCATCGTTTTCTTCAATATAGGCCACGATCGCATCGTCAATATTTTCCAGTTCATAATAACCCAATTCCTGGCTAAGATAATAGTCTTCTCCAAAAGTAATCTTTTCATCAGGAAAGGTATCGGCATATCGTTCCTCATAAATGGCGTCCATTTTTTCATAGACATAATCGAGATCACTGATAACGCCTAAAAGTTCGCCCCCGCGATACAATTTATAATATTGTTTCCCCTCTTTTGTATAGCCTTCGACCTCTTGTGTCAGAATTGAGCTGCTGGTACTCTTGCTTGTGGCGAAAATATCGCTCTCATTTAACAGTTCCGGCAATCCCAAAACGATCGCGACACTCAAAACGGCGCAAATGGTCAGGCCAATGATCATTCGGGTTCTGTTCAATGTTACTCTCCTTTTTTCATGCCATAAAAGGCGTTGATATCTTTTTCAAACAGCAGTTTAACCAGCCCGGTCGGACCGTTACGGTGTTTAGCCAGGCTGAGTTCAACTTCTTCGATCGGTTTTACTTCCTCATCTTTTTTGCGATAGTAATCGTCGCGGTACAAAAACATGACCAAATCGGCGTCCTGCTCAATCGAACCTGATTCCCTGAGGTCGGAAAGCATCGGTCTTTTATCTTCTCTTTTTTCGACGCTGCGGGACAGCTGGGAAAGAGCGATGACCGGAACATCTAATTCCCGGGCCAAAGCCTTAAGTCTGCGGGATATTTCCGATACTTCCTGCTGACGCGATTCAAAACGGGCGCTGCCCTGGATCAATTGAATATAATCGACTACGATCATTGACAGGCCGTAATCATTTTTAAGCGTCCGGCACTTGGCAAACATCTCGCTGATCTTAACTCCCGGGGTATCATCGATAAAGAACTTCTGCCTTCTTAATTCCGCAATACTTTGATTGATGCTGGACCAGTCGTTATTATTCAGTTTACCGGTCTTGATCTTTTGCAAAGAGATGTGTGATTTAGCGCCCAGCATTCTGATTGCCAGCTGCTCTGCCGGCATTTCCAGCGAGAAGATCGCTACTGCTCCTGATGCGATAGTTGCCGCACTGAGGGCGACATTTAAGGCGAAGGCCGTTTTGCCGACCGACGGCCGGGCCGCCAGGATGATCAGATCACCTCTTTGAAAGCCGCCGGTCAAACTATCCAGATCGCTATATAAACTGCGGATGCCGGTAATGGTGTCGCCTTGATTATAGATCTTCTGAATCTTGGCTAAAGTTGCGTCAAATACTTCGGCGCTTTTCTTAAATTCCGACAAAGAGCGGCTGCGGGTGATATCGAGAATCTTGTTTTCGGCATCATCCAAAAGTTCAGTTACGGCCGTTTGGCCCTGATAGCTCTCATCCATGATCATTTCAGCGGTATGGATTAATTTCCGGGCATAAGATTTATCCTTAATGATCCGGATATAATCTTTGGTATTGGCATTTGATACGGTCGTGTCGATGAGATACATTATGTATTCCACTCCACCCACGCTTTCCAGATTGCCGAAATCCTTCAGCGCTGTTGTCAAAGACACTGAATCGATCGCCATTTTCTTATCATACATGTTATACATGATCCGATAAATCTGCCGGTGTTTCTCAAAATAGAAATCGTCGCTCAAAACACCGGCTTCAACGCACTGGCGCATGGCATCATCAAACTGAATGATATTCCCTAAAAGCGTTTCTTCTGCTTCCAGAGAACGCGGCATTTCACGATTAGTCATCTACTGCTCCTTTAAAAGTACTTTAATATTCCCGATAACTCCTTTATAAAGTTCAATACGGATGTTGCTGTAACCCAGCGAAGTGATCGGTTCATTATCGATGATCTTGCGTTTATCGATAGTGATCCCCTGCCTTTTTAATTCCTCATGAAGTTGTTTGGTAGAAACCGAATTGAAGACCCGGCCGTTTTTGACATTGACTTTAAATTCAAAGGTCATTTGAGCTAATTTGGCTTTTAAAGCCTCCGCTTCCTTTTTTAATTCTTCTTCATGAGCTTTCTTTATAGCATTCTCTTTATCTAGCACTTTTAATGATGTCTCGCTGGCGGCAACGGCCAGTTTGCGGGCAATCAGGAAATTACGGGCATAACCGTCGGCTACTTCCTTAATCTCACCCTTCTTGCCTACTTTCTTGACATCTTCCAATAATATTACTTTCATAAATCATTCTCCTTTCAGATATTCTTCCAGGGCCTTTTTAAGCATCGCTTCCAGTTCTTTAACGCTGTAGTCTTTGGATTGCAGCCCAGCCGCCGTCATGTGACCGCCGCCGTTAAGTTTCTCCATAACCATCTGAACATTAAAACCACCTTTAGAACGAGCGCTGATCGCCCTTTCGTCTTTAGCGACATTCGCAATGACAAATACCGCCTTAACGCCTTTGGTCTGCAGCATCGTATCGCAAGCCTGTGAGATGACCGGCCGGTTGAAAATGCCGTCTGCGACCGATGAAATAAGAATATCATCTTTATATAAGACGCTTTGATTAATTAACTGCGAACGCTTGATGACAGTATCGTACGGTTCTTCGTTCAATTCTTCCGCCAAAGACGGATCAGCCCCCAGGCTGCGCAGACTGGCAGCCGCTTCAAAAGTTCTGCTGCCGGTGCGGACCTTAAAATGATTGGTGTCGATCAGCATGCCCAGATACATGATATTAGCCTCGATCGGGATCAGCTGGTTCTTGCGCAAAAGGTAAGGGATAAACTCGCTGACCAGTTCGCAGGTCGATGAAGCGCTGGCTTCAATATAAGCCAGTATCGCTTTCACATCTAAATCGGCCCGCCGGCGATGGTGATCGATGATGACAACTTTTTTAGCGATCTTAAGCAGCTCCTGACCGTTAGACTGGCTGGCGAGATGATGATCGACCATAATGACCAGCGTATTGTCATCGTAGTGATTGATTGCTTCATTTATCGTAACAAAACGGTGTCTTGGCGCTAATTCATCGTCATAGCGGTCCATGACATTTTTGATCATCGGATCAATGCCGCCGGTCTTGGCAATAAAGTAAGTATCCTTTTTAAAATTCTGCGCCATCAACGACATACATATCGCACTGCCGACACAGTCGGCATCCATATCGAGATGACCGACGATAATTACACTGGATGAACGGACGATCAGATCTTTGATCGTATTGGCCATCACCCTGACTTTGACCTTGGAAGATTTCTCTCTGGCTTCGCTTGAACCGCCAAAATAGACCGGCTCATCATTGCCTTTGCGCACGACCACCTGATCGCCGCCGCGCGTCATCGCCAGATCCAAAAGGTTGATAACCATGTCGTCGAGCTCTTTATAATCCTCGCTGCCGCGGGCAAAAGCCATTGAGATCGTGATCGGAATATCCAGGCGTTTAGCTTCCTTGCGCACCGTGTTTAAAATGCTGAAGCGGTCTGCTGCCAGCTCATCATATATTTTTTCATTTAAGATCAACAGCAAACGATTGTTGCGCAGGGTCCGGAAAATAACCTGATATTTACGCAAATACTCAAATACCGGGATTTTGATTTCGGAATTAACTGCCCGGATATCTTCCTCCATTTCGGCCGTTTCATCATAATTATCAAAATTTATCATGCCCAAAACCAGCGCTTCTTCCGCAAAACGCTTTTTGAGATCGTATTCCAGCGTTATATCCTTGAATATCAATGCCGAGGAAGACTCTCTTTTGCTTACCTCATACTTGTAATCGCCCAGAATGACTTCACATTTATCAATTTCACCTTTGATCAACTCCTGCAGATCCGGGATCCAGTTGAGCACCCGTTCATTTATGGCCGTTATTTTACGGTCATAAAACATTTTAGACATGAAAGTAACGATATAATCTTCATTAAAGACGACAATACCGACATCGGCAATATCCATCGCCTGGGAAATACTGTCATCAAGCACCTCATTGACATATTCTTCTTTATTGCTCTGCCATTTGGACAGATAATAACTGCCGGCCACGATCATGCCCAGCATAAAGACGTAAACTAAAGCGGCAATCATGACATTGATCTGCAAAATAAACTGGCAGATCAAAAGCAAGACCGCAATCACCGCCGCTGTCAGACCGATCGTAAGTTGTAACCGTGTTTCCTTTTTCAATTTTGCTTGCTCCTTTGAGTATCCAAATATCTCTCCAGCGGGCCTGTGGCATACAGGAAGCCCGCTATCACGGCTATGGCCAAAGAATAAGGAAATAATAAGACCATAACAGCAATAAACGACAGGCCGTAATTCCGGCGGCGGACCATGCCAAGCCGCAGGATAAATACATAAGCCTGAAAGATCAAAGTCAAAGCCGCCAGGATGCCCAGACAGCTTACAATATAATAAATTATATCATTTATTGCCAGACTATTGACAAGTATCAAGCAAAAAACCAGTCCCAGCAAGCCATACGCATATAGCGGCGGCAGTTTCAGGCTGTCTGGTGAAGATGGAGCAATATAGGTCAAATGCATCCTTTTTAAGATCATCGCGCTTATAAGATGCATCAATGCTCCTTCCAAAAAACCGGTCAAAGCCAAAGACATAACAACCGAAATCTTGAACAGCCGGATCAGATCGTCACTGCCAAGATCGATACCGACTGCGGCAAAAATCTCACCGACCGAAGATCCCAGTTCACCGATGGCATCATAACCTAAAAGCGGCAGGACCAAAAGCGCCATAACAAATTCACCGACGATATAGACGGCTGCCGTCATGATCACTGCCGGCAAAGATCCGGTTTTATTTTTGATAGCCAAGGCATAGAGAAAAGCGCCGCCGATCGCTAGAGGCATATAAAATAAAATATAGGTGCTGCCGAAAAGAAAAGCCATGATCATTATCCCGAAGGCCATAACCGCCCCCATTCGGTACCCAAACAGCATGATCTCGATCAAAACTATTACTGCCGCAGCGATACAGACGATCGTACTGAAAAAAGAAGCCATGGCCCGATCGGCCAGAAACATCGCCCCGGCGACAGCCAGCAGCATTGCGCTCATCGTAATTGTCTTTGTATTTCTCATAATAAAATAAACCTCCACAAAAACTTCATGGAGGCTCCTTTTCAATTAGTCAGCAACGTAAGGCAATAAAGCCATCTGACGCGCTCTTTTGATCGCAGTAGCAAGCATTCTTTGATACTTAGCGCTTGTACCGGTAACTCTTCTAGGGGTGATCTTGCCGTTAGGAGAGATAAATTTTTTTAATAATTCTACATCTTTATAATCGATATAAGTGATCTTGTTTTTAGTAAAGTAACATACTTTTCTAAAACCGACTCTCTGTTTCTTAAAAGCCATCGTATTCTTCCTTTCTATTAATAAAATGGTAGATCATCGCTGGAAATATCCAGTGACGGCGTATTGCTGAAATCATCGCTGTCAGCATGATAATCATTAGCCATCGGCATATCATTGCCCGGCTGATAACTGTCGCGCTGCGTACTGTTGGACGATGAGATCAACCGCACATTTTCGCAAGTGACCTCAGTCACATAGACCCGGCCGTTTTGGCCTTCATAATTACGGGTGGTGATATGACCATCCACCGCGACGACTGCCCCTTTGCGAGCGTACTGGCCCAAGAAATCCGCCGATTGCCTCCAAGCAACACACTGAATAAAATCGGCTGTTGGTCCTTGTGCATCACGCGATTGAAAACGGCGGTCACAGGCAAGGGTAAACGTAGTGGTCGAAATACCGGAAGTTGTCTTCCTCAGTTCAATATCCCGCACCAGACGTCCGACTAAAATTACCCGATTAATCATAGTTTATTTACCGTTTTTATCTTCGGTGCAGATAGTCATTAAGCGGACGATATTGTTGTTGATGCGCATCAGACGATCAAATTCATTCAATCCTTCAACGCCAACAGTATAAGTTAATACCACATAATAACCTTTAGTCATATCTTCGATGCGGTAAGCAAAATCACGCATACCCCACTCTTCGACTTTATCGATCTTGCCACCATGTTCAGTAATGATCGCATGCATCGAAGCCATCAGTTCATTGCGAGCGGTTTCCTCCAAAGATGACTTAACAATATACATTGTTTCGTACTGTTTCATTTTTTACCTCCTTCTGGTCTGTTCGGTCTTATAAAAGACAAGGAATATTTCTATTCGCTTTAGTATATTATCAGATTTATCGGTCAATGTAAAGTTTTATCCCGGATAAAAGGGACTGAATCGGTTTAAAAATTAATTAGCCGTTTACCTTTCTTGTTGAGATAAAGCACAAAGGAAATAAAGAGCGGCAGGCCAAACAGTCCGATTACCCCGAAAAACTGCGCTCCCACCAGCATTGACGCCAAGGTCAATACCGGGTGCAGTCCAAGATTGCCGCCGACGATCTTTGGTTCGATGATGTTTCGGATGATCGTGACGATAACGTAGATGACCGCCAGCTCAACGCCAAAAGTAACATCACCGTTAAACAAAGTGAAGACTATCCAGGGAATCATGATCCCGCCGGTACCAAAGACCGGCAGAATATCAAAGATCGCGATCGAAAGAGCGATCCAGATAAAACCGTCCAGTCTGATGATGAAAAAGCCGATCGCCAGTTCGAAAAAAGTAATACACATGATCGCAGCGTATGATTTGATGATCACAACGACCTTGTCTTTCATAAACGAATAAATATCATCCATAAAAGAGCGCATCCGTTCATTCATTTTGCTTTGGGCAAACGAAGTTACCTTATCATAATCGACAACGAAGAAAAAGGACGAAATAATAAACAGGATCAGTGAAATAAAAAATGACGGAACGACTGTGACCAGATCGGTGACATAATTGATTGCGGCTTTAGAAATATCGCTGATCAAGCCGGTCAGCGAAGAATAAAGACTATTCGCTATCGTTTCTATTCCGCTGCGGATCTCAGCGGGCATATTGGCAAAAGCGCCGCTTATGGCGATATTCATCTGATCCAAGAACGGTTTTACATCATTTTCAATAAAGGAAGGCAGATTGTTGATAAAATCAGCAATATAGGAAACTAAGCCCAGTGAAGCCAAAACCAAAATACTGCCAAGTGAAACATATATCAGGATCAAAATAATCATTCCGCTGAGTTTCTTGCTCAAACCAAAGCGATTATGCATTGCCCGGCAAGGTTTCTGAACGACCCAGGCCATAGCGAAAGCCAAAATAAACGGCGTCAGGATCGGCAGCAGGAATTTAAACGCTACGAAAAAAGCGGCGATGATGATGCCATAATATAAGATATTGATAATAAATGTTTTTTTCTGATTGATATTCATAAGAACATTCTATGTGTTTTATTTATTCAGTTCAATAGCGATTCTAAAAAGACATCTTTTCGATGTCTAATTATCACTATGACGACCAAACAGCGCCAGAATCCGAATAAAGAGATTGATAAAATCCAGATAAAGCTGTAAGGCACCAAAAATTGCCAGTTTAGCTCCCATATCACCGGAATTAAGCCCGCTGAGGTAGATCTTTCTTAAACTTTGCATATCAAAGGCAATAAGTCCTAAGAAAATAATGATCCCGGCATAATTCAGCATCAGATCAATCGATTCTGAACGAAAGAACAACACATTGAGCAAAGTCGTTACGATGATCGCGATAAGACCGGCGAAAAGATACGGCCCGAATTTGGAAAGATCCATGCTGGTCGTATGGCCGATGATCGCCATCGAAGCAAAGACGACAGCCGTCATTGTAAAGGCCAATGCCAAAGTACCGCCATCATAAATCAACGGAATAAAAGAGAAAGTTATGCCCGTTAATATCGAATAGGCGACAAAGCAGATGCGAGCCGCCCCGACCGACATATTCATAAACCGGGCGCTGAAGTAGAAGCATACGCCCAGCTGAGCGATGATCACAAACATCGTTAGACCGTAAGAGTAAACCAATTGCGGCATAAAAGTCGCAATAAAGAAAGCTACTCCCGCTGTCAATAGCAAGCCCATCGTCATGATGGTAAAGGTTTTAGTCAGAAACTGATTAAAGGTATCAGTCGTTTGAAAAGCTGTTTCTTGATAGTTCATTTTGATAACTCCTTTCACTCATTATAACACAGTATCATCGATCTGCATCAATTCTGCTTTCATCGATTTGGCAATGCTGTCAATCGTCCCTTCGGCAAACGGAGAAACAAGACCGGCCGCAGCTACCAATTCCAGGAAAGTCTTGGTACCGCCCAGTTTACATAAGGCAATATAGTCGCTCCAGGCTTTTGGGTCATGCTTAAGCATGCGGTCAAAGAATTGCAAAGCACAGACCTGAGCCAAAGTATAGTCGATATAATAAAACGGCGACGAAAAGATATGCCCCTGACGGTAGAAATAACCGCCTTCTTCAAGGATCGGGAAACCTTCATAATCCCGCTCAGGAATATACATCTTCTCTAAACGGCGGAAACAGGCCAGGCGCTCTTTCGGGCTCATTTCTGGATGAGCATAGACTTCATGCTGGAAATGATCGACCAAAGCGCCATAAGGCAAAAAGGTCAAGGCTGAGGCAATATGATGATAGATATATTTTAATGTATCTTCCTTAAAGAATAGTTCCGTCCACGGATGGGCAAAGAACTCCATCGACATCGAATGGATTTCCGCTGATTCCATGGTCGGGAACATGCATTCCGGCGCCAGACCCGGATTATACTTGGAGGTCAAATATGATTGAAAGGCATGGCCGGCCTCATGGGTCAAAACATCAACATCACCGGAAGTACCGTTGAAATTCGCAAAGATAAAAGGTACCTTATAATCATAAAAATCTGTACAGTAGCCGCCCATATCTTTATTCGGTTTAGCTTCCAGATCAAACAGTTTCATATCCACCATCATTTCAAAAAACTGTCCGGTCTCTTCGCTCATTTCATGATACATCTTATCAGCTGCGGCCAAAAGCTCCGGCGTATTGCCGTGAGGTTTCGGGTTGCCGGTCTTAAACTCGTAATCGATATCATAGGCTTTAAGTTCGGCAAGTCCCAGACGTTCTTTTTGCCTTTGATAGATCAATGAAGCCAGCGGGGTGATCTTTTCAAGAATCGCCTGACGATATCCGGCTACCATTTCCTGATCATAGTCTAAACGGTTCATGCGCAGATAACCCAAAGGAATATAGTTTTCAAAGCCCAGTTTCTTCGCCATCCGGTCCCGCACTTTAACCAGTTCATCATAGATACGGTCAAACTCTCCGGCTTTTTCCTCATAAAAAGCCGTTGCGGCAGCAGTCGCTTTTCTTCGGGTCTCACGGTCATCAGAAAGACGTTTGGCCTGAATCGTCGCCAGATTATATACTTCGCCTTCAAACTCGATTCTGGCTGAAGCCTTAAGTTTGGAATATTCGCTGGTCAGCTTGTTTTCAAGCTGCAAGTCTTCAATGATCGCTTCATCAAAACATTTGCGGGCGTTTTCTTTCAGCTTAAAGAATGTTGCCGGAATAGCGAGTTGATCTTTAAACGGGCAGTCAAGACAGATCTTGGCAAATTCGTTCTCAAAACCTTCGATATGCGGTGTTACCTCGTCCCAGTAATCCTGTTCGCCGGCATAATATTCATCGCTGGTATCGATCGTATAGCGGGTGCTGCAAAGTGATATCATCGTTGTGATATGCCCTCTGAACGCGGTTATTTCCGCAAAAACTTCCATAAAAGTCTTCGGATCGGCAGCTTGTTTTAAACGTTCGTTTAAAAGCCGGTACTTTTCTTCAATATCGCTCAAAGCGATCCTTTCATATTTAAAATCTTTAAATTCCATCTTTTCCTCCTTTAACAGCCTGTCAGTTACGACATAGGCCAGATATAAACCCAAAGATCCCACGGCAAAAACAGCGGAACCTAAAGGATATTTTTCTTTGTGAGTATCCCCATCCTTAACAATATTAACTGCCAGCGGGGGCTGATCGATAAACACCACTTCGATCTTGCGGCGGTAATGCTGCTTTTTTACAATCTGGCGAAAAGCTTTCGCCAAAGGATCGTTGCGGGTCTTATCCAGTGTCGTCAGCTTGACGTGATCGGGCGACAGACGTTTAGCACTGCCCAAAGCCGAGATAACTCTGATGCCTGCTTCATGACACTTTTTGACTAAGGCAAACTTTGAAGTCAATACATCAATGCAGTCAATGACATAATCATAATGACCGCTAATCACAAAGCTATCGTCAATGAATGTATCAATCGTCTTGACGTCGGCGTCGCTGATCTTGTTCAAACGGGATTTCAGCACTGCAGTTTTCAATTCATTGATCACCGTTTTATCGCTCATCAGCTGACGGTTGAGATTTGAGGCTTCCACCCGATCAAAATCGACCAAAGTTATCGATCCGACACCCGAGCGAGCCAGTGCTTCCGCGACAAAGGATCCAACCCCGCCGCAGCCGCAGATCATAACTCTGGCTTTTTTCAACTGGTCAATGCCGCTGTCACCAACCAGATAAGCAAGTCTTTCCAAATAACTATTTTCCATACCATTCTCCAATCAAAGCAATTGCCGCCGCAAGATCGCCGATATCAAACCACTTGATCGGCAATTGATGATTGAACCAGGTGTACTGCCGTTTAGCGAATCTTCTTGAGTCCCGTTTGATCAGCCGCTTCAATTCTGTCTTGTCGATCTCATTATTGAAATAAGCTGCAAACTGCCGATAACCGATCGCACCCATCGGCTTGTCTTTAAACGATGCTCCCTTGCTGATCAATCCTGCAACTTCTTCCGGCAATCCTTGATCAAACATCTTATCTACCCGCCTATCGATCCGCTCATATAGTTCTTCCCTTTTGCAGGTCAGCCCGATAATCAGGGCGTCATAGATCAATTCATGCCTCTGGGCTTCTTTGATGGCACTGATCCCGACTTTATTCTTTTCGTAGATGTTAAGCGCTCTGACCAAACGGCGGCGATTGTTGAGGTGAATCTTTTCCAGACATAAAGGATCGACCTTTTTAAGACGCTCATAGATCATCTCGTTGCTGAGATCTTCATACTGATCGTCCGCCTGATCTTCAGCCATAAACTGATAATCGTAAAGCAAAGATTTTATATAAAGACCGGTGCCGCCGACGACGATCGGCAGGTGTTTTCTTGCATTGATCGCTGCGATCAGTTTTCGGCCGTCTTTTTGAAACTCAGCCGCGCTGTAATCTTCATCATGTTCCTTAACATCAATCAGATAATGAGGAATGCCATCCATCTCATCTTCGCTAACTTTCCCAGAACCGATATCAAAACCTTTATAGATCTGAACGCTGTCGCCGGATATGATCTCACCGGCAAACCGGTGCGCCGCCGCGATCGCAAAATCACTTTTACCTACCGCTGTCGGGCCAACGATAACCAATACTTTCAACATAAGCCAATTATATCATCAAAGTCGATTTGCAGATATCTTTATTCTTCTTTTACTGCAGTTTCTTAGTCGGCGAGGATCGTTTACCTTGATAAAAAGGCTTAAAAAGGCAAAATTTTGTTAAAATCAGGGGAAATATATGTTAAATTAAGAGTGATCATTTAGGGAGGAAAAGTATGACTTTCGCTGATATTCGCTGGGATCTCTTTTTAGGAGGCCTTGGTCTATTCTTATTTGGAATCGTACTCATGG
>CASFYR010000050.1 GCA_949298975.1 uncultured Bacillota bacterium | reverse complement strand
TGGTGTATAATACAAAGAAGGAGGATATGAACTATAATGAAAACAGCGTGGAAAAAATATCAAAATGAGGCTTTAAATCAGGTAATGAGCTTCAATGAAGGTTATAAGACTTATTTAACCAACGCCAAGACCGAAAGAGAAGCAACTAAAGAAGCAATCGCTTTGGCTGAGGCGAAGGGCTTTAAGGATTTTTCTGCATATCAGACCCTAAAAGCCGGAGATAAAGTATATTTTAATAACCGGGGCAAAGGAGTTTGCCTTTATGTGATCGGCAGTGATGACATCACGAAGGGGATGAATATTTTAGGCGCTCATATCGATTCACCGCGTTTGGATATCAAACAGAATCCGTTATATGAAGACAACGGTCTGGTTTTAATGGACACTCACTATTACGGCGGGGTCAAAAAATATCAGTGGGTCGCTCATCCGATGGCTTTGCATGGGGTGGTTTGCAAAAAAGACGGCAGTGTTGTCACGGTGAAGATCGGCGATGATGCTGATGATCCGGTTATCGGGATCAGTGATCTTTTGATCCATTTGTCATCTGATCAGATGAAGAAGACCGGTGCGACGGTAGTGGAAGGTGAAGACCTTAATGCTTTGGTGGGATCGATTCCTTCGTTTGACGACGAAGAGGAAAAAGATCCGGTCAAAAAGAACATTTTAAAACTGCTGAAAGAAAAATATGATATTGAAGAAGACGATTTCATCAGTGCTGAACTGGAGATCGTTCCAGCCGGCGCAACGCGTGATTTCGGGCTTGACCGCTCAATGGTTATGGGTTATGGTCATGATGACCGCATTTGTGCCTATACTTCACTGGCAGCTATTTTGGATATAGATACGCCAAAAAGAACGGCCTGCTGTATTTTGGTGGATAAAGAAGAAGTAGGATCACAAGGCAATACCGGTATGCAGTCGCGTTTCTTTGAAAATACGATCGCGGAGCTCTTGGCTAAACTGGGGGTTTACAGCGAGCTTAATTTAAGACGGCTTTTAAGAGCTTCCAAGATGCTTTCAAGCGATGTCAGCGCCGCTTACGATCCTAACTATCCATCAGTAAATGAAATGAAGAATACCGCCTTTTTTGGCAAGGGTATTGCCTTTAACAAATATACCGGCTCCCGCGGTAAGGGCGGATGCAATGACGCCAATCCGGAATTTATCGCCAAGCTGCGGCAGATCATGGATGATAATGATGTCAGCTTCCAGACAGCCGAACTGGGACGCGTGGATCAGGGCGGCGGCGGCACGATCGCCTATATCTTAGCCAACATGGATATGGAGGTTATTGATGCCGGTATTGCCGTTCAGAATATGCACGCTTGCTATGAAGTAGCTTCGAAAGTTGATATTTATGAAGCTTATCGGGCCTATAAAGTATTCCTTAAGGAAATGTGCTGATGTTTGTCAATTACAACGATTGCATCCTGAATATCGTTGCGGCGATCCGCAATTACCTGGGCCTGCCGTCTTCTTATTCAGCCAACGCTTATTTTGCCAAAGAACTGGCCATAAAAAAACCTGAACGGATCATTTTGGCTTTGATTGACGGCATGGGTTCGCGCCTGATCGACCGTAAATTGGCTGATGATGGTTTCTTTAAGCAGCATCAGCTGTTTGAAATCAGTACAGTTTTTCCATCGACGACCACTGCCGCTACCACAGCGGTAGAAAACGGTCGTTCGCCCAATGAAAACGGCTGGGTCGGCTGGAATCAATACTTTAAAGAGGTAGATGATTTTGTTGTCCCGTTTTTAGGTGAAGGTTATTATTCTAAACACGATTACGGTTATGATTTTGTCCGCAATATCTTACCAGTAACTACCACTGCCGATGAATTAATGGCCAAAGGAATCCAAGCCAAAAAGATCGAGGGTTCTTTTTCGCCGATCGGAGCTAAAGACATTGAGGAATTTGTCGACATGATCATCAAAGACAGCTACAGTGATAACCGCTATATTTATGCCTATTGGGATAAATATGACAGTCTGATGCATAAGATCGGGGTTGATAACGAAGAAAGCGATGCTTATTTGCGGCAGATCGAAGCGGTGTTTGCCAGACGGATCAATGAGTTAAACGAAGGAACGATGCTGGTGATCGTTGCTGATCACGGTCTTGTCGATATCAAGGAAGAGATCAATGTTTATGAAACACCGTTGAATGATTTCCTCATCAGACCGACTGCTGTTGAACCGCGGGCAACTGCTTTTTATGTCAAGGAAGCATGCAAGGCCGACTTCGCCTCTTACTTTAAGAGCCATTATGAAGATGATTTTATCCTGCTTACCAAAGAGCAGGTCTTAAACAGTCATTTATTTGGCGATCATAAAAACCATGAACGGCTTGGTGATTTTATCGGTGATTTCATGGCTATAGCTAAAGGACATAAACATTTTGTCTATCATGAGCAGCCATCGTCATTTAAATTTCTCGGCGCTCATGCCGGCTGCCATATTGACGAGCTGATGATCCCGGTCATCACTTATACCAAATAATGTTTAAATGTACGGTAACAGCCGTACATTTTTTTGTTATAATTTGACTGAGGTAGTAAAATGATCAGAATAATAAAACAAGTGGACAGGCGGATCGCTGTCCTGGAATTGAAAAATGATAAAATGACAATCGTTTTAACCAATTATGGCTGTACTTTGATCAAATGGCTGACAGCAGACCGGTATGGCAATTTTGAAGATATTATCCTTGGCTATGATGATATTAATGATTATATGGTTAAAGATGGCTATTTAGGCGCTTTAGTAGGTCGAACGGCCAACCGGATCGGCCAGGGCCGTTTTCAGCTTAATGGCCGAACTTATCATTTGCCGGTCAATAACGGTCCAAACAGTCTTCATGGCGGGATCCGCGGTTTCAGCTATCAGATATTTGATTATTGTTTGAGCGGAGATAATGAGATCGAATTCACTTATTATTCCAAAGACGGTGAAGAGGGGTACCCGGGGAATCTGACTTTAAAAGTTACCTATACGCTGATTGATGATACATTGACAATGCGTTATCGGGCAAGATGCGATCAGGATACGCTGATCAATATTACCAATCATGCTTATTTTAATTTATCAGGAATGAAACAGCCGATCCTCGATCATCATTTGCTGGTAAAAAGCAGCTGCTATGCGGCTATTGATCAAGAAGGTTTGCCAGACGGCCGGATCATCAAAAGCGCTAAAACAGCTTTTGATTTTCAGAATATGACCCCGATTGAAGAGCGGCTGAAAATGAGCGATGAGCAATTGGAGCGGGGCTGTGGCTTTGATCATCCTTTTATTTTTGATCAGGATCATGATCAGATTATCTTGTATCATCCTTTAAGCGGCCGTCGCTTGACTCTTGATACGACACTGCCGATGGCGCACATCTATACCGGCAATTATCTGGATGGCCGTATTGGTAAAGGGGGTATCGCTTATCCCTCCCGTTATGGCATCTGTCTTGAGACCGAATACATGCCCGATGCGATCAATCTGGGCTTTAAACCGGATGGAGTATTGCGTCAGGGGGATGAGTACGATGAGCGGACATCATATAAAATGGAGGTAATGGCAGATGAATGCTGAAGAATTAAGATCCAAACTAATGCAAGGACACTATGACGATCTGTTATGCGACATATATGGCGAAGAAGAGCAGGTTGCTTACCAGCGCCAGCGCTATTCCAGGGCAGTCGATCGCTTCATTGCGCTTTACGGCTCGGCTGATGTTGCAGTGTACAGCGCTCCTGGACGCACGGAGATCGGTGGCAATCATACCGATCATCAGCATGGCAAAGTCTTGGCGGCCGCAGTCAATTTAGATGCAATCGCTATTGTCAAAAAAGCAGAACGGACTGTCAAAGTGGTGTCGGATCAATTTGACATCCCGTCATTCTTTATTGATGATCTGACAATGAAAGAAGAAGAGAAAGGGACTTCTTTGGCTCTGATCAAAGGGGTGTGCGCCACCCTAAAAGAAAGAGGTTATCAATTAGGTGGTTTTGAGGCCTATGTTACCAGCGATGTTTTGATCGGCGCCGGTCTTTCGTCTTCGGCCGCTTTTGAAGTTTTGATCGGTACGGTCATTTCAGGCTTATATAATATGATGGCGATCGATCCGGTAACGATCGCTAAAGCCGGACAATATGCCGAGAATGTATATTTTGGCAAGCCATGCGGACTTATGGATCAAAGCGCCAGTGCGATCGGCAGTCTGATAACGATTGATTTTAAGAATGAAAACCATCCGGCCGTCGAAAAGATCGATGTTCCGTTTGCCAAGTTTGCTCATGCGCTTTGTATAACCGATACCAAAGGCTCACATGCCGATCTCACCGACGAATATGCCGCTATTCCTCAGGAAATGAAACAGATTGCCGCTCATTATAACAAAAAGGTTTTAGGCGATGTTGATGAAAAGAGCTTTTATCATGACTTGCCTTATCTTATGAATAGATTCAGCGGCCGTTCTTTATTGCGGGCGATTCATTTCTTTGAGGAAAATAAACGGGTAGATAAAGAGGTTGCCGCTCTTAAAAACGAAGATTTCACCGCTTTTTTAAAACAGGTAACAGCTTCCGGCGACAGTTCGTTCAAATATCTGCAAAATGTTTATGCCAACAGTGATGTTCATCATCAAAATGTCGCTTTAGCTTTGGCGATATCAGAAATAGTGCTTCAAGGCAAGGGCGCGGTGCGGGTACACGGCGGTGGTTTTGCCGGTACGATTCAGGCTTTTGTTCCGCTTGATCTCATCAGTGAATATAAAACTGAAATGGAGCAGGTGTTCGGCAATAAGACTTGTCATGTTTTAAAGATCAGACCGTATGGCGGAATAAAGGTAATGGAATGATCACTTTCTTCTTAGCTGCAGTGATTTAAACAAATTAAAAATACGCTGTCCTTTTTGCTGACAGCGTATTTTTTTGCATATTTTAATTGGATTATTCCTGACCGTCTAGGATCGGATCGATCGTGTCGTGGATGATCGATAACAGATTTTCGCAGGACTGATCGAATTTATTCTGGTCAACTTCATTGAGGTGCAGTTTGACAACTTCTCTTACCCCGTTGCGGTTAATTACGGTCGGAACGCCGATATAAAGACCTTCCTTGCCGTATTCGCCGTCTTGATAAGATGATACGGTCATGATGGAGTTTTCGTTATGCAGGATAGCCTGTACGAGACGGTTAAGTGATAAACCGATACCATAATAGGTTGCTTTTTTCTTCTCGATGATTTCGTAAGCAGCATTTCTGACGCCCTGATAGATATCTAAAAGGTCTTCCAGATCGCGATCCTGTTCGTCAAGCAATTCCAATAATGATTTTGAACCAACATAAGCATGAATCCATGGGACAAACGAAGAATCGCCATGCTCGCCCATAATGTAAGCATGCATATTAGAAGCGTTGACATTAAAGTAATTTGATAAGAGGTAACGTAAACGGGCGGTATCCAGCAATGTACCGCTGCCAATTACCCGGCCTTTGTCAAGACCGGTTACCTTTTGGGCAACATAAGTCATAAGGTCAACCGGATTGCTGGCGACGATGATGATCCCGTCAAAGCCGCTGGCTTTAATGCTTTCGCAGATGCCTTTCATGATCTTGGTATTAATTGCAGTCAACTCAAGTCGAGTCTGGCCCGGTTTTTGTGCTGCTCCGGCCGTAATGACGATAATCGAAGCATCTTTGCAGTCGTCATAATCGCCGGCATAGATTCTCATTTTGCTTTGAGCGTATGGCAGACCATGAGCCAAATCCATCGCTTCACCTTCGGCCTTGTCTTTGTTTACATCGATCAAAACCAGTTCGTCAATACCCGGTGTCATAAGCAGAGTATAGGCAAAACTCATTCCGACAAAACCGGTCCCCACTAGTACAATCTTTCTTTTATTAGTTTCGTACATCTTGTACCTCCTGTAATCTAATTTAACTATACCACATTTTTAATGACATAATGAAAAAAGCCTTATTAAAGGCTGATTTTTAGGATATGGCAATTATTAGCAGCAAAATGACTGCAATAAAATCGATCAAGAAAAGACGATAAATCTTTTTGCTTATCAGCGGTCTTTGCCCGTTTTTGATCTGTTGTCTGAATTTATCCTGCGTAATAATCAGAAAAACGATATTGATAAAAAGGCTCGGCAATAATATAAAGGTTTCGGAGATTGCTTTAGGTGAGTTGTT
>CASFYR010000049.1 GCA_949298975.1 uncultured Bacillota bacterium | reverse complement strand
ACACCTATGGAATATAGGAATCAAGCCTTGATTAGTTCTTAGAACTTAAGTTGTCCAAATAACTGGGTTCAGTGTGTCATCTTTTTAGATCGTGTTTATGATATCGATAATATCGCTCGGTCGATAAGCGATATGATCCGCACCGGCTTCTTTCAATTCTCCTTCACCCCTAAATCCCCAGGCCACACCGATGGAAACTAAATGAGCGTTTTTAGCCGTTTTGATATCGGTTGCCGAATCGCCGATATAAACGACTTCCGAAGGATCTAACTGCATCGTTTCGATGATCTTTAAGGCATTGGTCGGATCAGGTTTTTTTGGAATTCCTTCGATCTGTCCCAATACCGCAACAAAATCAATCTCGCTTAATCTGATCTTAGCCAGATTGTTTGTGTATTCATCAGCTTTATTGGAATTGATCGCCAATTTGATATTCCGATCAGCCAATTTATGCAATGTTTCGATTATTCCGGGATAAGGATAGGAACTATTGGTGTAATTGCGATGATAATAGTAGATAAATTTAGCTAAAGCTTCCTCTTTCAAATCAAAATCAGCCGAAGACGGCAGACTTCTTTCAATGAGGTTTTTGAAGCCGTGCCCGACCTTTAATTTATACTCGTCATAGGTAAAAGTCGGATATCCGTAGTCCTCAAGCATTTGATTGACGCTGTCGCCGATATCGCTGATAGTATCAAGCAGGGTACCATCTAAATCAAATATAATGCCTTTAATCATTTTTAGCCGATTCTTTCTTTAGATTATCAGAAATTTTGGTGAGTTTATCGTTAAGTTCGGTTTCGATCTTGCGAAGCTCGATCTGCGCCTGTGCCCTTTTAGAACGTCCTTCTTCCTGAACGCGTTTAACTTCGTCCAATGTTTCGATCAAGCGGGCATTGGTATTGCGCAGTGTTTCGATATCGACGATCGCTCTTTCAGACTCTTTGGCAGTATCGATCGTGGCGCTTTTCAAAAGCTCTGCATTCTGATTGAGCATTTTATTGGTCATCTCAGTAACTTCGTTTTGAGCCTTGATAGCTTCTTTGGAATGAGAAATACCCATGGCGATCAGCATCTGAGATTTCCAAAGTGGGATAGTGTTGATCAGAGTTGACTGGATCTTTTCCACCATCTGGGTATCGTTGTTCTGTACCAGACGGATCTGTGGCGCCATCTGGATCGAAATGACCCGGGTCAATTCCAGATCGTGCAATTTTTTCTCAAACCGGTTAATGGCATTTTCCAGATCGCTGGCCGCTTGTGCATCTTCCGGCAGTTTGCTTTCCTGCGCCTTCGCTCTTAAGGCGACCAGATCTTTATTTCTTACTTCTTCCAGTTTTTTCTTACCGGCCAGAATATACATTGATAACTCTTTGAAGTTCAAAAGATTCTTATCGTACAATTGATCGAGCAGAGCAATATCCTTCATCAAAGTGATCTGATGTTCTTCCAAGGCCTTGGTGATCTTATCGACATTGACCGCTGCCTTATCATATTTTGTCTTAAGGTTGGAAACTTTATTGGCTTGCTTTTTGAAAAAGCCCAGAAAACCATTGCTTTCTTTTTCTTCAATCTCGAATCCTTTTAGTTCACCAATGAGCTCGGAAAGCATTTCACCGACATCGCCCAGATCTTTGGTCCTGACATTCTTAAGCGCGGTTTCCGAAAAATCAGCGATCTTGCGCTGAGCAGAACTGCCGTATTCCAAAATGGTATTAGTTTCGGTTACATCGATCTTTTTAGCAAAATCAGTAACCATCTTCTTTTCAGCCGGCGTAAGCTTGGTGTCTTCGACGCTGAGCAGATCTTCCGGTTTAGCCTCTTCTTTGACCTCCGCCTTCGCCTCCTCATTTTCTTCGTTACCTAATGTTAATGTAATTTCTTCAGTTTGTTTTTCACTCATAAATAAACCCTCTTTTAAATAATTCTATCATATATTTTTCAATTAATAATAGTATAATATTCGTATGACAAAAACGAAAAAAGAAAAGATCTTTTCTTCGATACTGGCCGTTGATGAGCGCTATATTGCCGCATTGCCTTATCTTCTTTGGCTCGTTTATCATCTGATGGCGTCGCTTTTGTTTTTTATCGGCACGATGACGGCCGGCAAAGCCGATCCAGAGGATCTCTTCTTGTTATATATTAACAATTACTGGTCATATATTGATATTATTTTAGCTATGATTCCATTAACTTTTTGTTTAATTGAAAGAAAATCAAGACTGGTTTTGTATTATAGCGCGCAATATCTGATTGTTGATCTGATTTGCCCGATGATCGTCCTGATCTTTTGTATGGCGGTATTGTCGCTGTTGGGCATGAGCGGGGTTTTGCCGGCAATTATCATCAGCGGTATCAGCCAACTATTGCTGTTAATGATAAATATTATCTCGCTTTTCTTTGGATTTAAACAGATAAAAGCCCGATTCGGATTATTGTCGCTCTTGCCGGAAAAACTGGCGCTGCGCAAAGGAGGAAACGATGATTAATCAAAAATATGTTTCTCACATGAGCCATCTTTTGCATATCAAGGCAAATATCCTGACTGTTGTTATTTATGCCGTTGGTTTGATCGGAATGGCTGCCGTATCCTATCTGCATCTGGAACCGGAAGATTATTTTTGGTTCGTTTTTCTGCCGATAATGGTCCTGGTGTTTGAAAAGGATAGCATATTCATACGTTTCCACGCTTTTTTAGCGATCATCCTGCTGTGGATCGGCCCTTTTGCTGTGTCTTTGATTTACGATTTGCTTTATTTAGCTCATTTATATGCTTTTGGGATGATTTTCGCTTTAATTATCATTCCGTCATTGTTTATAATAGGGTTGTACTGTTTAATTAAATCATACGGCTATTATCTGACTGACTTACCGTTTTTCGGGAAGATCGCTTTGTATTTGGCAAAATTATGATTTATCAGGGGAGGTAAAAATGGGATTATTCAAACATGATGCAAGAGTCATAAAATTTGACGTGCTGCGTAAAGCGGCGGATCTGGCTTATGCCGGAGAATTGACCGAAGAAAAGATGAATGCTTACTATAAGGATCTGATTCCCGGTACCAAGGCCAATTACCGCTGTTGCGTATATAAGGAACGGGAAGTTCTAAGACAAAGAGGAAGGCTGGTCAGAGGCTTGATGGCCAATGATGTTGAAAAGAACAATCCCAAACAGATTGTTCAGGTCATTGAAGCAGCTTGTGACGGCTGTACGATCAAGAAAGTTTTGGTTACCGATAATTGCCGTAAATGTATGGCTAAAAGCTGTGTGGGTTCATGTAATTTCGGAGCGATCTCGATGGGCGAAAACCGCGCGGTAATCGATTATGATAAATGTAAAGAGTGCGGCGCTTGCACCCGTAATTGTCCATATCATGCCATCGTATTGACGGAAAGACCATGCAAGAGCGCCTGTCCGGTAGATGCGATCCGCTGGAATGAAGACGGCATTGCGGTTATTGATGAGAATAAGTGCATAAATTGCGGCCGTTGTGTTGCTTCTTGTCCGTTTGGGGCAATCGAAGATATATCGTGGATCGTCCCGGTAATCGATGATATCCGTGCCGGCAAGAAAATGATCGCGATGGTAGCACCGGCAATTCAGGGTCAGTTTGAAGGCGTATCGTTAGCCCAGATCAAGCAAGGCATCAAGGAATTGGGTTTCTATGATGTCGTCGAAGTTGCTCTGGGAGCTGATGCAGTGGCTAAAGAAGAGTATGCCGAGCTAAAGAAACATAAAGCGGACGGAGTTCCGATGACCACTTCCTGTTGCCCGGGCTTTGTCAATATGGCTAAGATCCACTATCCGGATGTGTATAAAAAGAATGTCAGCACCATGGTTTCGCCGATGATGGCCAGAGCAAAAATGGTCAAGGAAGAGCATCCGGATGCAGAAGTAGTTTTTATCGGTCCTTGTCTGGCGAAAAAACAGGAGGCTATGGAAGAGCATACCAGCGTCGACTATGTTTTGACTTTTGAAGAGCTGGCTGCCATGTTTATTTCCAAGCACATATATTTAAAGGATTATGAAGGCGAAAACGGTGCCGTCTGGGAAGCTTCGGTTCATGGCCGGAATTTTGCTCAGGGCGGCGGTGTATCCAAAGCAGTCATTCAGGTCGCTAAGGAAGCCGGGGAAGACGGTATTACGGCGTATTATGCCGACGGGGCGCAAGAGTGCAAAAAACAATTGCTTTTAATGAAAGTCGGTCGTTTTAACTACGATATTCTGGAAGGAATGTGCTGTGAGGGCGGCTGTATCAATGGTCCGTGCGGTATTTCAGATGCCATGGATGTCCGAAAACGGATGAATGCTGAAAATGTCAACATGAAAGAAACGATCGGTGAAACTTTAAGCAAAGTTAAATTTGACGAAATGGGACTTCATCTTCATACCAATAAATAAAGTTCACATAAAGTTCATCTAAATCACATTATTTCAACATAAATTAATGGAATAATATAGCCATACAGTTAGTCTAATACCCCCACTTTTCCCCTTTGTTTTTCAATTAAATTAGCTGGCTGTTATAATATAAAAGGGGCTGTGTAAAAACTCTGATCAATGATCATGAGCTTACATAGCTCTTTTTATGTTTATATTGATAAGTCGTTCTCGCTT
>CASFYR010000048.1 GCA_949298975.1 uncultured Bacillota bacterium | reverse complement strand
TTTGACTTCACATCGTGTTCCTTGCCTCTGAAAACATTGATTTTACTGGACTTGCTCATGTTTTCTTATTAGGAGGCGGGGAATGCCAATCGTTTTTATTTGATCGCTTGGTATGGGCTAAATGGCATGATCGCTTCGGGAGTGATTTATCTTTCTCAATTCAAGGGAGCCGAAGACGACGACAGAATGAAACAGACTTTTCGTTTTATGATCGTTTCTTCTTATGCTTTATGTATTCTGTTCTTTTTGGTCGGATTATTCTTCAGCGAACAAATCATCGGCTTTTTTATTAAAGACAATAGGGTTATTGCTCTAGGCAGCGCCTATTTGCGGATCGCAGTCTTTTCCTATCTGCCCAGTACGTTATCCGGTTGTATTTCAAGCGCTTTAAGGGCGATGGGGGAAACCAAGATCCCTTTAAAAGTATCGATTGTTTCAGTATTAACCAATACCTTTTTAAATTATGTTTTGATTTTTGGCAATTTTGGAATGATGGCACTGGGGGTCGAGGGAGCGGCGATCGCTACATTAATCGCTCGTCTTGTAGAAATGAGTTTATATCTGATCGTATTAAAACGGTCGGATATGCCTTTTAAAACCAGAATTAAAAATATATTTCGATTTGATATCGGTCTTGCCCGTCATGTTATTATCCGTGGTATCCCTTTGTGCATCAATGAAATTTTGTTTTCTTTCGGCATCAGTACATTACTGAAATGCTACTCTAACCGTGGTCTCGCCGTCAATACGGCTTACAGCATGGCAAACACCATATCAGATATGTTCTTTGTCTTATTTGCCGGAATGGCTACAGCATCCACCGTTTTGATCGGTACTCCTTTGGGGGCAAACCGTCTGGAAGAAGGTAAGCACAACGGTTATAAACTGGTCAGTTTTTCATTGATTCTGTCGCTATTATTTCTCTCACTGATGTTCGGCTGTTCTTTTTTAATACCTTATCTTTATAATGTATCTTCCGAAGCCAAACATTTGGCAGCCGATTTCTTAAGAGTGATGGCCATGTTTTTTGTCTTGTATATGTTCAACACTTCTTGCTATTTTGTCTTGCGGGCCGGCGGCGATACCAAATCGACCTTATACATGGATTCTTTGTTTATGTGGACCTTTAATATCCCGCTGGTAGCCTTGCTTTCATACTTTACAACCATCCCGGCTATCGCTCTTTACGCTATTGGCCAAAGCACCGATCTGGTTAAAGCACTGCTTTCCTATCGCTTGCTGAAAAAAGAAAAATGGGTTAGAAATCTGGCCAGCCAGATCAAAACAGAATAATATATCTGAAATCAAAAATCCCCGTCAGGGGATTTAATCAATCAGGGAAAGTCCGATTCGTTTCTTTTCTTTGTCAATGCTGATTACTGTTACTTCAACCACATCGTTTAAATGGACGACGGCCAGAGGATCTTTGATATAACGGCGGCTCATTTTTGATTTATGAATCAAACCGTCTTCATGTACGCCAATATCAACAAAGGCGCCAAAATCAGTAATATTGCGCACGGTGCCTTTCAGCTTGGTGCCTATGGAAAGATCGTCAAGGGTAAGAATGTCTTGCCGCAGGACTGGCGGCGGTGCATCCTTGCGGGGATCGCGCCCGGGTTGGCAGAGTTCTTTCAAAATATCGGTTAACGTAGCTTCCCCGGTGTCTAACGCAATAGCTAATGCGGTGATTTGTTTTTGATCATCCAATAGTTCGGTGATGATCTTTTTTCGGTTATTCAGCCCGAAATCCTCATCCAAAGCCAAAAGATCAATCAGTTTAGCGGCAGTATCATAGCTCTCCGGATGAATGGCAGTATTGTCCAAAGGTTCATCGCCGCCCTCGATTCGTAAAAAGCCGGCACATTGTTCATAAGTCTTAGGACCCAGTTTATTTACTTGCAATAGCTGTGATCGTTTAGTAAACGGTCCGTTTTGCTCCCGATGAGCAACGATATTTTTGGCGATGCTTTGATTGATTCCGGCAATATGCGATAAAAGGGAATAACTGGCGGTATTCAGATCGACCCCAACTTCGTTGACCGTATCTTCAACGATACTGGCCAAAGCTTCGTCCAGCCGTTTTTGGTTCATATCATGCTGATACTGCCCGATGCCGATGCCTTTAGGATCGATCTTGACCAGTTCGGCTAACGGGTCTTGCACACGCCGGGCGATCGAGACAGCGCTTCTTTGGCCGACATCATAATCCGGGAATTCAGCTGCCGCCAGTTTACTGGCAGAATAAATTGAGGCTCCGGCTTCACTGGTGATGATATACTTTACATCATGACCGGCTTGGCGAATGATCTTAGCGATGACCATTTCACTCTCCCGGCTGGCTGTGCCATTGCCCAGTGCGATGAGGGTAACATGATGTTTTTCGATCAGTGCTAAAACATCTTTTATCCCTTCTTCTATCTGATTGTTTCCGGCCGGCGGTGTGACATAGACAACTTTTGTAGCCAGCACTTTACCGGTCGGATCGATTATGGCCAGTTTACAGCCGGTCCTAAAGGCCGGATCCCAACCTAAGATCGTATGATCAGCTAACGGCGGTGTCAGCAATAATTGTTTTAAGTTATGTTTAAAGATCTCAATAGCTTCGTTTTGAGCTTTGTTGGTTAATTCATTTCGGATTTCTCTTTGAACGCTGGGATAGATCAGCCGTTTATAGGCATCTTCGACAACCGAAGATAAAAAATCATCGGTATAACTGTTTTTTTGGCTGAGAAAGTTTGTTTTGATCATACCGATTGCGATATCGTCATCAACTTCGATTTTAACTTGCAGAAATCCTTGTTTTTCTCCTCGGTCAATAGCCAGGATCTGATAACCTTCCAGATGCTTCAGCGGTGATGAGAAGGCGTAATAAAGACGATAAACGCTATCCTTTTTTTCATCGGTTGCTCTGATATGAAGATGGCCTTTTACCGAAAGGTAGTTTCTGATTATTTGACGGATTTCGCCGTTATCGCTGATCATCTCGGCAATGATATCTCCGGCCATTGTCAGTGCCTTATGTTCATCTGTGATTCCGTTGTCAATTTTGATAAAAGCGCCGGCAACTTGCGTTAATGGCTGATCTACACCATCCAATATTAACTGTGCTAACGGTTTAAGTCCCTTGTCGACAGCGATCGTTGAACGGCTCTGTTTTTTTGGCCGATATGGCCGGTATAGATCTTCAAGTTCGACCAGTTCGGTGATGTTTTCGATCTTGGTGTTTAGTTCGTCAGTCAGTTTATTCTGACTCTTGATTGTATTGATGACCGTCTTTTTTCTTTCTTCCAAACGCATGAGCCGGTTGTACTCTTCACTTAGTTTTCTTAGTTCCTCATCATTCAGATTGCCGGTCATTTCTTTCCGATAACGGGCGATGAAAGGGATTGTATTGCCCTCATCAAGCAGTTTAATTGCTCCTTCGACCTTAAACAGCGGAAGAGCTAAATGCCTGGCTATAACTTTATTAATATTCAACATCTGATCACCTCAACAAATAATATTATACTAAAAAACCATTCATGTTCTATTTTTTTCTCTTGACAGCCGACAGTGATGATATTAGAATAAATAGCGTGCTATCTTTTAGCGTGCTATGTATTAGGAGAAATAATGGAAAAGAGAATTTTCGGCCGACTGATTCGCCGGATTGACTGGCAGATCGACCAACAGTTTAATCAAGTATTGAAAGAGTTTAATCTAACCTTATCTCAGGCGGAAGTCCTGCGCTTTTTAAGTAAGAATGAAAACCGGGATATTGTTCAGAAAGATATCGAGGAATTTTTCAATATTTCTAATCCAACGGTTTCCGGAATATTGAATCGTCTGGAGGAAAAGGGCTTTGTTTGCCGTTATACTTCTTCTGAAGATACGCGTAAAAAAATAGTTAAGATCACTGCCAAAAGTGTTGCAATGAACGATTCGATCCGCCAGTTAATGGACGGATTTGAAGATCGAATGCTCTTTTGCCTGAGTGAAAAAGAAAAAGGAGAACTGTTTGATTATTTGGAAAGAATAATCGACACGATCAGTAATGATGAAGGGGGAAGAAAATGCTGAAGACATTATTCAAAGAAGTAAAAGAATATAAGAAACCCAGTATTTTGGCGCCTATTTTTGTAAGCGTAGAAGTTATCTTGGAGATAATAATTCCTTATCTTATGGCTAATATTATTGATTTCGGGGTGGAAAAAAGCGATATGAAGATGGTTATCTACTATGGTTCAATGATGCTTATCGCCAGTTTTGTCAGCCTTTTTGCCGGTTTTAAGAGTGGGAAATACGCTGCCGAAGCATCAAGCGGTTTTGCCAAGAATTTAAGGTTTGCCATCTTTAAAAATATTCAAAGCTACTCTTTTGAGAATATTGACAAGTATTCAACCGCCGGTCTGGTTACCAGAATGACAACGGATATCACCAATGTGCAAAATGCTTATCAAATGATTATCCGAATCTGTTTCAGAGCTCCGATCATGCTGGTAAGCGCAATGTTTATGGCTTTTAAGATCAATGCTGAATTAGCGATGATTTTCTTGTTTGCGGTTATTTTTCTGGCGGTAATCCTTTTTTCGATCGTGCGGATAACCTTTAAGATCTTTGATTATGCTTTCCAGAAATACGATGCATTAAATGCCAGCGTACAGGAAAACGTGACCGGCATCAGGACGGTGAAAGCTTATGTCCGGGAAAAATTTGAGACTGATAAATTCCATAAGGCTTCTAAGGATATCTATGATATTTTTACCAAGGCTGAAAAGATCCTGCTTTTCAATTCGCCGTCGATGCAGTTTACAATGTATGCCTGCTTGATTTTATTGAGCTGGCTTGGTGC
>CASFYR010000047.1 GCA_949298975.1 uncultured Bacillota bacterium | reverse complement strand
GTTTTATTATTTCTGATCGCTGGTAAAATAAATATCTTTTTTTATGATCGTAAGTACATCTTTCAGATCATCAATGTATTCATTGGCCTTGGCGGCGATCAGATTATCTTTCTTTTTAGGATTAAAGAAATAACCGACGCTGTACAGTCCAGCGTTTTTGGCCGCTGCGATATCCATCACGCTGTCGCCGACATAGATCGCTTCATCCCGGCTCCACCGGTTGTCTTTTAAGATCTTATTAAGACCCTCCGGACTTGGTTTTTGTTTTTGGACATCTTCAGCACCGACGATCGCATCGACATATTGCAGCATATCGAAGTCTTTCAGGTTATCTTCGACCGTATCGCGCCGTTTGGTGGATACAACGCCGACCACATAACCGTTTTCCTTCAATTCTTTCAGCATTTCGATCGCATGATCCATCGGTTTATTGACCTTCAGGAATATCTCACTGTTATACTGCCGGTATTCTTCATATAACTTAGCCGGATCTTCATCAGGAAAATGTTTGACGAACATCTCCTGCAAAGACGGCCCGAGCACTTCCGCCTGTATTTCTTCGCTGAATTCGGCTTTAGTACGATATTTGGCAAACAGCATTTCATAAGTAGCCAGGATCCCGTTTTGCGTATCCAAGATCGTTCCGTCAAGATCAAAGATCATCGTCGGTTTTGGTTTTTTAAAGAATCGTTCAAAAAGACCGCAATAGCCTAAAAGCCCGATGACAATATAAACGATCGAGGTCAGCTGTGCCATTCTGATCGGCCCTAACATCAAAGAGTCGGTCCTTAAGCCTTCGATAAAGAAACGGATCACACCATACCACATCAGATAAGCCCATAAAAGATCGCCGCGCTTATTCTGATGTTTTTTAAGAATGAAGACAATGATGATGAAGCCAATCACACAAAGCACGCTCTCATAAAAGAAAGTCGGCTCATAATAGTGACCATTGATATACATCCCGTCTTTAAGAAAAGCCAGCGGCCCGTCAAAAAACGAAGCATCGACGATATCGCCATGCGCTTCCTTATTGATAAAATTGCCCCAGCGGCCGATCGCTTGCGCTAATAAAATATTGGGCACGATAGCGTCAGCCAGACGCAGAAACGAGAGATTATGCCTTTTCGTATAGAAATAAGCGACAACAATTCCGGCAATAAAACCGCCCTGGATCGCCAGTCCTCCATCCCAGATCGCGATGATCTCCAGCGGATTTTTAATAAAGAAAGCGAAATCATAGAAGACGCAGTACCAAAGTCGGGCGCCGATGATCCCGGCCCATAATACATATAAGAAGATATCCTCGAGATACTCATCGGGATATTTCATCTTCCGGGTATTGCGCAATGAAAGATAATAGGCCAAAAAGGCGCCGGTCAGAATCAATACGGCATACCATTGGATGCTTAACGGCCCAATGCTCAAAAAGGTCTTGCTGTTGGGAAAAAGTTCAAACATTTACTCATTCTCCTTGTTTTGATTTCTGGCTTGAATATATGCGGCAACTTTTTCTTCGAACATTTTAGCTGTATCGACCCCGTTCATGATCAGACGATAATTGGCCACGGCCGATTCGACAATGACGCCCATCGATCTTCCCTCTTTGACCGGGATCTCCATCAGCGGTTTGTCCAAACCTAAAATATTGATCGTTTTGCGGTCATTGGCGCCGATCCGGTCGGTAATCCGGTTAGCGTCAAACGGAACCAATTCGATGATCAGGTCGAGGTTTGTCTGTTTTAAAGTCGAGGTAGTACCGTAAAGATAGGTAACATCGATCACTCCGACCCCCCTTAATTCCAAAACATTCTCTAAAAGTTCCGGAGCCCGGCAGATCAGATCGTTATGAACTCGATAAATATCTACTCTGTCATCGGCTACCAGCATGTGTCCGCGCTTGATAAGCTCCAGAGCCAGTTCGGATTTACCAATCCCGCTTTCGCCCTTAAGCATAACGCCGATACCGTATATATTCATCATGACCCCATGAAAAGTGTCGTTTGGTGCGAGCTTTTCGTCGAGGTACGCAATCAATTGTACCACCAAACGATAGGTCTTGTCCTGTGAGATGAAGATCGGAAAATTTTTGGCTTGAGCGATCTCTAACAGTTTGCTGGGACATTCATTGCCTTCGGATATGATAATACATGGGGTATAGGCGTCGGTAATCGTGTTATAGCGGGCTGAAAGGGTCTCGCTGTTTTCGATCGCTTTGAGATATTCCAGCTCTTTGTTGCCTAAGATATTGACCCGCTTCAGATCGTTGGAGCGAACATAACCGGATAGTTCCAGTCCCGGACGATTGACATCCGGTACGATGATCCAGCGTTTCAGGGATTCTTCATCACCCGATACCTGCAATAAATTAAAAGTTTCTTTAAGATCCTTGACAAATACCTTGCCGTCCAATTCCATATTAGCCATCTTTTCTGCCTCCCAAAACTTTTCTTAAATATTCGCCGGTATAACTGTCAGTACATTTGGCGATAGTTTCCGGGGTACCCTCGGCAATCAATTCCCCGCCGTTATCACCACCATCTTTGCCCAGATCAATAATATAATCGGCGCACTTGAGCACATCGAGATTATGTTCAATGACCAAGACCGTATCGCCGTTATCAACGATCCGCATAAAGATCCTGATCAGTTTTTTGACATCGTCACTATGTAAACCGGTCGTCGGCTCATCAAGGACAAATAAGGTCTTGCCGGTCGCCTTCTTTTGCAGTTCACTGGCCAGTTTGACCCTTTGCGCCTCACCGCCTGAAAGCGTGGTGGCGCTTTGCCCCAGTTCGATATAGCCAAGGCCGACTTCATATAATACTTCCAGCTTATTTCTGATCTTTGGAATATTGGTAAAGAAATCCAGTGCTTCCTTAACGCTCATCTTTAATACGTCATAGATCGATTTGCCCTTATATTTAACTGCCAGCGTCTCTTCATTATAGCGCTGTCCATGACACTCCTCGCATTCAACATATACGTCCGGCACAAACAACATGGATATTTTTTTAACCCCATCGCCCTGGCAAGCCTCGCAGCGTCCGCCTTTGACATTGAACGAGAAGCGTGATTTATCAAAACCGCGCTCTTTGGCGTCGCTCGTCATTGCGAACAGTTCCCGAATGTCATCAAAGACTCCGGTATAGGTAGCCGGATTGGAACGCGGCGTCCGACCGATCGGATCTTGCGATATCGCTACGATCTTGTCGATATTTTCAAGACCGGTGATTTTCTTATATGCTCCCGGTTCAACTCTGACCCGGTTTAAATTCTTCATGACCGCTTTGGTTATGATCTCATTGACAAGGGTGCTCTTGCCGCTGCCGGAGACCCCGCTGACGCAGATAAATGTACCCAGCGGCAGCTTGACATCGATATTCTTCAGATTATGTTCACTGGCGCCATAGACTTTTAAGAACTTGCCGTTGCCTTTACGCCTTTTGGCTGGCACATCGATCTGTTTTTTGCCGCTTAGATACTGACCGGTGATCGAATTCTCATTAGCCATTACTTCCTGCGGCGTACCGATCGCTACGACTTCCCCGCCGTCTTTACCGGCTCCCGGACCGATATCCACGATATAATCGCTCTCTAACATCGTTTCTTCATCATGCTCGACCACGATCAATGTATTGCCTAGATCGCGCATATTCTTCAAGGAATTGATGAGTTTACCGTTATCCTTTTGATGAAGACCGATCGACGGTTCATCCAAAACATATAAGAC
>CASFYR010000046.1 GCA_949298975.1 uncultured Bacillota bacterium | reverse complement strand
TATCAGCACACTGACCGCCGCTTTCAGCATAAAAACATGTCGAGTCTAACACGACATCGTATTGATCCTCGCTGACCGCAATCTTTTTACCGTCTTTAAAAAGTCCGGTAACGATACCTTCATCTTCATATTTTTCATAACCGGTAAAAGTAAAATCGGCATCAAAATTCAAAAGATCTTCCGACTGATTATGCATAGATTCGGCAACATTGCGTGCCTGACGGGCCATTTCTTTTTGTCTTTGCATGCAGTTTTCAAACCCGGTCAGATCGCAAGCAATGCCTTTCTCATTAGCTACTTCCACAGTGATCTCTTTAGGGAAACCGTAGGTATCGTAAAGCTTAAAGATCACATCGCCGCTTAAAGTATTATTCTTGACTTTGGCCAGCTCTTCGCTTAAAAGCTTTTCCCCGTTATTCAAAGTCTGCAAAAACATTTCTTCTTCTTTTTTGATCAGTTTTTTTACAAAATCTTTCTTTTCCTGCAGATAAGGATAAAAATCATGCATGATATCAGCGACGGTATCAACTAATTCAAACATAAAAGCCTTATTAATGCCGATGGTACGGGCATAGCGGCTGGCCCGGCGTAAAACCCGTCTTAAAACATAGCCCCGGCCCTCATTGGAGAATACTGCCCCGTCACTCAAAGCAAAAGTAACCGTCCGGATATGGTCGGCTATAACGCGATATGCCATTCTATCCTCACCGCTGTATGGTTTTTTAGCATATTTTTCCGTCTGTCGGATGATCGGTAAAAACAGATCGGTATCAAAATTAGTTTCGCCATCCTGAATCAAAGCGACCAATCGTTCAAGACCCATGCCGGTATCGATATTCTTTTGCGGCAACTCCTTAAAATCTTTGCGATCGACCCCTTCTTTGGCATCATATTGCGAAAAGACAATGTTCCAAACTTCAACATAACGATCATTGTCCAGCTCTTCAAAAAAAGCTCTTTCTCCTAAATGTTCAGGGTCATACTTTTCCCCGCGATCATAAAAGATTTCTGAATCCGGTCCGCTTGGACCCTCGCCGATCTGCCAGAAATTATCATAAGTCTTAAGAATATGTTTCGGATCAACTCCGATTTCCTCTGTCCAGATCCGGTAAGCTTCATCATCATCGGTATAAACGGTAATATAAAGTTTCTCTTTAGGAATGCCGATCCACTCTGGGCTGGTCAAAAATTCCCACGCAAATTTAAGGGCATCCTCTTTAAAGTAATCGCCGATCGAAAAATTGCCCAGCATCTCAAAGAAAGTGTGATGACGGGCCGTCCGGCCAACGTTTTCGATATCATTCGTCCTGATTGACTTTTGTGCGTTACAGATCCGGTTCGAACGCGGTTTTTCCCGACCGTCAAAATATTTTTTAAGCGCCGCAACTCCGGCGTTGATCCAAAGCAGAGTCGGATCATTGACCGGGATCAGACTGGCTCCCGGTTCTACCATATGTCCTTTTGATGCAAAGAAATCCAAAAACATCTTTCGGACTTCATTGCCGGTTAAATTTTTCATACTAATTCCCTCATCTTAACTAAACAAGCATTATTTTATCACAAACTATGCTCGTTATAAAGTTCATTGATATAAATATCCAAAGATGTTTTGCGTACAGTCATCTTTCGTCGGCTGCCGTTGATAAAAGCTTCTTTGTCTCCGACAATAAACAGTCGGCTTGATGCTCTTGAAACAGCGGTATAGAGCAGATTCTTATTAAGCATAATATTATGCGCTGAAGAAACGGCCATGATAACGACCGGATATTCGCTGCCTTGCGCTTTATGCACGGATATACAATAAGCCAGCGCCATATTGACGATTTCATCCCGGGTGTATTCGACATACATATCATCAAAAACCGCCACGATGGCAAACGGGTCATCTTCCATATCGACAATCTCACCGATATCGCCGTTATATACATCGTCATTGCTTTGATTTTTTAATTGCAAGATCTTATCGCCGACCCGGTACACTTTAAATTTGGTCCGGAATTCTTTTTTCTGTCCGTCAAAAGGATTGAAGATGTTCTGTAAAACAATATTCAAGCTATCAATACCCAGCCCTCCTTTATACATCGGTGATAAAACCTGGATATCATTGATCGCATAGCCATAAGCTAGATACTCGCCAATCAGACTGACGATCTTTTGACGGGGATCGACCGCTTTTTGGTCGATAAAGTATACATCATGACCATATTTGGCAAAATCGATCGTATCATTTAAAATATCGGCCGATAAAGCGATGATATCGCTTTGCCCTTCCTGACGAAAAATCGTATTAAGCCGCACCAGAGGAAAACGGTCGCTTTTGAGGATATCTTTTAACAGGTTGCCGGCGCCAACGCTTGGCAATTGATTGTCGTCGCCAATAATGCAGATCTTCTTAACATTGGCTAAAGCCTCGATCAAACGGGCAAAAAGCCAACTGTCCACCATTGAAAACTCATCAATAATCAATACTTCCAAAAGTAAAGGATTATCGGCATTATAGGAAAAAGTATTCGTTTCTTTATCCCATTTCAACAGTGAATGAATGGTAGAAGAAGAAACGCCGCAGAGTTCACTGATCCGTTTAGCCGCCCGGCCGGTCGGGGCAACAATATGAATTTCGTAAGCCGGATACATCTGCCGCATACAATTGCTCAAGGCTTTCACCACTGTCGTCTTGCCGGTTCCCGGTCCGCCGACCAAAAGTGATATCTTATATTTGAAGAAATTAACGATCGCTGCTTTTTGCTGATCGTTATATCTTATGCCTTCCTGCTGTAGCTGGTCATTCATAATTGCAGTTAGCCGTTCATGATCATATATATCTTCAACATTGTTCTGGTACAAAAAAGATGCGATATTCTGTTCTGAACGATATTGAATGTAATTATAAAAGCGATCGGTATCTTCATAAACAGTCTTTTCGGCAAGCGCAAAAGCCAGCGCTTCAGCAAAATCACCTTTGTCACCTTCATATTCGTAAAATGCTCTTTTTATTTCGGCATAGGAGAAATAAGTATTACCGCTTTTAAATGACATCTCGGCTGTCAGATATGCCAACAGAGCACAATAACGCTCTTTGCTGCTCAAATCAAAGCCAATTCTTTGGGCTAACAATTCGCACTTGCGAAAACCGATATAACTGATATCAAAATACGGCTGATACGGATTACTCTTAAGGACAAATTCCGTATTTTCTTTATAAAAATTGATCAAACGCCTGATATCATCATTGCCCAGACCAACTTCCATCAAAAAATAGTAACTTTCTTCGTACAAAAGATTGCTGTTTAATACTTCTTTGATCGTATTAATGTCTTTTTCCTTAAAATCAAGCTCTTTTAAAACATCGGCATCATCTCTTAAGATCCTTAATGTATCAAGCCCATAGCGGTCGGCGATCTTTTGGGCTTTTTTTATTCCGATCCCTTTAAAAAGATCACTGGAAAGATAAGCGATAATTCCTTCGTATGAAGACGGGAGCTGTTTGCTGATGCCGCTGACATTGAATTGAATACCATACTTGGGATGGTCGACATAACAGCCATAAAGGATATATTCCGCTTCCTTATCCACATCCTGAATATTACCGGTGACAATCAAAACATCGCCGCTTTTTTCTTTAAAGCGATAAACGCCGTAATTAAAAGACTTATATATACAATAAGTGAAACTTCCCTCGATGCTTTCAATCTTATCTTCCATCAGCAATGTCATATTATTCATCTAAGTAAGTTTTAAGGATATCATCTTTATCCCTGCCATTAAGATAAACTTCTTCAATTACCCCGCCGCCGATCATGACATCATCAATATACAATACTCCTTGTTGTCCCTTGGTAACTGCCTTTAAAGGTTCACTAAACTTTAATAACACCTGATTATCCTCTAAAAACTTTGCCCGGACCGGATTATCATTTTGTCGGTAGCGAAACTTAGCCTGACAATCAAATTCCGCCGACGGAATTTCAATCAGACGGTTAAAACCGACAAGCAGGCAGGAATCAGCATAAAGCCACTCATGATCATTTTGGCTGGCGAGATACAATTCATTCCGATATACATCTTTACCAACACAGAAATAAGGTCCGCGGTTACCGCCAACTCTAAAACCCTTGCGCTGTCCGATGGTGTAATAGAAAACCCCGTCATGCTCGCCAACAACTTCTTTGGTCTCAATGTCAATGATCTTGCCCTTTTTCATCGGGATATAGTTTTTTAAAAAATCCCGGAAATTGCGTTCGCCGATAAAACAAATCCCTGTTGAATCCTTTTTATCGGCAATATTGAGATCCAGCTCATGGGCGATCCTTCTTACTTGCGGTTTATCGATATCGCCCAAAGGAAAAAGCGAAATATCAACCGCCTCTTTGGCGACCTGCGCTAAAAAATATGATTGATCTTTATTGTGGTCATGTGCTTTTTTTAAACAATAACGGCCATTATATGTTCCTTTTTTGACATAGTGGCCGGTCGCAATAAGATCAAAACCATTCGCTTGGGCATAACGTAAAAAAGCATCAAATTTGATGTATTTGTTGCATAAGATATCGGGATTGGGAGTCCGTCCCTTTTGGTATTCGCTGATAAAATCAGCAAAAACATTATCCCAGTATTCTTTGATATAATCAACTCTGAGCAAAGGCAGCCCTAATTTTTCCGCCGCTTTTTTTGCGTCGTTGTAATCGGCTTCTTGCGGGCAGATATCATCGTTTAAGGTCGGATTGCCAAGAGTGTCGTTATTCAGTGCGGAATCCCAATTACGCATAAAACAGCAAGTAACTTCGTAACCTTGCTGTTTTAAAAGATAAGCGGCAACAGCGCTGTCCACCCCGCCGGAAAGACCGACCAGAACTTTAGTCATCAGCCTCGCCTCGGAGCTTTCCGCAATACTCGTAATTCGGGCAGCCCTTATCGCATGAACAAGGCGCAACCTTAATCGCATCCCGTGGCATAAAGGCGTCTATTTCCTCTGAATCATAACCGATCTGGAAATTATCTTCATTCAGGATGATCGGTCTTCTTAAAACCGAAGGATTATTGATGATAAAGTTGATCAGTTCATCTGTTGACAAAGCATCAAGATCGATCTTGTTCTCTTGAATGATCTTTGAGCGTTTGGAAATGATATCGTCGCTGCCGTTTTCTGACCGGCTCAGTAAATACTTTATCTCATTTTTATTGAGCAGTACATTGAAGATGTTTTTTTCAACGAAACGGATATTCCGTTCTTTGAGCCATGCTTTGACCTTACGGCAGGAAGCGCAGCCTGGAGATGTATATATAACTATCATTTTATTACCTCGTTACACCCTAATTCTAATGATATTATATCACTAAATCAATAGCTAAATATCGCTATTTTCAAAGGTGATCGGATTGACATTTCGTATTTAGATGATAAGATAGAGATAAGTTGTTAGTAGTTGCTGTTTAACTGTTTAAAGAGAGATCGTGGTTGGTGAAAACGGTCAGCATGACAGTAATGAATTGGGAACTTCGCGTTAAGGTTTATCCTCGGTAATTCCGTTATCATTGAAAGGCTTTTAAGCGAAATTGGGTGGCACCACGGTTTATATCGTCCCATGGGGTGCTTTTTTTATTTTAGGAGGAAGATATTTATGAAAAGGATGTTATCGGCTGTAAAACCGACCGGACAGATTACTTTGGGCAATTATATTGGAGCGATCTCCAATTTTGTCAAATACCAGGAAGACAATGAAATGATCATCTTTATCGCCAATCTGCATTGCATTACCGTTTATCAGGATCCAAAGGATTTAAGGAAGAATCTCAAGGATGCAGCCGCACTTTATCTGGCGTGCGGACTTGATCCTAACCGTTCAACCATATTTTTACAGACCGATGTTATGGAACATGCACAGATGGGTTATATCATGGCGTGCAATACTTATCTGGGTGAATTGAACCGCATGACGCAGTTTAAAGACAAAGTCAGTAAAAATGAAACCGGTCTTACTGCCGGACTTTATACCTACCCTTGTTTGATGGCGGCCGATATCCTCTTATATGACCCTGACTATATTCCGGTCGGAGACGATCAGAAACAGCATGTCGAATTGACCAGAGATATCGCAATCCGGTTTAACAACCGCTATGGTGAGACCTTTAAAGTTCCGGAACCGCTGGTAGCGTCGGTGGGAGCACGTATTATGTCACTGAATGACCCAACCAAGAAGATGTCCAAATCGGAAAACAATGATAAAGGATGTATTTATCTTTTAGATGATCTAAATGTAATCCGTAAAAAAATCATGTCGGCAGTGACTGATTCTTATGGGGAAATTACTTTGGATCAGCAAAGACAACCCGGCATTTATAATCTCTTGGAGATTCATTCCGCCATTTCTAAAACCGATAAACAGGAACTGTTGAATCGTTTTAAAAGTCAAGGCTATGGCGTTTTGAAAAAAGAGGTCGCCGATGTGGTCACTGAGCGCATTGGCGAGATTCAGAAGCGTTATCACGAAATCATGGACAGCGGTCAAATTGAAACGATATTGGATGAGGGGGCAAAAAAAGCCCGGTATATAGCTGCTAAAAAACTGACTAAAGTTCAGCGAAAGATCGGTATCGACATTCACAAACGATAAGCGGTAATAAAAAAGCATCATGACGATGCTTTTGTTTTCGTATTATGTACCAATTCAATCATTCCAGCGGCTGCTGATAGTAGTTACCAATAACCAAACTTGTATTCTGTACATTTATAAATGCCTTTGGGTCAGCTTTTAAGACAGCTTTAATAACCTGACGGCGCTGGAAAACATTTATGACCGTATAAAGCATGGCCATATCAGTATGAGAGTATGCGCCTTCAACCTTAATTTCGGTAATGCCGTGTCGGGTGCCTGACAAAACAGAATCAACCACTTCTTGCGGATATTTGGTTACGATAGTCAAGGTTTCCATTCGGTAGCGTTCATGCATTTTATCAACGATCTGTGTTGATACAAACTGATAAACGATCGAATAAAGAGCTTTTTCCCAGCCAAATAGAAGTCCGGCAAGCGATAAAATGATCATGTTGCCGACCATAACATAGTTCCAGGTAGAACGATTGAATTTATTGGCAACATAGATGGCTATGAAATCGGTACCACCGCTGGATGCATTGAAATGTAAGGCAATGCCAACTCCGATCCCGTTAAGTAAACCGCCGAAGATCGCTATCAGCAATTGATCATCAACAGTAATTAGCGGCGGCAAGAACAGAGTAAAGATCGAAACCAAGATATATTGGATGACCGAAAAAATCGTAAACCTTTTACCGATATACCTAAATACCAGCAAAGTCGGAAAAATATTTAGAGCGAAATAAATAATGCCGAAAGGAATCGTTATACCGGAGAATTTAAAGACAATATCCGAAGTTATCCGCGATATTCCGGCAAAACCGCCTGGATATATTCCGCCAACATTGGCAAAGCTGGTAATGGCAACCGAATAAACAAAGGCGGAAACAGCCATCATCAGCAAGGATATGGCATCCTTTTTTATTCTTTCTCTTTTAGTCATCTGTTTCTTCATATTTATCCCCTTGCGTAAATTTAACTTGTTCAATATCCTGGAACCGTTTAGTTATTTTATCATTTGTTATTTTAATATCATGAAAATCCCGGCTCAATCTCTCAAAATCAGCATCTAAACGATTAAAGCGTTCAAGATAGCGGTTAAACTCTTTCCCTAATCGAAGATAAGCGATCTGAATATCTTTGACGTGCTCATCTTTCTTTACTCCTAAATAGATTGCCTTGATTGCGCTAAGATAGGCCATCAGGGTCGTCGGTGAAACCAGATAGACATGACATTCGTACGAGTGTGCAACAACATCATCATAATGAGCATATATTTCCTCAAATATCGCTTCAGCCGGAATAAACATGTAGGCCATATCGGCTGTTTCGCCCTTGATCAAGTATCTGGCAGCAATATCGTCTATGTGTTTGATAACATCTTTTCGAAATTGATTTTTTGCCCGGTCCCGCTGTGACTGATCGTTCTTTTCATCCATCATTTTTTGGTAGGATTCCAAAGGAAACTTGGAATCGATTGCAATCTTGCCCAATGGATCAGCCGCCAGAATTACAGCATCAGCTATATGACCGTTGGAAAAACGGTATTGCTTGCGGTAAAAAGATTCATCATCCCCATAAATGCTTTTAAGCAGTGAATAAAGTTCGATCTCGCCATAAATACCCCTTAACTTTTTATCAGCCAGGATCATTTTGACATTCAACAGTTCGTTGGTTAATTCCTTTAAATCATTCTGGGTTGAATCGATCTTGCCCATATTAAGATTTAAGGTTGAAAAGATCTTCTCGCTCTTATCGAAACCCTTTAAAAGCGACTCATTGACTCTTTCTGAAAACTTGGCAAGATAACTGTTGGTGTTGTCGGTCATCCGGTCAAAATCAGCCCGCAAAGAACCGCTGATCGTGTTATTGAACTTAAGCAAACTGTCATAAAGCAGTTTGTTGTTTTCGGTAATCTGTGCAATCAGTGCCCGCTGGCTGACTTCAAAATACCTGCTGATCGTTTTTTCGCTGTCTCGCCTCTGTTTAACTACCATGAACATCAGCACGATAACAATGACAATCAGGCAAACAACCGCCGCCAGCAGCAAATACCCTATCGTTTTATCCATCTGCCTAATTATACCATCATCACAGATTGAGAAAACAGCAAAAATATTTTTTATGAACTATAATATAAATGGAATCAATTCAAAAAAGAAAGGAATAAAATGAAACCCATTGATTATAATCTGATAGCCGCATACAAAAAAATAGCCATCAATACCAATCTGAGGTCTGGATATCAGGAATTGCTCCGTTGCCTGCGTTTGACCTATAATTGTCTAAAAAATCGGCAATTTGACGATGATGTTAAAACCCTGGAAAGGGAATTGCGGCAAATGGCCCTTGATATCCAAAAATATTTAGCCGTCAGGTAAGATAAAACAATCGTAATGCAAACGATATATTTCAATCAGGTGAACCTGCCTTTTCAAAATGCGGTAGTTGACATCCAGTTCCCGGCGATAACCGTTTTTAAAGATGATCAGGGTCTTTTCGTCATTGATCCTCTTTATTTTTGCCAGTTTCTGATAATTGATCAAAACACAGTCATCCTGATCAAGCGATCTTGTGATGATAAAATAAATCTCACAGCGGTTGGAAAAAACCAAAGGAATCTTATAGCGACAGCCGGTCAAATGATAAAAGCTGTCCTTTCTGCCCTTTAATGACGAACCGTACATCAGCATCATCTCATTGATAAAATCCTTCATCGGCCTAGCAACGGTCTTAGTCCCCTTCAGAGCTGTAATTTTTAATTGTCTGGTGTTTTCAATAATTAAAAAATCCTGCATATATATTTATATACAGGATTATGTCATCATCCTATTCATCTTCGTTATCAGGATAATCATACAAAATGCTTTTTTTGGTCGACGTATTATTATCAATGTCACCTGTAAAGGCGGCGATCATTAATTTCAATGCACTGAGGTTAATAAAAATTAATACAAAAAAAGAAACGGCGTCATTTAGATTTTCAATCATCTTCAGTTTTCTCCTTGTTCAGTATCTCCTTCAGTTTGATCGCCAAAGCTTCCGGAACGATTTCGCTTAAATCTTCAACGGAAGCTTCCTTGATTGCACTATAGCTTTTAAACTTACGCAAAAGAGCCGTTTTACGCTTTTTACCGATACCGGGAACTTCATCGATCAGAGAGGAAAAAGTCTTCTTTTTCCGCAGTTTACGATTATAAGTGATCGCAAAGCGATGAACTTCATTCTGCATTCCGGCTAAAAACATAAACAGATTCGACTTGGGATCTATATCGATTATATCACAGTTATCGCTCATCAGATAAGCGGTATTATGATGCTCATCCTTACCCAGTCCGACCAAACGAATGTCCAAACCAAGACTTTCAATTATTTCTTTAGCAATCAGGATCTGATTTTTTGCCCCATCAACAATGATTAGGTCAGGACGTTTAAGATCATCGTTTATAACCCTGAAATAACGACGGTAAAGCACTTCTTTCATTGATTTGAGATCATCATACGAATCTTCCAGCCGGTAAAGACGATACTCCTTCTTATTCGGCCGCAAATCTTCATAAACCACCATAGCGGCACAAGTAAGAGTTCCACCCAGATGGGAATTATCAAAAAGTTCGATCCGCTCAGGTACATAACCAAGCGCCTTTTGAAATTCACCGGCAATGATTTCCTGATAGCGTTCATCTTTTTTGATGATATTCTTTTTCTGCAGCAAATTGATCCGGGCGTTTTCATGTGCTTTTTTCAACATCTGGTATTTGAAGCCGCGGCTGAAGTAATTTACATTCAGATCAAGCGAATTGGCTAATAGTTCATGATCAATCTCTTTGTCCAAAACCAGCAATTTCGGAAGCAAATGGGTTGCATAAAACTGATACAAATAGGAAATAAACTCTTCATAAGGATCGCCATAAAGATTATCAATATGTAAATCACGGTATAATAAGCGCCCGTCACGGATAAACAAACCGACAATCGAAATATAACCGTCTTCAACATAATAAGCAAAGGTATCAAACGATTCTTTCCTGGTCACCTGTACGTTTTGTTTGGTTGAGGTAACATATTCGACATCGCGGATCAAATCGCGGTAAGTAGCTGCCTTTTCGAAAGCCAGCTCCTCGATCGCTCTATTCATTTTCGCTTTTAATTCAGTAATGATTTTCCGGTTATCTCCCTTGAGAAACAATTCAATCTGATCTTTGATCCCCTGACACTCGTTTTCATCATAAGGATAGGCGCAATAGCCTTTGCAGCTGCCCATATGATAATAAAGACAGGTCTCTTTCGGCAGGTTTTTGCACTTGCGGGTCGGGTACAGTTTATTGATCAGATCGACGGTATTATTAGCCGCTCCGATATCGGGATAAGGGCCGAAAATCTTGCCTTTGTATTTGCTTTTTTTAGATATCCTGATGCTTTTGCAATAAGGCACGATATCATCGCTTAAAAGAATGTAGGGATATGATTTATCATCTTTGAAAATGACATTGTAGCGGGGGTCATGTTCTTTGATCAGATTATATTCCAAAATCAGCGCTTCTTTTTCCGAACTGGTAACGATATAGTCAAAATCAAAGATATTAGCGACCAGCTTGGTCGTTTTGTAATCGTGGACCCCGATGAAGTAAGAATTGACCCGATTTTTAAGGTTGATCGCCTTACCGACATAAATGATCGTGCCTGATCTGTCTTTCATCAGATAACAGCCCGGCTTTTTGGGCAGGGTCGTTAATTTGGCTTTTAATTCCTTGTTCATTTGAACTCCACAACAGTTGCTGCCGAACCACCGTCATAATAATCGGCATAATGATAATCTTTAACGGTTTTTAAATGTGATAAATAATCCCAGACTGCCTTTTTTAAAGCGCCGGTACCGATGCCGGTGACGATCTTTACTGTTTTCATATTGGCGCCATAACAATTATCCAGATATTTACCTAAAACTCTGAGCGCCTCTTCGCTTCGCATTCCAACCAAAACGATTTCTTTTGCCGGACGCTTAAAACTGCGTTCAATGTGCGCTTTCTTTGTTTTGACTGTTTTTGCGTTCTGATAAAACTCGATGTCATCCGTTTTCGTCTTAATGATCATGCCGTTAACTTCAATTTTAGCCTGATCTTTGTCCAGTTCGATCAATTTGCCGATCTGGCCATACGATATGATCTTAACCAGATCGTTGACCTTATAGCTGCCGGAATCGGCAGTTTTATTAACGGTAAGACTAAGCTCATCGATTTTAGCTATTCCTTGGTTTACGGCATGAGCCTTTTGCCCTTCTTCACTAAGTCTTTTTAAGATCTGGCGGGCTTTTTGCTTCTGCTTATCCAGATAGTGATCCAGTTTATCTTTGGCTTCTTTGCGCATTTCGTTTTCTTCGGCCTTGAATTTAGCCAATTTCTGCTCATATTCATCCAAAAGTTCTTTTTGTTTGGCATAAATTGCATCCAGTTGTTGTTTCTCTTTATTCAGTTCGTCTCTTTCCTTGGCTAAAAGACGAATATTGATTTCTTCTTCGCTTTCGTTAGCCGATAAGTTCGCCTTTGCCTGTTTGATCAGCTCTTGATCGTCAATATATCGCTGAGCGATATCAAGTGCATTGGATTGTCCCAAAGAATTTTCCAAATAGCGATATGTCGGTAATAGCTTTTCATAGTCAAATTCCTGAGATGACGGCAGAATAAATTCTTGTTTTAAAGCATATTGCTTTACCTGATCAAAATGCGTGGTAACAACAAAAGTTGAACCGATCAAGCCCAGCTTATCGATAATCGCCAAAGCCAGCGCCTCTCCTTCTTTAGGATCGGTGCCGCTGGCTATCTCGTCAATTAAAACCAAAGAACGATCGGTGGTCCGGTTTAAAATAAAGTTCAAAGATTTTAGCCGCGATGAAAAAGTGCTTAGTGAATCGACCAGCGACTGGGCGTCATCAATATCATGATATACGGCATCATAAAGCGGAATGGTTGCCGCTTGCGCAATGATCGGAATACCCAGATATGTCAATAAAACACTGAGTCCGATCACTTTCAGTGATACCGTTTTACCGCCGGTATTAGAACCGCTGATAACGATTGCCCGCTTAGGTTTGATAATACGGTATGTATTGTAAACAACCTTTGCCTTAGAGATCAGCGGATGAGCGGCATCTTTTAAATAAAGGTCATCACCAAGCACCGGAATAACTGCCTCAAATTCTAAACCATAATCAGCTTTGGCAAATACGGCGTCCAAAACAGCCAGTGAGGATAAATTAGACAAAAAGCGATCGGCATCTTTCAGGGTTTCTAAAGATAGATAATATAAGATTCGCCGTTTCTCTTCTTCTATCTCGTGTTCCAGGGCAACTTTACGGTTATTGAGATCAATCAGACTTCTTGGCTCGACATAACTGGCCTGACCGCTGGCGCTGTTGCCGTAACTGAAACCATCGTACTTATTTTTATCGCTGTTTTTAACCAAAAAACAGGCTCGGTCATTGCGATAATAAACAACATTTTCCTGCAGACTGGTTTGATGATGCTGAATGAATTCCCGTGCTTTCTGATCGATTCTTGTCATCGTATCACGCAATTGATTTCTTAATTCGGTCAAATGTTCACTAGCATCATCCTTTATTTCACCGTTATGATCGATTCTTTTTTGAATAATTGCGATTAAATGATCACTGTAAAATAGCGAATCCAAATAATCGACCAGATATTCGAGTTCAATATCCCGAAAATAGCGCAATACCCGCTTTGTTGCGAAGTTATGTGTCAAAACGGCCAGCAGTTCATTTGCCGTCAGCGTATAACCTCTTTTAAGATTATTCAACAGCGGGCCGATATCCAAAACATCGTCAAAGTGAAAACGATCATGATCTTTCAAAATCATCAGCGCTTCTTTGGTTTCAGCCATATTACGTTTGATGGCCAGCGGATTAAAATTTATTTCGCTGTTTAAAATCCGTTCTTTAGCCACACCAAAGGAGCACTTGTCCGCTACCAGTGCTAAAACTAAATCCAATTCTAAAGCTTTGTAGTAATCCTTATTGTTCTGTAAAACCATTTTCAATCAACCATGTTTCAAATGCCTCCGAAATATTATCCAGCTGACCCATATCGCCGGATAAATGATCGCCGATCGCATCCAAATCAATATATTCACCCATCTTGACAACCGCCTTGTCAGCTATTTCGCTCAACGGTTTGATTATCGTATGATTAATGACCTCTTTGCCGTTACTAAAAAGCGGGGTCGCCAATAAAGTGGTTAAAAGCAAAATCCAAATAGCGCCGGTAACAACTCCCATCAGCGCCCCTAAAATCTTGTTCAGCCCGCCGATCAGAGGGATTTTATTAAATATTTTGGCAACAACCAAAAGTATAGCGAGAACCAGCTTAAATACGACAAAGACGATCACATACCATAAGGCGATATTCATAAAAGTCTTGCTGATTGCATCGGAAACACTGACGTAATCGGTAAAAAGCGGAAAGTATCGCGACAAGGTCGGTGCCAGCGTCATCGAAGCCAAAAAAGCAACAACAAAAGAAACCAGATTCAGTGCCTGATAAACAAAACCGTTCTTATAGGCTAAAAGCACCGATATAACAAGGATGAGTATCACCCCGATATTTATAAACATAAAATAATTGGTATCAATATACATATAAACCTCCACTGTATATAGTCCTATTGTACTTCAAATGAACATATTTGGAAAGAATTTAACTACGCCGGACAAAATATGCTATTATATTCTGGTATGAATACAATCAGTTTAAAACTCAGTACTGAAGACATTGATCAATTAGTGTCGAAATACCGGCATCATATTGTCACAAACAATAATCCTTACATCAAAACGATGATCAGGGATGAAGATTTGACCATTTCGGTTTATATGTCCGGTAAAGTCGTTTTTCAAGGAAACGATGTTCATAAAGTTGTTTCGGATTTGATTAAGGTCGAACATGACACAGCCGGCAGTGACGAGGTTGGTACCGGTGATTATTTCGGTCCAATATGCGTCGCAGCCGTGATCGTCCCCAAAAGCAAAATCCCTTCATTGAAAGAATTGGGGGTAACTGACTCCAAAAAGATCAATGACGATAAAATTATTAAGATTGCACCGTCCTTAATGGAAGAATTACCGTATAGTCTTTTGATCCTGGATAATCTAACCTATAATCGGGTTCATGAAACCAATAATCTCAATATGATCAAAGCAAAGCTGCACAATCAGGCTTATCTCAATCTGATCAAAAAAGGTTACCAGATACCACGGTTAGCCTATGTGGATGAATTTGCTCCGCGGGAACTTTATTTTCGCTATCTGCAGCAGGAAAAACAGATTTATCGTGATCTGACTTTTGAAACCAAGGCCGAGGAAAAATACCCTGCCGTAGCCGCAGCTTCAATCATTGCCCGCTATGCCTTTATCAGAAGTATGAGCAAAATGGCAAATGATTATCAGACAGCTTTTCCTAAAGGTGCCGGGGAAGAAGTCAACAAGGCAGCCGAACTATTCATTAAAGAGTATGGCCAAGACAAATTAAAGGAAGTCGCAAAGGTGCATTTTAAAAATACTGCTCAAATTAAAAATGATCTTTAAAAAAAGATGGTTATATTTTCAAACCATCTTTTAAATACCCAATGCTTAATCTCCCCTTGTTAAAACAGCAAACAGCGATCATAAGATACGATCTCATCAAGCAGCCCGATATTTCGGATACTTACATATTATTCGATTGGGAATTATTTTTAACGATGACATCATGTGCCCCGCCTTCAACGATTGAAGTCGAAGATACCAATGTCAGTTTAGCTTTATCCTTAAACTCACTGATTGTAATAGCACCACAATTGCACATTGTCGATTTTACCTTGGCGATCGTGATCGCAACATTATCTTTGAGGCTGCCGGCGTATGGAACATACGAATCGACTCCTTCTTCAAAGGATAATTTTTTATCCCCGCCCAGATCATATCTTTGCCAGTTACGGGCCCGGTTGGAACCTTCGCCCCAATATTCCTTGTAGTAAGAACCATTAAGCATAACTTTGTTGGAAGGTGATTCCTCAAAACGGGAGAAATAACGTCCCAGCATGACGAAGTCGCTGCCCATCGCTAAAGCCAGAGAAATATGATGATCAAAGACAATACCGCCGTCAGAACAGATCGGCACATACTCGCCTGTTCTTTCGTAATATTCGTCCCGGGCTTTTGCTACATCAATAACAGCAGTTGCCTGCCCGCGGCCAATACCTTTGGTTTCACGAGTAATACAGATACTGCCGCCGCCGATCCCGACCTTAATGAAATCAGCTCCGGCTTCCGCTAAGAAATTAAAACCTTCAGCATCGACGACATTACCGGCGCCGACATATACCTGGCCTTTGTATCTATCCTTGATCCAGCGGATCGTTTCTCTTTGCCATTCGGTGAAACCTTCCGAAGAGTCAATACATAATACATCGACCCCCGCCTCCACCAAAAGCGGTACCCTTGTTTCATAATCGCGGGTATTGATTCCTGCGCCGACCAAAAAGCGTTTATGATCATCTAGCAATTCATTCGGATACTCTTTGTGTGATTCATAATCTTTGCGGAAAACGATGTACATTAAATTGCCTTCATCATCAATGATCGGTAAAGAATTGAGTTTATGCAACCAGATCAGATCGTTGCAGGTCGAAAGATCACTGCTGACATGGCCGCAGATCAATTCACTAAACGGGGTCATATATTTTGATACCGGATCATTCATACTGACACGGCTGATCCGGTAATCACGAGATGTGATGATTCCCATCAGTTTGCCATGGGAAGTGCCGTCTTCCGTAACGGCTACCGTCGAATGAGAGGTTCTTTCGATCAAAGCCAAAAGTTCACCGATCGTCTGATCCGGCCGAATATTAGAGTCAGAAATGACAAATCCGGCTTTATGGTTTTTGACTTTACGCACCATTTCGGCTTGAGCCTCGGCAGATTGAGAACCGAATATAAAAGAAAGACCCCCTTCTTTAGCTAAAGCAATCGCCAGACGATCGTCAGATACGGCCTGCATTATCGCACTTACTAAAGGTATTTTTAATTCAATCGGACTTTTTTCGCCCTTTTTGAATCTAATTAACGGGGTCGTTAGATCAACATTGTTAGGTATACAGTTTTTAGATGAATATCCCGGTACCAGAAGATATTCATTAAAGGTATGAGAAGTCTCCTCGAAAAATTTCGCCACTTTTTAAGCCTCCTTTTTTTATTTGATAATTATACAATGGAAAGTGTACTTTTAAAAGAGATTATAGTATAATTTTAAAGAATTTGGAGATTGATATGAAACTGAATAACCAATATTTTTTTACTTTAAGAGAAGATGTTAAAGATGAAGATTCGATCAGCGGCAACCTGCTTTGCAAAGCGGGTTTTATCAAGAAAACCTCTGCCGGTATCTATATGATGCTGCCGCTTGGTCTAATGGTTGAAAACAAAATTGAAGCTATTATCCGCAAAAACATGAACGAGACCGGCGCTCAGGAAGTTAAAATGCCGGCCCTGATCGCCCAGGAATACTACGAAAAATCCGGCCGATTAGAGAATTTTGGCAGCAGTATCTACAAATTGAAAGACCGTTCCAGTAAAGCCTTCACTTTGGGACCGACTCATGAGGAACTGTTTGCCGTTGCCGCTAAAATGATGATCCGTTCCTACAAAAATATGCCGTTTAATCTGTACCAATTTCAAAGTAAATACCGGGATGAACCAAGAGCCCGTTTTGGTTTGATTCGGGTCAAAGAATTCGTCATGAAAGACGCCTATTCGTTTGATACCGACGAAAAAGGACTTGATGTCGCTTATCAGAAAATGTTCGACGCCTACAAAAAATCCTTTGATGAGATCGGGATCGATTATCGTATCGTTAAAGCCGATACCGGAGTAATGGGCGGATTGCTTTCAGAAGAGTTTCAAGCCATTACTCCGATCGGCGAAGATACTATCGTCTATTGCGATCATTGTGATTACGCCACTAACATCGAAATAGCCAAATGTGATTACAGCGAAGTCATCGACGAAGTGCCAAACGGTACATTAGAACTAGTTTTCACACCTGAAGCCGGAACGATTGAAGAAGTATGCCGGTATCTTAAAAAAGATGAAAAATGCTTTGTCAAAACTCTGATCTATCGACTGGATGGCAAGCCTTACGGCGTCATGGTCCGTGGTGATAAGGAAGTATCCGAGACCAAACTGGCTAAATCAATCGGGGCATTCGAAGTCGAACTGGCAGATTTTGCAACGGTTGAAGAAGTTACCGGATCAAAGGTCGGCTTTGCCGGACCGATCGGATTAAAATGTCCGATTATTATGGATGAAGAGATATCCCACATGGCTGATTACATTACCGGAGCCAATCAGACCGATCACCACTATCTTAATGTCAACAACAGCGACTTTAAACCGGAAATTATTGCCGATATCCGTTTGATTAAAGCAGATGATCTTTGTCCGCATTGTCATAAACCGCTGTCGTTTACCAAAGGAATTGAGGTCGGCAATACTTTCAAGCTGGGAACCAAATATTCTAAAGCTCTCGATTTAACCTACTTGAGCAAAGAGAATAAAAACGAATATGTCTGGATGGGTTCCTATGGCATCGGCATCGGCCGCTGCATGGCGGCACTGGTCGAACAGAATCATGATGAAAACGGAATTATCTGGCCGAAAAATGTCGCGCCTTTTGAAGTGGCGATTGTCGTTATTGCCACCAAAGACGAATTGCAGATGAAAGCGGCGGAAGAATTATATGACCGATTGACCGAAAAAGGTATCGACGTCCTCCTTGATGACCGCAACGAAAGACCGGGGGTCAAGTTCAACGATATGGAGCTTATAGGTATTCCGTTAAGAATAACTGTCGGCAAAAAGATCAGTGAAGGGATCGTTGAAATCAAAGAACGGCGCACTGGTCAGACAGAAGAAATATCTATTGATCAAGTTATCGAATATCTTGAAAACAAATAAAATATGAGCGTTACAGCTCATATTTTTTTAGACTCATTATCGATCTTTTTCTTTACTTCATTTAAAAACAGTTCAGCCGCTTTGATGAATACCCGATCTTTTTTCCATACCAGCGCCATCCCGAGAGTAAGAGCAGGATTCAAGGGTTTGAAGCATAGATTGGTATCTCTGGTATTGACCAGTTTAGCCAAAGAAAAAGTATACCCCATCCCCTCTTCCACCATCAAAGAAGCATTGTTGATAAGATTGTAGGTAGCTACGACATTAAGTTCTCCTTCTTCTTTATCGAGCCACTGATACAACGAATGTTTATTGGTTTTCTGCCGTGATAAAATCAGCGGTTTATCCCAAAGATCAGTGTTATCGATCGTTTCTTTCTTGGCCAAAACACTATCTTTGAGCATTAAAACGCCCCAGGTATCATAGAGCGGCAAGGTAATATAATTGTATTTCTGATGATCGAATTCACCCAAAATTACTCCAAAATCTAATAGTCCTTTATCAATACGGTCGCAAACATCCAAAGCGTCACCGCTGACGATATGGAACATTATCTCCGGATTATTATCATTGATGGTTTTCATAATATCAATAATATAGCGCAAACCGTCAGTCTCTCCGGTTCCGACTGATATCTCGCCTTTAATCATTTCATCATTTTCCGTGATCTCTTTTTTGGTCTTATCCAATAGAGCAATGATCTCTTCCGCTCTGGTTTTTAGGATCATCCCCTCTTGTGTAAGCGTGATTGTCCGGTTATGGCGAATGATAAGCTGTTTGCCGATCTCTTTTTCAAGGTCGATGATCTGACGCGACAGAGTCGGCTGAGTTAAATGCAAAGCACTGGCAGCCAGCGAAATGTTCCGGCTATTGGCTACGGCTAAAAAGTATTGCAATGTCCTGATATCCATAATATCACCTCTGTTTTTATCTATACATTTTTATAATACTTATATATACATTATAAGTAATCGTTATAGATAAAGTCCAGCGTTATGATATAGGCGGATAGGAGGTTAGACAATGAAGAAAAGAATACTGGTTATTTCGGCCAGTCTCAGGTCCGTCAGTAACTCTGCTGGGCTGGCTGAAGCATTTTATAAAGGAGCAGCTGAAAGCGGTCATCTTATCAAAAAGATTGATCTTCGCAATAAAAAGATCAATTTCTGTACCGGATGCCTGACCTGTCAGAAAAAGGGGAAATGCCATATCGATGATGATGTTGCGTTAATCATTGATAAAATGAAACGATCTGACATTATTGCTTTGGCCAGTCCGGTCTATTTTTATGGCATCAGCGGTCAGCTAAAAACCCTGCTTGATCGGACAAATCCCCTTTTTGGCCAAAATAATCGCTTTAAAGCCATCTATCTTTTGCTGGTGGGAGCTGATACCGATTTGGCGGTTTTAAAAAGCGCTGAAAATGACATCCAGGGCTGGATCGATTGTTTTGAGGGAGTGAAACTGCATAAAACCATTATTGCCGGTGGGGTAACTGATGGTGGCGATATTGCCGGGCATCCTTCTTTAGATGAAGCATTTAATTTAGGATCAGCGGTTTAAAGGAAGAAATAATATGAGCAAATGGGATAAAACATTTAAAAAGGATCATACCGTTAATCACAGAAAGATAAATTTTACTAACCGTTTCGGAATCAATCTTTGTGCCGATATGTATTGGCCCAAAAACACGCTCAAACCACTTCCTTCTTTAGCGGTGTGCGGCCCGTTTGGTGCAGTAAAGGAGCAGGCATCCGGTCTTTATGCCCAAACAATGGCTACTAAAGGCTATCTTTGTCTGGCCTTTGATCCATCATTCACCGGGGAAAGCTGGGGTTATCCACGCAATGTTGCCTCTCCTGATATCAATACCGAAGATTACCAGGCTGCGATCGACTTTCTGTCATCAAACGATTATGTCGATGACAAAAGGATCGGAATTATCGGAATTTGCGGCTGGGGTGGCATAGCTGTCAATGCTGCAGCTATTGATACCAGAATCAAAGCCACTGTAGCCATAACAATGTATGATATGTCCAGAGTTAACGCCAACGGCTATTTCGACCTTGAAAACAATCCAAAAGACCGTCTTGCTAAAAAAGTGAAGCTAAATCACAAGCGCAATGAAGATTATCGCAACAAAACTTACGAATTGGCTGGCGGTGTCAGCGATCAGATTGCCGATAATGATCCGGATTTTGTTAAGGATTATTACAACTACTATAAAACGGCACGAGGTTATCACGAAAGATCTCTAAATTCCAATAAAGGCTGGAATACAACCTCTGCTCTTTCGTTTATTAACACTCCAATGATGGCTTATTGTGATGAAATTGAGAGAGCAGTTTTACTGATTCAAGGTGAAAAAGCTCACTCATTGTATTTCAGCCAAGATACATTTAAAAGAATGAACGGCGACAACAAAGAACTATTAATTGTTCCTTCTGCCACTCACACCGATCTATACGATCGGACCGATATAATTCCCTTCGATAAAATTGATGACTTCTTTAAAAAGTATCTATAATAACCGTCAGATAACAACAAGATAAGACAATAATGAAATATGGAAATAATATATGGTTTCAGCAAGATTGATGTGATCGGTAATTCCATTAACTGTAAGGATAAAAAAATAACTATAAAATTAAGTTTAATTGATTAGGAGAGAAAAAATGAAACAAACAGCCGGAAAAGAAAAACTAGGCAAATTCGCCCCGCAATTCGCTCATCTTAACGATGATGTCCTTTTTGGTGAAGTATGGAGCCGGGAGAATGAGCTATCTTTAAGAGATCGTTCTTTAGTAACGATAATTGCCCTGATGGCACAAGGTACTATTGATGATTCCTTTCTTTATCATTTGCAAAACGGAAAAAACAACGGTCTTACACGTCAGGAAATATCCGAAGCAATCACACATGCCGCTTTCTATTGCGGCTGGCCCAAAGCATGGGCAGCCTTCAATTTAGCGACGACGGTTTGGCCGGATGAACCAGACGATAAAATGATTGCTCATCAAAAGCAAAGATCTTTCCGATAGGAAAGCCCAACGACCAATACGCAAGATATTTCAAAGGTCAAAGTTATCTGTTGCCTCTTTGTCAAAAGCCTGTTGCAATCGCTAATGTAACTTTCGCACCTGCTTGCCGCAATAATTGGCACATTCATCAGGCCGTTTCCGGCGGTGGTCAGATTTTATTGGCAATCGCTGGGAAAGGTTATTATCAAGAATGGGGACAAGGTAAGATCGAACTAAATCCCGGTGACATCGTCGTTATCAAAAGCGGAGTCAAACACTGGCATGGAGCAACTCGGGATCAGTGGTTTTCTCATTTAGCGATTGAAGTTCCCGGTAAAGATACCTTTACCCAATGGCTGGACGAAGTAAATGAAAAAGAATACGATAAATAAAAAGGCGGATGAATGATTATCCGCCTTAATTATCAACTTGTAGAGATGACCGTTTACCCTGATGGATGGCAGATATAATTAGCCATCGATAATTTCTTTATCACACGAATAAACTAAAACTATTACGATCAATAATCCAACTATTAATATCACATTTTTTCATGGTTTATGCCTCACCTTTATAGTTTAATATTTAATGTTAGAAGTTTTTCAACTCTGAATCTACCAATAAAAATATGGTTTATCCTCTTTTTTCGCTTATATCTTATCACAATTTAAAAGGTCTGACCTTACCGATCAGACCATACTGTTATTAATGATGTTTATGGCAATCGCCGCTATACGGACAGCCAACGCAATTACACCCTTTTTTCTTCTTTTTATAAAGATAGCTCAAAGCTCCAATTACTGCAAAAGCACAGATCGCGATTACCAAAATATCCTGAATTGTCAATTTAATGCATACTCCTTATCGATTTTTTTATTCGCCTTATTGATTAACAAGCCAATAATCAAAGCAAATACCACCAAGACCACAAGACCTGCCAGGAAGCCATCACCGAAGCTGCCTGTAGTAATCAGTGTGCCGATCTGATAAACAAGGAAAGCGATCGAATATCCGGTAGCGAACTGCAGACAAACACCGCCAAGCAACCATTTCTTATCACGCATCTCCGAATTCATAGCACCTATAGCCGCAAAGCACGGCGGAGTAAACAGGTTAAACATCAGATAAGCCAAAGCAGCAGCAGAACTAAGACCAAAGGTAGCCGCTACTTCATTTGCCCCGCCGATCAGTTCCAAAGCGTCGGTGTCAATAAAATTAGTCAAACCATAAACTACCGCCAGTGTACCGACCACATTTTCCTTAGCAATAAAACCGGTCACGGCAGCAGCAGCTAATTGCCAGACCCCAAAACCCAACGGAATCAAGACAATTGCAAACGGGGTAGCTACGCTGGCTAAAATTGAAGTATTCTCCATGCCCTCTTCCACCACTTGCAAATTCCAATTGAAGGTCTGCATGATATGAACTGCCGCATTACAGACCAGAATGATTGTTCCGGCTTTGATAATATAGGCTTTAGCTCGTGAAAACATCGAGACGATCGCTAATTTCAGGCTAGGAATCTTATATTCCGGCAGTTCCATGATAAAGAAAGATTTACGATACTTTTGGCCGGTAATCTTTAAAACCAGATATGCTCCCAGAAAAATGAAAGCAATTCCAACAAAATACATCAGCGTCCCGACCCATGATGCATTAGCGAAGAATACTCCGGCGAATAATGCAATAACCGGCAGTTTAGCACCACAAGGCATAAACGGTGTCAGCATTGCGGTTGTTTGTCTTTCTCTTTCATTACGAATAGTGCGGCAAGCCATAATTCCCGGAATCGCACAGCCGGTACCAATGATCATCGGAATGATCGATTTGCCCGACAGTCCAACCCGCTTGAAGATCGGATCCATAATAACACTGACCCGCGCCATATAGCCGCAATCCTCTAAAAGAGCGATCAAAAAATACATAACCATAACTAACGGCAAGAAACCAAGGACAGCTCCCACGCCTTCTATTATACCATCAACCAATAACGCCTGCACAAACGGTGATGAACCTTCCGTCATCGTGGCGACAAAATTCTTAAATTCACCAATCCAGCCGGCTAAAATCTCCGCCAGCCACGGACCCAGACTTGATTGTGAAATATCGAAGACTAACCACATGACCAAGGCAAAAAACGGGATACCGATCCATTTGTTGGTAAGGAAGGCATCAACTCGGTCCTGTCGGTTAAACTCGCTGGTCTTGATTTTGCGGGACTCTACTTCATCGACCACCTTACCGACAAAAGCGAAACGCCGGCGGTCGGCCTTTTCAACCTCTTCTTTATCATGCAGATTGATACTTTCCTGCAGGTAGGGAGCGATTTGTTTCTTGCCTTTAAGATTTATTACCACTTCGATCAGTTCTTTTAGACCGTTGTCTTCATGACTGATGGCAATTGTTTCAACCACCGGACAATTAAGTTTGTTGGCCAGTTCTGCTGTATCAATCAATGTGTTTTTCTTTTCGTTGATATCTACTTTGTTTAAAGCAATCACCAACGGGATCCCCAGTTCCAGCAGCTGAGTAGTAAAGAACAAACTACGGCTCAAATTTGTCCCGTCAACAATGTTAATGATTACATCAGGATTTTCATTTTTTACATAACTGCTGGTAATGCTTTCTTCTGATGTAAAAGGCGACATTGAATAGGCACCGGGCAAATCAACTAAAATCAATTCCTCTTCGCTTGTCTGATAAGTATTTTTAATGCGACTTTCCTTGCGGGCAACGGTTACCCCGGCCCAGTTGCCGACTCTTTCGTTTTTTCCAGTCAAGGCATTATACAATGTTGTTTTGCCGCTGTTTGGATTTCCTGCTAAAGCAATTCTCATAAATTCCCCTTTCCTAGTCTTGAAACTTAAATCCGGATACATTTGGCAAGTTCGTTATCAATGTTATAACGGGCATCCTTTATCGAAACGACCAGACTTTTTTTCAATCGGGAAACGATTACAATCTTTTCGCCGCTGTAACATCCCAAAGTAAATAAAAAAGATTTTAACTCTTCGTCATCTACCGCTATCCCTTTGATAATATATTCAGATCCTAAAGTTCCTTCAGCTAAAATCATAGATTCCTCCTTGGCCCAAGAGTGTTAGTTTCATCTAACACTTCATATTATAAGTAGCAGACCGATGGATGTCAATAATAAGTTAGTCATTTCTAACATTTTAGAAAGAAAAGACCCGGGTAAAGCCGGATCATAATTTAACTTACAATATCACTATCCTTATATGGTATCTGAAGGTAATTCAACAATGCAATTATCTGGTCGCGACAGTTACTGGCATAAATGATTTCATTATTCATATTATTGATGCCGTCAGACAAAATCTTTGTATCATTGAAACCAAAAAGGTCAAATGACAGTTTTTCAGCCTTAGTTTCAATCGTGGTCGGATTACTTTTCCAGGTTGCCATATTGGTTCGCATGGTATTGACGATCTCAATAACTTCATTGGTCCGATCGGTCATTGTCGATTTCTTGACAAAAATCGCACCGGTAGGATAATCATTTTCTCCTACCGCTCCTGAATACAGATTGCGCAATTCGTAAATTGTGCTTGGTTTTTTATCATATTCACTTTCATAACGGCTGATTGCCGCGGTCAGGTATGGTTCGGGCAAAATAGCCATCGCCACTTCTTTATTGACAAAAGCATCGATCACCGCTTCATAAGAAGCGCATTCCACAATCGTCCGGATTTCCGGAATGTTATCTAAAAGTGAATCAAAAACCAGATCATTGATCCCCTCTTCATCATAATAAGCGATCTTTGCATTATATGCTGTATTGTTGCTGATGATCTTAGTGTCAGCTCTTGAGGTAATGGCCAATAACTGATATGGTGCCCCCTCATTAATCGCTGTCATCCCCAGATTGATCGGAGCAATAATCATATCTTTATTAGCGCTCATAAACTCATTCTTGATCTGATCTTTATCGACTATGGCATAATTGAGATCGATGGAACGATCGTCGGCAACCGAGGCAATAACCAAAGAATCAACCCCTTTGGTCGAGACGATCGTCATGGATGTCGGGGCAGTTTTATCATTCACGGCATTTTGCTTATTAAGATAGATAATAAACAGGATACCGCAAGCAATAATCAGTATCAGAAATAAAGCTACAATGATCCGTAATAGATTCTTATTCTTCATAGGTCTTATCACGATTAATAGTATCCAATAATTTGATACATTCGTCAAGTGACATCGACGCAGTCTCCTTGTGTTTCAAACGGCGGACAGTAACGCTTCCGTCAGCTTCTTCGCCATCGCCGACGACCAAAGTATATGGAACCTTCATTGTCTGTGCTTCCCTTACCCGGTAGCCGAGTTTTTCGTTGCGGTCATCGACCTCAGCTCTTAAACCAACAGCTTCCAAAGCTGCTTTGACCTTCTTGGCATAAGCGAGATGCTTTTCATGATGAACCGGGACGATGACAACCTGTTTTGGTGCCAGCCACAACGGGAAAGCTCCGCCAAAATGTTCGATTATGATCCCAATAAAACGCTCAATCGAACCAAAGACGACCCGGTGCAGCATTAACGGCCGTTTCTTTTCGCCATTTTCGTCAATATAACTGATATCAAAACGCTCCGGCAGGTTCATATCCAACTGGATCGTGGCACACTGCCAAACCCGATTTAAGCTGTCATGGACATGGAAATCAAGTTTCGGGCCATAGAAAGCCCCATCGCCCGGATTAACTTTACATTCCTTGCCGGCATGATGACAAGCGTCACTTAAAGCCTTTTCCGCCCGATCCCAAGTGTCGATCGATCCGATATAGCCTTCATCTGGTCTTGTCGATAACTCGATGTCATAGGTCAAACCGAACACTTTATAGAACTTGTCAATAAATTCAATCAATCGGATGACTTCGCTTTCCGTCTGATCTTCCCGCATAAAAATGTGAGCATCATCCTGCGTGAAAGAGCGCACTCTGAAAAGACCATTTAAGGCGCCGCTGGCTTCATGGCGGTGCACAAGACCGAGCTCGCCCATTCTGATCGGCAGATCGCGGTAAGAATGCAGGCCGTTCTTATAGACCAGAAGCGATCCCGGACAGTTCATCGGTTTGATGGCGAAATCATGTTCGTCAACTTTTGTCGTATACATATTGTTACGGTAATGATCCCAGTGCCCGGAAGTCTCCCATAATTCTCTTGACATGATGATCGGTGATTTGATAAACACATAGCCGGCTTTAGTATGTTCTTCATACCAGAAATTCTCTAACTGATTACGCAAGATCATCCCGTTTGGCAAAAAGAACGGACAGCCGGGAGCATATTCACTGATCATGAAAAGACCCAGCTCTTTGCCTAATTTGCGGTGATCCCGCTTCTTGGCTTCCTCCAGCATATACAAATGAGCGTCAAGATCTTCCTTGCTGTCATAGCAAACCCCATATACCCTTTGCAGCATTTTGTTTTTGGCATCGTTTTTATAGTAAGCCCCCGAAACCTTTAAAAGTTTAAAATGCTTCAATTCTTTGACACTTGCAACATGCGGGCCCCGGCATAGATCGGTAAAATCACCTTGGGTATAGCAAGAAATAACCGTATCAGCTTCATCCATGTTATTGATCAGATCGATCTTGTAAGGATCATCCTTAAACATCGCCAAGGCTTCTTCTTTGCTTAGTTCATGACGAACGATCTTCTTGCCGTCTTTGGCAATTTTTTTCATCTCTTTTTCAATTGCCGCCAGATCTTCTTCTTTGAGCGAGACATCGCCAAGATCCATATCATAGTAAAAGCCGTCGCTGATCACCGGCCCGACCCAGAATTTAGCGCCCGGATAAAGATGGGATACAGCCTGTGCCAATAAATGAGCACACGAGTGATTAAGCGTATTAAGATGCTGATCTTCTTTGATATTAACCATAATTACCTCCTTAAAATAAAAAGGCAAGACCCAAGGTCGCATGATAGCGAGGTCCCACCTTTATTTATTACTGTTCCTTAACGCCGGATCGCGGCTTCCCATTACGGAGCAACTCCTAAGTAGTAACCTTACCGCTGCCGATCCTGTTTGCACCAACCACAGGCTCTCTTTATCTTTCACGATAAGATCTTGTCTTATTCATCGTTTTTACTCTTTTAGTATATTGTTTTTTATAGGAAAGTCAATTATTTTACTTTAATTACTGCTCAATCAAAATAAAATAATTCTTCAAATTTTTTATCCAAAGCAATACAAATAATCAAAGCCAGCTTGGCTGTTGGATTGAACTGTCCGTTTTCAATTGAAGAGATGGTATTGCGGGAAACGCCGATGAGATCAGCCAAAGCCTGCTGTGAAAGTCTTTTTTCCGTGCGTGCCGCTTTTAAATTGTTTTTTAAGACAAGCTTCTCATCCATGGATCAGTCCACCGTTTCTATAAAATATAACAAGAGAAATAATAAACTGGCAATAGCGCTTAAGATCGTTTTCCACAAATATCCCTTATCTTTAGCGAAACAGTAACGCGGATAAGCTTCAGCCGCTAAAAAAGCCCAAAACATTGCAAAGGGTGCATAATTGCTGATGCCGGATATAATATTTATAACTACAATGAAGATAAATACTGCTGAAAAGGCGATAACGCCATAATGCATACCCTTGTTTTCGGCATTAAGAATCCCTTCGTCGGTTTTCTCCATCCGGCTTTTAGCTAAAATCTCTTCTTTTTTCATCAAAATCCTCCTGTTGCCAAGTATACTTTGCATTTTCAGTATATATCTGACAAGTTTACTTGTCAACATACATGTAAAGTTTTATTGGCCAATAAGGGTCTCTGCTTATTTCTTAGTGAAGGAATTATGGAAAAAAGCTGAAAAAGCTGTTAGAGCATCGCTTTGTTCGACATAAACATAAAGCGTCTCATCTTCAAGCCAGTCATAGGCGTTGATAGCGATATAACCGTTTTTGTCCGGATAAATGACGAAAGCGTCGGTCGGATATTTATTCCGATAGGCCTTGAATATTTCGCTGTGATAGTAATATACCGCTTCGCCGCATGAACTTAGATCCGGAACTGTCGGCAAAATGACAATGACATTATCTCTTTCACACCAGCCGACGATCAAATTGCCGATCTGAGTCTTGCTGCCATGGACGATCATAAAATTAAACCGGCTGACATCTTCAGTGTAACCAAAGATCAAACGATAGCGATCGCCGTCTTTTACTTTGCTGTTAAAAAGATCACGCATCTTTTTGGCGTTGGCCGCACTTTTGGCCAGATCGATTTCTGGTCCCTTAAATAATTTTGAAAATAATCCCATCTTTGTCTCCTTTTATAAACATAAATAAATATATTTTTTAAAAAATGTTTTTATTTAAAGTAAAAAATAATATATTCGCCTATTGATACAAATAAGCAATAATCCCCTCAATCTGAATCTCAACTGTTTTATCAATGGTATCTGCCACTAAAAGCGGCAAATCATCAGGAACGGCCTTACGAATTACCATCAGCGCCAAACTCAAATTAGTAAAAATACCCACTATTTCCAAGTTCGGTTCAACCCCAAAAATAGTTAACAGATCACTAAATAATTTAAATTGACGCTGCCGAAATAGTTCATAAGAAGATTGTGATATTTTCTTAAAAAGTTGCTGTTGATCAGCGATCGAAAGAACCGCGATGCCCTTCTTTTCGCCTTGAACACACGAGCGCAAAAACTGTCTTAAAGCTTCCGGCAGATCCGAAGCGTAAGTTTGTGCCAGCAAAGTGGCGTAGGCAATAATTTTGGGTTGCTGATAGTAAAGAGTTGCGATAATCAGATCTTCTTTAGAAGCAAAGAAAGTATAGAAAAAGGTCCGGGAAATGCCAACCGTTCCATATACATTCTCAACCGTAGTATGCTTCATTCCTTTTTCGGCCAGCAGTGACAAAGTAACCTTAATCAGTTCTTCTTGGATTTTCGCACGGTCTTTTTGGGAATAACTTACTTTAGGCATCAAAACCTCCAAATAAAAACAATATTTTAAAATTATCTTTATTTTATCCTATTGCCGTTCAATTTCCAAGTGTGTTTCTGCCGAATCAGCAAAATATTTAATATTTGTTACAATAAATTTTAAGACGACATAATCCTCGCTTCTGATACCGCCGTCATACCAATCAGTCATATCTGTTTTAAAGCATTGCTGAATAATATTAAAGTCGGTCTCGATTTCTGCTTTGCCCTGCAAAAGTAAGCCTCGAATATTTAATTTGTCAAACAGGTACAAAGCAAAAATTTCGCCGTCATTCAGATTGCTTACCATATCGGAAGTCAGATCTGTATTAGCCCACAACTCAAAAAAATCGTTATGTCTGGCAATATACATCGCTTTAGATATTATCTGATCATCATGTCGATAAGATACGATCATCGTCTTTTCGGAACGCAACAAACCTTTTATTTGATCAATAATCATTTTGTTTTGATCTGGTGTTGCCATTTTCTTTTGATACCATTTTCCTTTGATCCATTCTTTATATCTGATTACTTTAATTTTCGTCATACTGCATTTCCTTTCTTATTGCTGCTTCTAATGATCTAGCGGGGAAAGTTGCCTGACACAAAACGACACTTTCGGCATGATCGATACAATAACTGCGTTTAGCTATGGTAAACATCGGAATATCATTTTCCGAATCTCCGACCGTTATCAGATTCTCTTTATCAATAGAGTATTTATCCATTATCATTTCGATGGCTATTCCTTTTGATGAATCAGGCGGACAAAGATTAAGCAAATAATCATCGCTTCGAGTGATAGTTACTGGTAACGCAAGTTTTTCAATCATTTTTCGAAGATTGTGCAATTCCTTTTGAGCAACAAAAACCTGAATCATCTGTAATGGATATTCAGGATCGAGTACTGATAAATCGACTGTCTTAATATCCTTTTCTGTTTCTGAAGAAAAAATGCCGCTGCCGATAGGAAAGTTACTTTTCGACGACCATAACCATTCACCTTCATAACCGATTGCCGCTGTAGCATTTATGTTATTTGCTTTTAGATAATGACAAAGATCGATATAAATCTGACAAGCAAAATCTTTGACAATTTTCTGGCCGTCTTCGAAAACTATCGAGGAGCCATTGGCGCCAATAAAATTAACCTCCATTCCAATCGTCTTTTTTAATTCGACGTAATGATGTTCGCCCCTGGCGGTAGCTACAGCAAACTTATTTCCTCTATTTACCCATTCTTTGATGGCTTTGATATTCCTAACAAGTTGTCTGCGGTCGCCGTTTTTGGGATAAAGGGTACCATCTAAATCACTTACCATTAGCTTCATGAATTTTTCTCTCCTCTTCTTGTAGATTATTTTTAATCCGTTCCAACAATCCTTCTAAGAGATCTATTTCCAAATCAGATAGATTGCGATAGAAAATCTCCTTCATTTGTTCCGATACATTTTGATAATCATTAAAAAGATCTCTGGCTTTTTTTGCTAAAAAAATTAAAGTTTGGCGATTATCTTTTTCACTTTGTTCATAATATATAAAGCCCTGATCCTTCATTCTTCTAAGCATTGAAGTAAGAGTAGTTTTAGCTAAACTGGTACGGTTGCTTATCTCTTTCATCATCAAACCATCCTCTTGCCATAAAACGTACAAAATACGTCCCTGAGCACCATTGAAATCAGATAACCCGTTTTCTTTCAACAGTACCTCGAATACTCTGGCTTGAATTTGTTTGATCTGACCTATCACAAAACCGGCATTGTTTTTCATATCTATCTAAATAGTACTATATAATACTATTTTAAGCAACAAAAAAATGGACATCAGCCCATTTTTTTATTTTTATCCAATAGATCCCTCCATATTAATTTTTAACAGTTGATTAAGTTCGACCGCATATTCCATTGGCAATTCTTTAGTGAAAGGCTCGATAAAACCCAAAATGATCATCTGGGTCGCATCAGCTTCGCTTAATCCTCTTGACATCAGATAGAATAACTGCTCCTCGGAAATCTTGGAGACCGTCGCTTCATGCTCGACCGTTGAAGTAGCGTTATTGACGATATTTACCGGGATGGTATCGCTGGCGGATAAATCATCAAGGATCAGCGTATCGCATTCAACCTTGGCCTTGGCATAGTCAGCATTTTTACCAAAAGAGACCATGCCGCGATAATTGACCTTGCCGCCGGTCCTTGACAGCGACTTGGAGATGATTGTTGAGGATGTGTGCTTGCCAAGATGGATCATCTTGGCCCCGGCATCCTGATACTGATCTCGGGAAGCCACGGCAATTGATATACAGACACCTTTAGCATAATCTTCCGCTAAAATACAAGCCGGATATTTCATATTGATATGGGAGCCGATATTGCCGTCGATCCATTCCATGATCCCGTTTTCTTTGACATAAGAGCGCTTGGTGACGAGATTCAGGATATTAGGCGACCAATTTTGCACGGTCGAATAACGGCATTTGGCATTTTTGCCGACAAAGATCTCAACGATAGCGGCATGCAGTGAATCCTTGGAATAACGGGGCGCCGTGCATCCTTCAACATAATGAAGATCAGCTTCATCTTCAACAATGATCAGCGTTCTTTCAAACTGTCCCATCGCTTCCGAGTTGATCCGGAAATAAGACTGCAGTGGTTTTTTGAGTTTTACTCCCTTTGGCACATAGATAAATGAACCGCCGGACCATACCGCCGTATTTAAAGCGGCAAATTTATTGTCGGTATAAGGCACGACTTTGCCAAAATATTCCTTAAAAATCTCAGGGCACTTCTTTAAAGCCGTATCAGTATCATAAAAGATGACCCCGGCCTCTTCTACCTCTTTTAGCATATTGTGATATACGACTTCCGATTCATACTGTGTCGATACCCCGGCCAAAAATTTCTGTTCTGCTTCAGGAATTTTAAGCCGGTTAAAGGTTTCCTTGATCGTCTTTGGCACTTCGCTCCAGTCATCGGCTACCTTGTCGGCCGGTTTGATATAATAAGTAAAATCATCAAAATCAATCTCGCTTAAATCAGGTCCAAAAGAAGGCAAAGGCATTTTGACAAACTGACGATATGCCTTAAGCCGGATATCCAGCATCCATTCCGGTTCATCTTTGGCTTTGGATATCGCTTTGATAACATCTTCGCTCAGTCCCTTTTGCGTTTTAAAGACGCTGATATCATCATCATGAAACCCGTAACGGTAATCATCCTGACTTTTAATAATTTCTTTATTCTTCATTCTTATACTCTCTTAGTAACATATTCATCGCCTTGATTCCGATCGTGCCGCACTTGATCCGATTAGCTTGCTGACAAAGCGTGTCAAAGGCATTGGCTTCTTCCAGCAATTCAGCGTCAAACGGTTTATCGTCGATCATTGCATAATACTCATCAATGAGCTTTAAGGCCTCGTCCGTGCTTTTGCCCTTGATCAGCTCCGACATGATCGAAGTGGAAGAGGTAGCGATCGTGCAGCCGACTCCGTCAAAGCGTACATCGGCCACCTGGTCATCAATAATTTTAATGGCAACGGTAATATCGTCAATACAGGAATCAGAAGCCATGTGAACTTTTTTGTATGAAGGATCATCGATCAATCCTTTGTTGTGAGGGTTTTGATAGTGATCTAAAATGATCGCCCGTTTTAATTCATTATCCATCATAGAG
>CASFYR010000045.1 GCA_949298975.1 uncultured Bacillota bacterium | reverse complement strand
CTGTATCCCACCGCTTGTTTATGGCGGATGGCTTTTGAAAGTATTGTGTGCAATCGTTGCCAGTGCCGCAACTTACGAATTTTGTAAAATTCGGAACAAACGATTTAATGTTCTGTTGTTTTTTATTATGCTGGCCTTTGTTTTACTGTTTAATATTTTTAAAGCTTATCAGACCGGTTTTCTGATCCTCTATCTGATCGTTTTGTTTTTTTTGGCGATCGTTTCGCCAGAGATTTCCCTTGATGACATTTCAGCCGTCTTTATGATGGGAACGATCATTGCATACGCCTTAACTTCTATCTTGCGTATTTACAGCTTTGAAAACGGCTATCTTATTACTTTGTATATATTAATTGCTGCTTTCGGTTGCGATATTGCTGCGCTTTTTGTAGGAATGGCGATCGGTTCTCATAAATTAAATCCGCGTGTATCACCGAAAAAAACGATTGAAGGAGCGATTGGCGGTTGGTTTTTCGGCTGTATTTTATCTTTGGCATTTGCCTACTTTTTCCTTTTTACGACACGGAATGTTCTTTTCTTTACTATTGCCTCTTTAACTTTGCCGATCGTCGCCCAAATCGGCGATCTGTCATTTAGTTTAATTAAACGGAATTACCAAGTTAAAGACTTTGGTTCGATCATTCCCGGTCATGGCGGGATTTTGGATCGAATTGATTCACTTTTGTTTTGTCTGATTTATTTTATTGCTTTGACGGTACTGTTATGAGAAGGATATTTTTACTCGGGGCCAGTGGTTCGATCGGTACGCAAACCCTGGAAATCTGCAAAGAACATGTTGACGAAATAGCCATTGTCGGGGTTAGTGTCGGTAAGAACAAGACTTTTTTGAGACAATTATTGTGTGAGAACCCCGGCATCAGGTTCGCTTATGCCATCGATTATGATGAAGAATTGGTAAAGGCTTTTCCACATATTAGTTTTTATTGGGGCGATAATGGTCTTTTAGAACTTTTGGACAATAAAGAATACGATCTTCTGGTAAATGCTTTGGTAGGTTTTACTGGACTAAAACCTACTCTTAAAGCCATTGAAGATCACAAAGATGTCGCTTTGGCCAACAAGGAAACTTTGGTTGCGGCCGGTGATATCGTAATGGCTAAAGCCAAGGCGGCTGAAGTTAATATTATTCCGATAGATTCCGAGCATTCGGCTATTTTTCAATGCCTGGCCGGTTCAAATCCTCAAGACATCAAGCGTTTAATCATTACTGCCTCCGGCGGAGCTTTTCGTGACTGGCCTTATGAAGCATTGACAAAGGTTAAAGTCGCCGATGCGCTCAATCATCCTGTCTGGCAGATGGGCGCTAAAATTACAATCGATTCGGCAACGATGATGAATAAAGGCTATGAGATCATTGAAGCTCATCATCTTTTTGGGGTTTCGTATGATAGAATTACCCCGGTCATCCATTATGAAAGCATCGTTCATTCAGCGGTGGAGTATAATGATGGCTCTTTAATTGCCCAAATGTCACACCCGGATATGCGTTTGCCGATCGAGTATGCTTTGTTTTATCCGCGGCATCTTCCACGAAAAAGTTATTCTTATCTCGATCTGGCTAAAATTGGCCGATTAAATTTCAAAGAAGTTGATTATCACAGATATAAACTGGTTTGGGCCGCCTTTTTGGCCGGCCGGCTAGGCGGCAATATGGGAGCTATACTCAATGGCGCCAATGACACGGCGGTAGGTCTGTTTTTAGCCGGTCATATTTCATTTACAGCTATTGAACGCTTAGTTATCAGTGCTTTAAACAACATATCTTATATCGCAAAGCCAACTCTTGATGACATTTTCAACAGTCATGATCAAGCTGTAAACTATATCAATTCAATGGCAAATAAGTTATAATAGGTTTAGATTTTTATGCCTGATATTTTAGATAAGATAAATGATCCCCGTGATCTTAAAGATCTGACTCTGGAACAAAAGAAACAGTTATGTTCAGAGATCCGGGATGAATTGATTCAAACGATTTCTAAAACCGGCGGTCATTTGGCGTCTAATCTTGGTGTGGTTGAGCTGACCGTAGCTATCCATGCGGTTTTTAATACGCCCGATGATAAGGTTGTTTTTGATGTTGGCCATCAAACCTATGTCCATAAGATGCTGACCGGCCGCAAAGATCGTTTAGGAACCATTCGCAGCCTTAACGGTCTAGCCGGTTTCCCCAAGCGGGAAGAGTCGAAATACGATACTTTTGATACCGGCCATAGCGGAACATCAATATCGGCGGCATTGGGTATGGCCAGAGCCCGGGATATCAAAGGAGATAATTATCGGGTGATCGCTGTTATTGGTGACGGAGCGATGACCAGCGGCATGGCTTTAGAGGCTTTAAATGATGCTGGTGCTTATGGAACGGATATGATCGTCATTTTAAATGACAATGAAATGAGTATCGATCCCAATACCGGCGGCCTTAATTCATTGTTATCGAAAATGCGGACCAAACCTTTTTACCGCAACTCCAACAAACAGATCAAAGAAGCTGTTTCACATGTGCCTTTTTTAGGCGGCAAGACCATTAAGGCAGTCCGCAGATTAAAACATGGCATTAAACAGATGATAATTCCAAACATGTATTTTGAAGATATCGGTTTTACTTATCTTGGTGTTGTCGACGGCAATGATTACGATAAGATCGAAGCGCTTTTGGACCGGGCAAAGGATCTGAAAGGGCCGATATTGGTGCATGCTAAAACGACTAAAGGTTATGGCTATGCTCCTGCCGAAGCCAATCCGGATAAATTTCATGGCATATCACCATTTGATATCGCAACCGGTCAGCCCCTAAAATCTTCTGGCGATGACTATTCGGCTGTTTTTGGGCGTAAATTATGCGCGATAGCCCGTAAAAATCCTAATGTAGCGGCAATTACCGCCGCCATGGCTTCCGGTACCGGACTGTTAGATTTTAAAGCTGAGTTTCCTGACCGCTTTTTTGATGTCGAGATTGCCGAACAGCATGCCGTCACTCTGGCGGCCGGGATGGCTACTGACGGCATTATTCCGGTAGTAGCTATTTATTCGTCGTTTTTTCAAAGAGCGTACGATCAATTGATTCATGACGTCTGTATTCAGAATCTTCATGTCGTTATTTGCCTTGACCGTGCCGGCATCGTCGGAGCCGACGGAGAAACGCATCAGGGGTTGTTTGATCTGGCTTATTTGAATCTGATACCTAACCTTAAAATTCTTGCTCCGAAAAATTTTCCGGAACTTGAAACTATGCTGGATTATGCGGTCAACTATTATGACGGACCGATCGTTATCCGCTATCCGCGCGGTAATGAACAGTTAAAGATTGTGAATGAAACTAACCATTTATCTTTGCTGCAAAACGACAAAGCGGAAATCATAAAAACAGGTGATGATTTGACAATCTGTGCTTTAGGCAAGATGAACGCCAATGCCGATGCAGCATCTGAAATCCTTGCGGACACTTATAACATTAAGTCGACCCTGATCAACATCATGACCCTTAAACCTTTAGATTACAGCACAATTATTTCTTCGGCCAAAAAGACCGGAAAGATTGTGACCGTTGAGGATGGTGTGCTGACCGGTGGTTTATATTCCAGTATTTGTGATTGGCTGATGCTGCAGGATATCCATGACATCAAGGTGCTGCCTTTTGCCTATCCTGACCGTTTTATCAAGCAGGGGACCATCCGGGAAATAGAGGATATCTATGGTTTAAGCCCACAAAAAATTGCCGATAAAATCAATGAATCCTTATTTCAAT
>CASFYR010000044.1 GCA_949298975.1 uncultured Bacillota bacterium | reverse complement strand
GCCATTTGCAGATGTAGTTCAATGGTAGAACGCGACCTTGCCAAGGTCGACACGAGGGTTCGATTCCCTTCATCTGCTCCAGTAGTTGATTAAGCCCTGAAATAGGGCTTTTTTAATGCTTCAAATTATTAACCAAAACATGTTGTAAAATGGCTTAAAGCAATAATCACCATCTTTTAAATTCGATCCAAACTTTATCTTTAGTAAGACAATATGTTTTTACTTTAATTCCGTTTTCGGTAACATCATGATACAAAAATAGCGCATAGGTCGGATTGCTGTTAGGAATAGTATATGATTTTCCTGTCCATGTATTGGTAAAATCGATAATGTAACCGTTAGATATATATTCCCAACGATTTATCTCATATTCTCCATAGCGCTTACCCAACATACTGTCACCATAAGCAAACATATCGTTTCTACTATCACTTATCAGATATGCAGTACTGCTGTTTTCTGAAACAAAACGCTCTCTGTTCTTCTCGTTTTCTGTAATGGCTTTATTTATTTCTTCTTCATCATCGACATAACTTCCAGTATGATATAAACCGCCGGAACTGCTGCCTCCGGATGGTTTAGAGGAGCTGCCTGATCCTGATGATGGTTTAGTGGTGCTTGGTTTTTGAACTGTAACTTCTGGTTTCTCTTCTACAGTGATCGTTACTTCTTTTTCTGTCTTGTTATCAGAAGTATCGATAGCTGTTATCGTTACCTTATATTCACCCGGTTTATCTGTCTTGACATTTGAAGTATCTATATCAATTGTTACATCGCTAAGATCTTCAGCTTTGACATCTGCTTTGATATCCGGAAGATCATCACCTTCGGTGATAGTGTAGTTGTCTTTAAAGTCAGTGATCTTTGGTGCTGTAGTATCTTTGATATGAATAACCTTCTGTAAGGTTTCATCTTCATAAGATATAACTAATACATAATCAGTTACTCTATTCAGATCACTTGTTTCTAACTCTTTGGTCATAGGTGTAGTTATGACATTCCCTTCATCATCTTTGGATAAGGCAGCATAGTGAAGCGATACCTTGATATCATTACTGTTTATGGTTTCATTATCATAAGTTACATAATCATCAGGATCAAGCGATAAAGCAACTTGTCCTAACTCTAAAGTGATCTCATCTTCATTAGTCAGTGATATTTTATTATCTGCTTTATTACTGCAACCGGATAGGATGAGTAAAGATATAAGTAAAGCTATTATTAGTTTTTTCATATTATAGTCTTCCCCTTTAGATGTGATGTTCGCTTATATTCTAACTTATAAACAGGATAAATGGAAAGGAAACTAAAACCTGTAAATCATATTTATCATGCTCGTTTTTTGATATCATCTTGACTTTTTTGGATTAACCATTATAATCATACAAGAACCTTTAATATAGTACGAGATGCTATAAAGGAGATGGAAAACTTATTTTTGCTCTATCAGCCCTCTTTAGTGTAGTGTACTATTCTAAGGGGGCTTTATTTCAAAAAAGGAGCGGAATATGAAAAAGAAAAACACATTAGCTAAGAAAATGATGATCGCGTTAGTCTTAGGATTAATCTGCGGTATCGGCTGTATCTTCTTAAGAGAAAATTTGATCCAAAACGGACAAAGCGATTTATGGTCGTCGATCAACAGCTGGCTGTTTGCCGACATCAGCGCCGAAGGAAATGAACAAGCGCTTGGTATCTTCTATATCGTTGGTCAACTCTTTGTAAGAGCCTTGCAGGTCATCATTATCCCAATGGTATTTACTTCCATTACTCTGGCGATGATCAAAATCAACGACGCCCGCAAGCTCAGCCGGATATCTTCGAAAACTATCGGTACTTTCTTGCTTACCAGTGTTGTTGCATTAGCTATCGCCAGCATAGTAGGAATAATTGCTTTTGATGCCGGAGTGTTTGGATCATTTGATGCAACCGGTCTGGAAGCAGGAAACGGTTCAACCGGTTCTAATCCGCTGATGATCTTGATCAATGCTATTCCACTAAATATCGTCAGTGCTTTCTCCAATAATTCCGGAGTTCTGGCCGTAGTAATATTAGCTGTCGCAACCGGACTGGCAATCAATGCTTTAAAAGGCAAAATTGAAATTCTGCCGAAGCTTTGCGAAGAGATCAGTTCGATCGTAACCGTTTCATTAGGCTATATCGTCAATACCTTTGGCCCGATCGCAATCTTTGCTTTGATTACCAGAACCTTTGCTTCCTACGGCATCGATTTCTTAAAACCGGCCATGATGTATGTCATCATCACCACCGTCTTGCTTCTGCTTTATCTGACTTTCGGTTATGCTTTCTTTGTTTCGATCTTAGCTAAAATTAATCCTATTCCGTTTATTAAAAAGATATCAAAAGTAGCGCTGTTTGGCTTCTCAACATCCTCCAGCGCCGCCACGCTTCCGCTTAACTTAAAAACGACTACCGAAGAAATCGGTGTCCATGAAGAAATTGCCAGTTTCGTCTTACCTTTAGGTATGACGATCAATATGGATGGCACCGCCATCATGCAGGTCATCGCTACAATCTTTGTCGCTTCCTGCGGCGGTTATGAGATAACTCTGCCATCAGTAATTCTAATTGCAATTTTAGCTCTTGTTGCCAGTATCGGTACTCCGGCAGCTCCCGGGGCCGGGGCAATCGTCCTGTTTACCATCCTATCCGGAACCGGTTTTACCAACGAAATGGCTATGATGGCTTATACTTTGATTTTAGCTATCAACCGGCCGATCGAAATGTTGGTTACCAGTCTTAACTGCATTGGTGATTCAGCTGCGGCAGTCATCGTATCCAATTCAGAAGGTATGTTCGATGAGGAAGTATATAACAGCGATGCCTGCAACAGCACCGAAGAAATAAAGGCAAATGCTTAAGGAGGAAAAACAATGAAAGGCGAAGTAATAATTGCATGTGATTTTAAAAGCCGGGAAGAGACACTGAATTTTCTTGATCAATTCCACGATATAAAACCTTATGTAAAGATCGGAATGGAACTATACTATTCCGTCGGGCCTTCAATCGTAAAGGAAATCAAAGACCGCGGTCATAAAATCTTTCTCGATCTTAAGTTGCACGATATTCCCAATACCGTTTATGGCGCAATGAAGGCATTGGCCGATCTTCAGGCAGATATGGTCAACGTCCATGCCGGCGGTGGGATCGAAATGATGAAAGCGGCCAAAAAAGCTCTTGATGAAAAAGGAGCAAAAACTATATTGATAGCCGTTACCCAGTTAACCTCAAATTCCGAAACAGCGATGCATGAGGAACTGCTGATTCCATCAAGTATGGAAGAAACAGTTGCACATTATGCTTTAAATGCGAAAAAAGCCGGTCTTGACGGCGTCGTCTGTTCACCATTGGAAACTGTCATCGTTAACAAGATCTGCGGTTCTGACTTCTATACCGTAACTCCGGGTATCCGTTTCAAAAGCGATGCCAAAGGCGATCAAAAACGTGTTACCACTCCGGATATGGCAGCCCGCAACGGTTCGACCTACATCGTCATCGGCCGCTCCATAACCGGTGCGAAAGATCCTTATGCCGCCTATCTAAAAGCTCAAAGAATGTTCGCGACAGGAGAAGAAGAATGACAAGAGAAGAATTGATCGCTAAAGATCTTCTAAAGATCGAAGCCGTCTTTTTAAGACCGGAAGACCCGTTTACTTGGGCCAGCGGAATTAAAAGCCCGATCTATTGCGACAACCGGCTGACCCTGTTTTATCCAAACGTCAGAAACGATGTCGAAAATGCTTTGGCAGAACTGATCAGGGAAAAATATCCTGAATGTGAAGCGATCATGGGTACCAGCACCGCCGGAATCGCTCATGCGGCGATCGTTGCCGATATTCTCGAACTACCGATGGGGTATGTAAGGGCAAGTGCCAAAGACCATGGCCGCAATAACCGAATCGAAGGCCGGGTATTGCCGAAACAGAAAGTTGTCGTAATTGAGGACTTGATCTCAACCGCCGGCAGTTGCGTTGAAGTGGTTGAAGCACTAAGAGAAGCTGATGCCGAGGTCTTGGGTATCGCTTCGATATTTACCTACGGGATGAAAAAAGCCGACGACCGTTTGGCTGAACATCAGGTAGTCAATCACTCCTGTTCAAATTATGATGTACTGATAAAAATAGCCAGTGAAGAAGGCTATATCAAAAAAGAACAAATTGCAAAATTATTGGCTTTCCGGGACGCACCGCAGGATGAAAGCTGGATGAACATATAACTAACAAGCCGTTATCTAAAAAAATAACGGCTTTTATTTCAGGAAATAGCTTTTAATGACTTTCTAAATTGATAACTGAACAGGATCATGGTAAAACAAACGGCGATAAAATCAGCTACCGGTTCCGCCAGGTATACGGCGCTTGTTTTAAAACCGGTAAAGATATTAGGCAAGATAAAAATCAGCGGGATCAGAAGCACAAATTTCCGGACGATCGCCACGGTGATTGAGGCTTTGGCATTGCCCAACGCCGTAAAGGTCATCTGACAGGCAATCTGAATGCCAAACATAAACATACAGGCCATATAGATCCTCAATGCCGTCTCGGTAAAAATCAAAAGTGACGCATCATTGGTAAACACTCCGGCAAATGCTTTAGGTAAGATCATTACTAAAAGCCAGAGCAAGACCGAATATGTCAGGCTGACTTTAAGCAGCAGTTTAAAAGCATCTTTAACGCGATTGGCATTTTTAGCACCGTAATTGTAACTGATAATCGGCTGGGCTCCTTGTCCCAGGCCCTGCAGCGGCAGCATGGCAAACTGCATCACGCTGGTCAAAATGGTCATCGCACCGACCGCGATATCACCGCCATAAGTCAAAAGCGAAGAATTAAAGCAGACGGAAATGACGCTTTCACTGGCCTGCATGATAAAAGTCGAAAGACCTAAAGCCAGCGACGGCAAGATAATTGCCGCTTCAAGGTGCATATTCTTTCTTTTGATCCTGAGTTTGGTCTGACGGCCAAAAAGAAAAGACAAAACCCAAAGACAAGATAATGACTGGGAAATGATCGTAGCCAAAGCCGCTCCTTTTACTCCCATGCCCAAACCAAAAATAAATATCGGATCTAAGATAATATTGGCAAATGCTCCGATCAGCACCGAATACATTCCGGTTTTAGCGAAACCCTGAGCTGTAATAAAGGCGTTCATTCCCAAGGTCATCTGAACAAAAATCGTACCCATGGCATAGATATTCATATAATCATTTGCAAAATTGATCGTATTATCGCTAGCACCAAAAGCCAGCAGCAATTCCCGATTAAAAAGCAAAAGGACTACTGTCAGAATCAAGGATATAACTATCTGAATGCTGAAACAGTTACCCAGGGTCTTTTCTGCCGATGTATTGTCACCTTTGCCCATAAAAATCGAAGCCCGGGGCGCACCACCGAAGCCGACCAGTGCCGCAAAAGCACTGACGATCATAATTAAAGGCATACAAACACCCACGCCGGTCAAAGCGATCGCCCCTACATTTGGAATATGTCCGATATAAATGCGATCGACAATGTTATAGAGCATATTGATAAGCTGGGCCGTGACCGTCGGTAAAGCCAGACTGATCAAAAGCTTCCCGATCGGCGCCTTAGTTAAAAAGTCTTTTTCTTCATTCATCATCTTTTTCCTTCTTTTGCATATTGCGGCTAATCTTTTCGTGCAGCCGGATAAACTCTTTCTTTTCTTTTACGCTAAAACCTTCAAACAGTTCTTCGCCAAAAGCGATCCGGATCTCCCCGATGGCCCTGGCGATCGGTCTGGCTGTCAGGCTTAATTGCAGATGAACCTTCCGGCGGTCGATATCATCGTCTGTCTTGGTCAGCAATCCGCGTTTTAAAAGGTTATCAACCGCTGTCGATACATTGCTTTTGGATAAAAGACGAAATTCAGCGATGCTGCCGGGGGTATCATAGGCAGGATTATTATCGAGAAAACCGATGATCCGGGCTTCGATTAAAGTAAGATCATACTGTCGGCATACCGGTTTTAATCTATCATCGAACGCTTTGATCACCCGGCGAATATTAGTAACTACCGCAACGATACTGCTCATTTTATTCCTTTCTAGTTAGTTATTTTTATAACTAACCCTACTAGACCATTATACCCTCTTCCCATAATATTACAAGCGATATGATGTCATAAAAATAAAGCGTCTGGCGACGCTTATTCAAATTCTTCGGTCAGTTTGCCTAAAAGTTCGCGGATCTTTAGGTGCTGAGGGCAAATGGTTTCGCATTGGCCGCACCCCACACAGTCTGAAGCCTTGGCTTTACCGGCAGTTATAAACCGATAACGCTCTTTGGCTTGCGGATTATTAAAGACATATTTGTTATTATAAACTTCAAAAAGATCCGGGATCGCAATCTTCTTCGGACAGCCATCAGTACAATAGCGGCATTTAGTACAAGAGATGCTGCGGGATGATCGAAGGACGGTGCAAACCTTTTCGATCGCAGCCGATTCTCTTTCATCCAGCGGCTTAAAATCCTGCATATAACTGATATTGTCATCCATCTGCCCGATCGTGCTCATACCGGATAGAACCATCATCACTCCGGCAAATCCGGCAGCAAACCGAATGGCATAGGAAGCATTTGACCCGCCGTTTAGATCATTGAGGATCTGTGCAGCTTTAGGCGGCAGATTAGCCAGATTGCCACCTTTGACCGGTTCCATAATTATAACCGGTTTATTATGACGCCGGCATACTTCATAACAGGCATAACTTTCAATATCCGCTTCATCATAGTCAAGATAATTGAACTGGATCTGTACTGCTTCGATCTCCGGATAATCATTTAAGATCTTATCAAGAAAAGATGGAGAATCGTGAAATGAAATACCGACATGTCTGATCTTCCCTTCTCTTTTAAGATCGAAGACGGTTTCGTAAGCACGGCATTTCTGATAATGATCATAATTATTGCGGCTTTGGGCATGAAGCAGATACATATCAAAATATTCAACCCCGCAAGCCTTTAATTGTTCGTCAAATAGCGGCCGGATATCCTCTTCCCTATTGAAAAACATCCCTGACAGCTTATTGACCAAAAAGTACTCTTCCCGGTCATATCTTTCTGTCAAACATTCCCGTAATGCCGGTTCGCTTTTTGTTTCCAAATAACCATGAGCCGTATCGAAATAATTGAAACCGGCCGCCATAAAACGATCGACCATTCTCTTTGTTTCTGCAATATCAACCTCACTGTCTTTCATCGGCAACCGCATAAAGCCAAAACCAAAATTCTTTTTGATCTTTTCCATTATCGACCTCCTGATTAATATCTATGCTTATATTATAAATGTTATAATGAAGATAAGTTAAATGATTTATAACGGAAAGGAATAATTGATAATGAAACGCTATCATGAATTTGCCCAGGTCTGCAGCGAACAGATTACCGCTGCTTTGGCGCAAGAAGAAGTATTGGATCAGGCAGCGTCGGTCATTGCCGAATCGATCAAAAATGACGGTATCCTGCATGTGTTCGGCTGTGGTCACTCCCAGATGTTCGGCGAAGAATTATGCTTCAGAACCGGCGGACTGGGGGCAGTAAATGCCATCATGACGCCGCACTATGGAATCTACCCGCACTATCGCCTGTCACAGTTAATGGAAAGACAGGAAGGTTTTGCGGATACGGTTTTTAAGATGATGAACCCGCAAAAGCAGGATGTCATGCTGGTCGTATCGGTGTCTGGCCGCAATCCGGCCGGGATCGATATGGCCATGGCGGCTAAAAAGATGGGAATGACCGTTATTGCCTGTACCTCTATGGATTACTCTAGCCATGTTACATCCCGGCATTCATCCGGTCTTTTACTAAAAGATGTTGCCGATATCGTTATTGATGTCTGTGGTGTGGAAGGCGACGCCGTTTTATCACATCCTGGCATCAAAGAAAAATTCTGTTCCACTTCCACTGTCGTAACGATGACCGTATTAGTCGGTCTGATCGGACAGGTCATTGAGATCCTGGCCGATCAGGGAATCGAACCTCCGATCTGGGTCAGCGGTAATCTGGACCGTGGTGACGAAGTCAATCAGAAGATTGCTGCCCGATATCATGACCGGGTCGATATTTTATAAAAAGCGGATGTTCCGCTT
>CASFYR010000043.1 GCA_949298975.1 uncultured Bacillota bacterium | reverse complement strand
TCGCAACCATGGTTCTGTAGCTCAGCAGGTAGAGCATCGGACTGAAAATCCGTGTGTCGCCAGTTCAACTCTGGCCGGAACCACCATCTAAAATTTAACCTCTGTCACTGACAGAGGTTTTATTTTGTGTCTACTTTATTTCAGTCTTTGCTAGATAATTCAAATTGGCCATCAAAGAATCTATATCAGAACATACTAAAAATCTTTGATTATTATCTGTTATTTCAAGAAAAAAGCGCAGGTTCTCCCTGCGCGGTATATTAACTGTTTTTAACTTTGATCCAGAGTTCGGAAATTAGTTCTCTGACCGGTTCGTTATTATGGAATACTTCGTCCTTATCGTTTTGCTGGCGTGGAATGTAAGCGTCGTTACCCTCATAGTCCCCGCCTTCAGCAACCATATCATTCAATACCTGAGCATTGGAGCTGGCGTAACCAACAGTATACGCATTATCGTAAGACTGATCGTATTCTAAAACAAACTTGATAAATTCATTAGCCAGGCCCGGGCAATCGGCATTAGCCGGGATGACCATCGCATCGGTCCAGTAATTCGTGCCGGATTTTTCCGGAGCATAGAAAGCCATATTTTCGTTCTCACTTAAAATGTAAGCGGCATCTCCGGAATACATGACCCCCATTGCTTTTTCGCCATAGATCAAACCGTCAATCGCTTCATCAGTTGCATACGCCGGATCCATGGTATTATCCAGCTCTACCAGCCATTGATATGCTTCATTGATCTCATCTTCATTTTCGGTATTCATCGAATAACCCAGGGCTTTTAAAGCAACCATGAAAGAGTCGCGCTCTGAATCGTACATATAGATCTGGCCTTTGTATTTTTCATTCTTCAGCACTTCCCATTCCTGATTCTTGACGTCATCTTCAGAAACGATGGTTTTATCATATACAATACCGACATTGCCCCAGAAATACGGAACACTGTAAGTGTTGTCCATGTCATAAGGTTTGTTCAATACCCCTTCATAGAGATTGTCGAGGTTATCAACGATCGACTTGTCGATCGGCTGCAGCAGATCTTCTCCGATCATTCTTTCAATCATATAATCGCTTGGTATAAGGACATCATAATGAGATCCGCCCAAAATTTTAGTGTACATCGCTTCGTTAGAATCGAATAACGAATAGTTTACTTTAACACCGTATTCATTCTGAAAATCGCTGATGACATTCTCGCCGATATAAACGCCCCAGTTATATACATTCAAGACATCGCAGCCATATTCCGAGTTGCCGGAACTATTACCGCCAGAACAGCCGCAAAGGCCAAGTGCCATGGCTAAAGCCAAGACCAGTTTAAATAGTTTCTTCATTCCTCTTTGTTTTCCTTTCCTTGATAAGTGGTAATATATTCACAATTAACAATATGATTGTAATTGCCAGAACAATTAATGCCGATAAGGCATTGACCGTCGGGTCGATCCGCTTAACGCTGGTATAGACATAAGTGGATATATTGTTGATTCCCGGGCCGGTAACAAAATAAGAGATGACAAAATCATCAAACGACATCGTGAAAGCAATTAATGCACCCGATACGATGCCAGGAAGGATCTGGGGGATAATAACCTTATATAGAGCCTTAAAAGGCGTACATCCCAAATCCAGCGCCGCTTCAGCCAGATTATCATCCAGTTGTCTTAACTTCGGCATGATCGATAAGACCACATAAGGGATACAAAAGATGATATGAGCCAAAAGCAAGGTTATAAAACCCAAACGAATATTTAAGGCGGTAAAAAACAGCATCAGGCCAATTGCCGTAACGATCTCCGGATTCAGCATCGGCAGATTATTCATTTGCACGATCGACTCCCTGATCAGCTTGCGCGACTTGCTCATACCGATAGCTGTGATCGTCCCGACAATCGTGGAAACAACGGTTGCAATAACCGCAATGACGATCGTATAATATACGGCATCCATCATCGTCTGGCTTTCAAACATCTTTTCATACCAGCGCAAAGAAAAACCGGTAAAATGAGTCAAAGATTTTGATTCGTTGAATGAGAAAACGACCACATAGACGATCGGCAGATATAAGAACAACAAAATCAAAGCCAGATACAGTTTGGAAAAAGGTTTTTTCTTCATTAACGGTCCTCCTTGCTGTAATCAAACTTGCGGGTAAAGTACATTGAGATCAGAATAACTGCTGTCATGATCAAACTGATCGCACTGCCAAAATTCCAGTCCCCGGTCGTAACGAAATAATTTTCCACAAGATTACCGACCAAAACGTAACTGCCGCCGCCTAAAAGCTTCGGAATAAAGAAACTGGAAACTGCCGGCAGGAAAACCAGGGTTATCCCAGAGATGATTCCCGGCACGCTTAAGGGAAGCGTCACCTTTAAAAAGGCCAGCTTATTGTCACAGCCCAGATCATGAGCGGCCGTAATCAGATCCTTGTCCATTTTGGACAACGAGGTGTAGATCTGCAATACCATAAACGGCAGGAAGTTATAAATCATGCCGATATATACTTTGATTTCCGGCGAAATACCGCTTTCGATCAACAAGCCGCGCCAGGCGTAGGTTCTGACCAGCATATTGATCCACATCGGAAATGTCACAAGCAAAACCATCATCGCCTGAGAATTAGGTTTCAAGCGAGCCATGAAGTAGGCGCAGGGATAACCGATGATAATACAGATAACAGTCGTAATAAACGCCAGTTTCAAAGATCTTATCAGCACGTTTACGAAGATCGAATCACTGAAAAAACGGGTAAAATTGTCTAAGGTAAACTTGACCGGCATAACCGAATTGCCGTCTTTGGTAAAAGCGTAAAAGACGATCAGCAGCATCGGTATCACAATAAAGATGATGCCCCAGACAAGATAAGGATATACTAAACGGCGAAAACTCTTCATTACATCTTCACCATCTTTTCCATAACATGAATGTCTTGCGGATTAAAATCTAAAGACACCTTGGTGCCCTCTTCATAATACTTTGTAGTATGAATTTTATATTCGCGGCCGGCAGTCGCAAATGTTACTTTATAATCGCCCTCTTCAATGCTCATCGGATCAAAATCAAAGATGACGTCATTGATATCAATTTCTTCATCATCAGCTAGTGACCACGCATAGGCGTCGGCCCATGTCTTTAAATCGACCGAAATAGCCATTGATTCTTTGATCTCATCGACAGTTTTATAAAAGTCAAAGGCGGTAATACCAATATTGGACGCTTTATCTTCGACGTATTTTGGTTCAACAACATTGACATTGACTGTGATCAGGGTACCGTTATGAGTTTTATAGGTAATCGGATACTTACCGGCCTTTGGTAAAATCTCATATTCAACGCTGGATATCGAAATATCCTCTTCGTTTTCAGCATTCCAGGCCTGTGCGTTGGCTCGGGCGATCAGCTGCTCATCGGTAATTGCGCTGACATCTTCCAAGTCCATAGTGAAATCACTGGCATGCATCTTTTCGTTTTGTTCCTGATTGAAAACATCGCGATCATTTAAAACATGCATAGTAACGGTTTTAGAAGTACCGATTTGGGTCTGAACGATTACTTCGTAATGAACTCCTTTAAACAATACCGATTTAACTTCGCCATCCAGTTTGCCTTTTTTAGCCGGAACGATATTGATATCTTCCGGACGGATGACAACATCGACACTTTCATTATCCTTGAAACCAAAATCAACACATTGATAATCCTTGTCATCAAACGATACCAGATAATCTTTTTTCATGACGCCGTCCAAAATATTCGATTCCCCGATAAAATTGGCGACATATTCGTTAATTGGTTCGTTATAAATCTCGACCGGTGTTCCGACTTGCTGGATATTACCGTCTTTCATAACGACGATTTTATCCGACATCGTCAGTGCTTCTTCCTGATCGTGCGTAACAAAGATAAAAGTAATACCTACTTCCTGCTGAATTCTCTTAAGTTCATGCTGCATTTCTTTGCGCAACTTAAGATCCAAAGCAGCTAAAGGCTCATCAAGCAGCAGCACATCCGGTTCATTTACCAAAGCCCGGGCAATGGCGACTCTTTGCTGCTGACCGCCGGATAGTGAAGTAACATCCCGCTTTTGAAATCCATCCAGTCCGACCAATTCAATCATTCGGTCAACTTTGGTTTTGATGATATCTTTAGGTGTCTTTTTGATCTTCAGACCAAAGGCGACATTTTCATATACATTCAGATGCGGGAATAATGCATACTTCTGGAATACTGTATTGATCGGCCGTTTATAAGAAGGCACTTTGGAGATCTCTTCTCCGTCAAAGATCACTTCTCCTTCATCCTGATCCAAAAAACCGCCCAAGATCCTCAACAGTGTCGTTTTACCGCAACCTGAAGGACCAAGCAAAGTAACAAATTCATTCTCATTGATATCGAGATTGATCCCTTTTAAGACAATGTTGTTGTCAAATTTTTTGACAATATTTCTGAATTCAATTAATTTCTTCATCCTTATCCCCTTTTAAAATACCGGCGGCGTACAGATCCATAAAAACCTTACGATCTTATCGCTTTCGTTGCTCAAATAATGTTCGTCATTACCATTTAAATAGAAGGTCTCGCCCTTTTTGATATCGGTCTTGCTGTCCCGCGACACATTGACCAAAGTCAGTTTTCCTCTTAAGACATAACCGAATTCTTCACCTTCATAAGGTTTGATTTCAAAAGTCTTCGATCCGGGACTGAGTTCATATAGAATCGGCTCCATTTCGTTTTTCTGAGCGTTGGGAACCAGCCAGGTAATTATCGAATCGTTGTTTTCTTTGACATAGAAATCTTCCTGGGTAAATACCTGCGGTTCTTTGTCCTCCTCTTTAAAAAACGAAGCCATGCTGATACCTAAAACTTCAATAATATCTTCAAGCGTCGAAATACTAGGCGACGCCAGATTGCGTTCAAGCTGAGACAAAAAACCTTTGGTCAGCTCGCACCGATCGGCCAACTCTTCCAAAGTTAGATTTTTTTTCATCCGTAATTGCTTGATCCGATTACCGATATCCATTAGCGACCCTTTCTATTGTTTAGTATTACTAAACTAAATGTTTGATTTTCAAACACAAGATAAATTATATATTTTTATATCAAAAATGCAATATTTTGTTTATTATTTTTTTATATTTTTCGCAAAATAAAAGGACCATCGACTGATGATCCTTTTTAGGAAATTATAATAAGGCTTACTTTAAAGCGCCGTCAATGAAATTGCGCATGCTTTCCTTTGGCTGCATGCCGCCGGTTTTGGCTACGACATTGCCGTCTTTAAACATAAAGATCGTCGGAATCGACATGATGCCAAAGCGGGCAGCCAATTCTTCCTCTTCATCGACATCAACCTTCACAAAGGTTACATCCGGATATTCGCCATCCAGCTCTTCCAATACCGGAGCGAGCATTTTGCATGGTCCACACCAGTTAGCAAAAAAATCAACCAATGTATATCCTTCTTTTACTGCGGCTTCAAATTCCGCTTTATTAACAATTTTCATATATTAATCCTCCATCTGCCTTAAGTATAGCGGGATTAATATTTCTTCTCAAGTAATTTGCCTGCAGCTTTATCGATAACAACTGTAACGCTTGGATGATTCTGTAAAATGGAAGCCGGGCAGTCTTCAGTTACCGGGCCTTCCAACATTCCCTTGACCGCCTGAGCCTTGTTTTCGCCATTAGCGACCAAAAGAATATTTTTAGCTTTCATGATCGTAGCCAGACCCATTGTGCAAGCCTGTGTCGGTACTTCTTCTCCGAGCGGATCAAAAAAACGAGCATTGTCTTTACGGGTTGATTCTTTAAGATCGGTAACATGGGTGCCTAAGGCAAACGGCGTTCCCGGTTCATTGAAACCGATATGACCGTTAGAACCAATGCCCAAAAGCTGGATATCGACCGGGCAGTTGTCAATAGCCTCATCATAAGCTTTACAGCCGGCTTCAAGATCGCCAAGACCGCTTGGGATATGAATGTTTTCTTCCTTGATATCGATATGATTGAACAGTTGGGTATGCATGAAAGAATAATAACTTTCACTATGCTCTTTTGGCAATCCCACATATTCGTCAAGATTAAATGTCTTGATATCCTGATAGCTGGTACCGTTTTCTTCATGATCCTTGATCATATTCTTATAAAGACCGACCGGACTGGAACCGGTAGCCAAGCCCAAAACTTTACCCGGCTTAAGATATTCTTTCATAACATCAAAAGCTGCTTTAGATAATTCGTCGTAGTTTTCTGTAACAATAACCTTAAACATCATAACCTCCTAATTCAATATTTCGATGTAGTATGTTGCATAGAATGATTCGCCAGGATTTAAGGTTATCATGCCTTCACGCTGGGAAAAATCCTTATCAACCTTAGTGAAATCACCATGAGAATACCATGGTTCAATACAGACAAACGGAGCATCTGAAGGACTCCAGAAAGCGAGATACGGATAGTTGGCCACACCGACTTCCACTGTATGTTTGCCGTTTGTCAAACGAACATTTGAAGAATTGAGACCTTTGTAAATAACGGTCGGAAACACATTAAAAAGATTGCGGGTAAGCGGCAGCTTGTTGTCGATCAGACAATCGGTAGTGATGGCCATTTGATCTTCCTGCGCGGAAAAGGCAATCCAGTAATCCGAAAAATCCTCGCCCTTGTCAATAGGGCAGTTAAAGGCCGGATGAAGACCAAAACCAAACGGCATGGCCTCGCTGCTCTTATTCTCGATCCGATAATCGATCGAAAGGCGCGACCCTTCTAAAGTATATTCCACGTATAAGGCGAAATCGAATGGGTAGAGTTCTTTGGTTGCCGCGTCACTTTCAAAGACCAGAGATACTTTGTTGCCGTTATGATTTAAACAAGTGAATTTAGCATGACGAGCCAGGCCATGATTGCCCATGTGATATTCTTTGCCGTTGATCCTTTGAACTTTGTCGTAAGTGTTGCCCACCTGCGGGAACAGGATCGGATTGCGGCCGGCCCAATATTTGGCGTCGCCTTGCCACATATATTCACATTCCGAATTATTCAATTTAAAACTATGGATCTCAGCCTTATCATTAGAAACGACTGCTGTCGCTTTATCACTCTTAAGTAAATATTCCATACTATTTGATCAATTCGCCCATTGCCGAACCTTTGATGCCGGCAGCATTGGATTCATCGGTATCAACATGCATTGCCAAAGCATAAGAATCAGAAACTCTGACAACCGTATCGCCAAAAACCAGACTGCGGCCATCGGTATCAACCTTAACACTAACGATCTGACCGTTGGTAACCCCGTATTTTTCAGCGTCGGCTTTTGTCATGTGAACATGCCGTTTAGCGGCAATCACCCCTTTAGTCAAGTCAACTTCACCGCATGGACCGATCAGTTTGATTCCGGCAGTGCCTTCAATATCGCCCGATTCTCTGATCAGAGCTTCAACACCTAAGCTTCGGGCATCGGTAAGCGATACTTCAACCTGTGATTCTTTTCTCTCCGGTCCCAGCACTGACATTTTCATTTCCCCTCTGGCACCTTTGACCACAACTTTCTCTTCACAGGCAAACTGACCCGGCTGAGAAAGATCCTTTTTCGGGGTTAATTGATGACCCTTGCCAAAAAGGATATCAACATGCTCTCTGCTCAGATGAAGATGACGAGCAGAAACTTCTACAAGTATTTTATCCATATATCTATACCCTCCTTAAGAATTATATTACAAATAGTTAGCGCATTCAAACTCTATTCTTCCGGATTATCACTTTTCTTCCTGATGCGGTAATTGATATACTCGCTGCCGAATGTATAAATGCAAGCAGTTAACGGAACGGCAATAACCATGCCGATAACTCCCAATCCGTAAGCACCAAATACGCCAGAGAAGAAAAGTACAGAAACGACGATCCAGATCGGTGGCAATCCTAGACCCTTGCCGATGAACTTCGGATAGATAAAGTTGCCGTCAACATTCTGCACGATCTGATAGATGATAAAGAAAACAATGGCATAAAGCGGATTGATCGTCAGTAAAATAAAGCAGGCGATGATCGTGGCCACCAGTGAGCCAATGACCGGGATGATCGTAGAAATTCCGCACATGACCGCAATAAGGATCGCATAAGGCAACTGACATACCAGCATCAAAACATATACCAAAACCCCTACTACCACCGATTCAACCAATTTCCCGCCGACAAAATCACTGAAAATGCCGTTGGATATATCGGCCATCCGCAAAATCTCATCGGCAATCTTTTTCGGGAATAAAGCGATAACCATCTTCTTCATTTGATTGATCAATTTTTCTTTAGAGCCAAGCATGTAAAGCGACACCATGAATCCCATAAAAAGATAAAAGAGATAAGAACCAAAATTGACAAACTGCCAGATGGCCTGTGTTCCGGTATCAAGGACGATATCGGTAATCTGCTGCAGGATCTTGCTGTAGTCAAAGCCAAACAGCTTGAGCAAACTGTCAAAGTCAAAAGCCTTGACGTCATTGATAATCCCCTCGTCAATGTGAAAACGATTGAGCAAATTGACGATATTGGCCATAAACTCATTGAAATAATTACCGGCGTTAGATACCAAGCGAAAAAACGAAGTCATCAGTTCCGGTATCAC
>CASFYR010000042.1 GCA_949298975.1 uncultured Bacillota bacterium | reverse complement strand
TTTTCTTTCATAAGGCAAAACGGCTGAGATCATTTCCTTAAAAGTAACGGTATTGATGAAGCGGGTATGGATGATCTTGATCTTTGCGGCTTCATCGGTCAGATACTTATTGATCGCCATATCCATAAGCTTGGCCATGATCTCAAAGGTCAAGCTGTCAGCGCTGACCGGTTCGTTTATCACCTTAAGGTCTTCGCTTTTAAAACTGTTATACAGTTTGGTACCGATGACGATGAACAGATCATCTTTTTTCAAATTTTCTTTAGCCAGTTTCAGGATATTGATATTATAGGCACCGCATAATCCCAGATCGCTGCCAAAGACGATATACAGAGTCTTATCATTTTGATGCGGCATAAGAAACTTACTTTCCATATTGGGATCAAGCGCAAAGATATCTTCAACCATCCGGTGCAATACACTGGCATATTCCCGGTTATTCTCCATGATGCTTCGCTGTTTGGTCAGTTTGGCATTGGCGATCATCTCCATGGCGCTGGTTATCTTCCGGGTCGATCGGATCGATCGGATCCGGGATTTTAGAGCCTGTTTATTCTGAGCCATTATTCTGCTCCGTTAGTTAAGATGAAGTCGCTGACATACTTGCCGATCGCTTCATCCATCAAAGCGAACAGTTCTTCGCTGATCGCTGCCTTTTCTTTAAGCTCTGAGATGATCGACGGATATTTGTCTTTGATATAGCGGTGCAAGCCTTTTTCCAACCGTTTGACATCGCTTAATTTAACCTTGGCTAAAAAGCCTTTTTCCACTGCATAGATCGAAATGACCTGCAGTTCCATACTGAGCGGTTCATATTGCGGCTGTTTGAGGATTTCCTGAAGCCGGGCGCCATGATCGATCGTCTTTTGGGTGATCGGATCAAGATCGCTGCCAAACTGAGTGAAAGCCAAAAGTTCGCTGTATTGAGCCAGCTCCAGTTTTAAAGAACGGGCGACCTGTTTCATCGCTTTGGTCTGGGCATTGGATCCGACTCTGGATACCGAAAGGCCGGAATCGACAGCCGGACGGTTGCCGGCATTGAAAAGCTCGGTCTGAAGGAAGATCTGCCCGTCAGTGATCGAAATGACATTGGTCGGAATATAGGCCGAGATATCGCCGGCCTGGGTCTCAATGATCGGCAAAGCCGTCAAAGAACCGCCCTTTAATTCATCGTTTAGTTTACAGGCCCGCTCCAATAGTCTTGAGTGCAGGTAGAAGATATCGCCCGGATACGCCTCCCGGCCCGGCGGTCTTCTTAAAAGTAGGGATAAGGTCCGATAAGCAACGGCATGTTTGGATAAATCATCATAGATGATAAGCACATGTTTGCCCTCTTCCATCCACTCTTCGCCAATAGCACAAGCGCTATATGGCACGATATACTGCATCGGAGCCGATTCAGAAGCGCTGGCCATAACGATCGTCGTATAGTCCATAGCGCCATAAGCTCTTAATTTCTCGGTTATCTGAGCGACCGTTGAAGCTTTCTGGCCGATCGCTACATAAATACATAACACATCAGAATCTTTCTGATTGATGATCGTATCAACGGCGATCGCCGTCTTGCCGGTCTGACGGTCACCAATAATCAGTTCTCTTTGACCGCGGCCGATCGGTATCATGGAATCGATGATCTTGATACCGGTCATCAAAGGTTCATGGACGCTTTTGCGGGTCATGACCCCGGGAGCCACTCTTTCAATCGGCCGGTATTTATCCGAAGCGATCGGTCCCAAACCGTCGATCGGTTCGCCTAAAGCGTTTACTACCCGGCCCAGCATCGCATCACCGACCTTGACCTTAACGATCTCACCGGTCCTTTTGACGCTTTGGCCTTCCTTGATCTTTTCATCGCTGCCCAGGATGACAACTCCGACCAATTCTTCTTCCAGATTTAAGATCATGCCGAAAGTATCATCTTCAAAGCGGACGATCTCGGAGACCATCGCTCCGTCAAGACCCTGGATCAAAGCGATACCATCACCTACCGTCACGACCGTTCCGGTATTTTCGGTCTCGATCTTATCTTCATAGTGCCTGATCCTCTCTTTGATCAGCGCACTGATTTCATCTGTTCTTAAATCCATCGTCTCACCAACTTTCATTAAGTAATTCTTTGCGCAGATTCTCAAACCGCCGTTTGAGACTGGTGTCGATTACCTGGCCGTCAAATTCCACTTTGACTCCTGCCAGCAATCTTTCATCTAATTCCTCTTTGATCTCGATCGCACAGTTGAGCCGTTTTTTCAGGGCGGCGGCGATCTGATCCTTTTCAGCTTCGCTTAAAGGATGAGCGAAGCGAAGCGTCACTTCCTTGATGTGGAGGTATTCATTACATTTGTCGATAAAGTGTCTCAGGATATCTCTGATATAGCCTGAGCGGCCGCTGTCGCTTATAAGACAGAGGAAATGACAAAAAACATCTCCAAAGGAAACAAAGCATTCATTTATGATCTTATGTTTCTCGTTTTTTTCGATCACATCTGCCTTAAGCAAAGACAAAAGATCATCACTGATATATTTGATTAATTCTTTAGCTGCTAATTTACGTTCATTAACTTTATTATCTTCGATCGCAAGGTCCAAAAGAGCCTTGGCATATACTTCAGTTATCTGATTTCTCATTTAATTCCTCGACCAAACGGGCAATCGATTCCTGATCCTCATCGCTCAGATCTTTTTTGGCGATCAGTTTTTCACTGGCGCAAAGGGCAACATCAACAATCTGTTTATTGATATCCCGGCGCAGTTCGATCTCTTCCTTCTTAATCCGCTCATGAGCCTTGCGGTAGATATCGTCTGCCTTGACATTGGCGTCATTTACGATACTGTTCTTCACATCAACCGCTTCCTTTTTCGCATTGGCGATAATATCCTTAGACAGCGTTTGCGCTTTATCGATCTCATCTTTAGCCAGCATGAGATTGGTTTGTGCTTCCGTGTTTAAGGCATCGGCTTCGGTCAGCTTGCCTTGTACATAATCGGCTCTTTTCCTGATTATTTCCCGGGCAGGATTAAATACCAGCCGGTAGACAAAATAAAACAGGATCGCCGTGACGCACAGGGTATAAAGCATCGTCAAAGGATTGGGAAACAGCTGGGTGGAAATATCAACCCCGATATCCATTGATCATTCCTTATTTGAATACGAAAATCAAGATGAACGCAATTAACATACCATAGATCGCACAGGTCTCAGCCAAAGCACAGCCGACGATAAGCATGGTACGGATCTGTCCGGCAGCTTCCGGATTCTTTCCGACGGCCTCTACTGCCTTACCGGCGGCAAAACCCTGACCGATACCGGTCATCATGCCAGTCATGATCGAAAGACCGGCCCCAATAGCAACTAAACCTCTAGCAATATCCATATATTAAACCTCCTTATCACTATTTAATTCATTGGATATGAACACCTGGGTCAATGAGATGAAGATGAACATCTGAATGAACCCGGCAAAAACATCAAAATAAGCATGTAACGGCGGAGCGACGATCATTCCTAAAAGATTGGGCATGAAATCAAGACCAAGAGCGGAAAAGACCATCGTCGTAAAAGCTCCGGTCGCCGTATAGACTAAAGTCATGATGATCGATCCGGACAGGATATTGCCGAAAAGACGGATCGACATTGAAATAAGCGGAGCAATGCGGCCGAAGAAGTTCGGGATGACAAAGAAGAAGATCGGTTCAAAGAAACCATGGATATAAGTTCCGATCCCGTTTTCTTTAATCGAATTATACTGAATCATGATCCAGGTAATAAGCGCCATGGTCAAAGTGACCGAGTAATTCATCGTCGGGGCATTGAGTCCGAAAAGTCCGCTGATATTACATATAAACAAAAAGATCATCAATGTACCGATATAAGGTCCGAGGTTTTTGACAAAATCCTTGCGGACATTGATCAAAACCTGATTGTCGACCAGCTCCACAAACCACAGCACCAAAAGGACCACTCCTTTAGGTTTGACATAAGGATCGGCCTTTTTTAATGCCTTATTGATCATAAAACAGGCAATGATGATGGCAATGGCCACAACGGTCATTGAAAAGATCTCTCTTTGAATAAACAATTGCATACTAGCTCCTGAAATATTTGATTAGGAACGTGATCTTAGGGATCATAAGACCGCCAAAGGTCGCGATATAGTTAAAGATGTCGGCAAAGATAAAAGCCAAAACAAGTCCCGAAGCAATGATCATAAGATCAAAAAAGAAGAATATGACGGCAATAAAGCGGCCATGATGATCCCTGATGATCTTATTGACAGTAGCAGTCAATACTTCCAGATATAGACAATGGATAATAACTCCCAGCATTAAGCCATTGGATAAACGGATATCTATTACTGATAATATCAAAGCTGATATGACTGCGATAAGGGCTGTTATTCTGATATTTTCCAAGTGTTCAAAGATCATGAGCAGACATTCTGTAACTGGTTACATTTTAACATAAAAAAGAGAGTTAAATATAGATTTAACCCTACTTTGTTCCAAAAATACGATCGCCGGCATCGCCTAATCCCGGTACGATGTAACCGACTTCGTTCAAACATTTATCCAGCGCTGCCAGATAGATATCGACATCGGGATGAGCTTTCTGTACTGCCTCTACTCCCTCCGGAGCTCCGACCAGACAGACCAGCTTGATATTCTTGGCTCCTCTTTGTTTGACCATTTCGATTGCTGCGTTGGCACTGCCGCCGGTCGCCAGCATCGGGTCAAGTACCAAATTGACCGCATCTTTTAAATTAGAAGGGAATTTAGCGAAATACTCATGCGGCATCAAAGTCTTTTCATCACGATAAAGACCGATAAAGCCAACTTTGGCAGTCGGTATTAAGTTATTGATGCCATTTACCAATCCAAGACCGGCTCTTAAGATCGGGATCAACACGATATCATTCAATAATTCAAAAGTATCGCACTCGGCCACCGGGGTCGTTACATGAACCGGTTTAAGCGGCAGATCGCGGCATACTTCATAAGCCATAAGACCGGCGATCTCATCAAGATTCTGTTTGAAATCTTTGGTTTTCGTATCGATCTTACGCATCTGTGTCAGTTTGTGAGTAATCAAAGGATGATTTAGCACTGTTACCATTTTATAATCCTCCATCCTTATAATTTTAGCATAAAAGCCTTCATATAAAAATATTCAATTGCAAGTAACTTCATCCTTTAAGTCCGCGGGATTGCCGGTCCATATCTTCGATGACGATGTCATAGATCTCGCCTAAAGTCGAACAGTATTCCAGCACCTGCCATGGCTCGTTAGTGTGAAAATGGATCTTGATAAGATCGCTGTCGCCGACTGCCAAAAGACAGTCGCCTTTAAAATTATTTTGAAAATAATCATTGATTGCATCTTCCGAGAGATCTTTTCCCTCAATCAGCAACTGGGTATCGTAACGATATTCTAACATTTGTAACACCTCGCTTAATTTAAATATACCACATTATCGACGGTACGCATTGATTATCCATTTTTATCTCACTAATATAGGAATAAGGGAGGTTAAATTTATGTATCTGACAAAATATCAGGAACGGGTCGATCAATTATTCAAAGAAATCAAAACAACCCAGGAAGAAGCAATTATCAAAGCCGGGAAGATGGTGGCGGAAACGATTGATGAGGGCGGCAACATCTATCTTAGCGGTATCTGTCATTCAATTGAGATGGATCTGTATAACCGGGGCGGCGGTCCGGCTTTTTACCGGATCCTCCATTATAAGCTTGAAGTCAATTCTGATGCCAGAAAAAGAGAAATGGATGGTAAGGACACCAATATGGAAGGGCTGGGGTCATATATTTTAAAAGCGTCTTCGCTTAAAAAAGGCGATATGCTTTTTGTAGGTTCAGTATCAGGAAGGACGCTGAGCGTGGTCGATCTGGCTTATGAAGCCAAAATGCTGGGAATCAAGGTTGCAGCGATGACCAGCATGAGTTATGCCAGAGAAGTTGATGTAGTCCATTCAAGTGGCAAAAAACTGTACGAAATGGCCGATTTGGTGCTGGACAACTGTGCACCGGCAGCTGAAGCGATGATAAAACTTGAAGGTATTGAAGCGCCGTTTGCGGCAGCCAGCGGTCTGGCCAGCTCGTATATTCTTTGGTCAGTAACTGCTGTTGCTTTGGAAGAACTGCAAAAACAAGGCAAGACGCCATTACTTTTAAAAAGCGCTAATTTCCCAGGTGGCAGTGACTACAATAACGAGGTCGTATATCCGCATTATGAAAAATACGGCTGGTAAAAGCTTAAGACCGCGCATTTGACCGGTCTTATTTCTTTATTTGCCGGTATTCAAATATTGAATAAAAAATAAAAAAATACTTGATTTTGTAAACGGGTTTTGGTAATATAAGTAAGCACTTGATAGTTTTGGGAAATGGGCCTGTAGCTCAGGTGGTTAGAGCGCACCCCTGATAAGGGTGAGGTCGTTGGTTCAAGTCCATTCAGGCCCACCATT
>CASFYR010000041.1 GCA_949298975.1 uncultured Bacillota bacterium | reverse complement strand
CTTTTCCGGGTTGTTTCTTTTCACCATGGCATTTTTGTGATTCAAAATTACCGGGATAACGATCGGGTTACGGTTGGTTTTCTGATATAAGAACGGTTCTAAAGTGTCTCTTACCGCATTTTTCAAATCGCCAAAGGTAACTTTTTTCTTCATATCCTGTTTTAAGGCGTCGTAAACCATGTTTTCGGCTTCCTTCATCAAACTTTGTGATTCTTTGATGAAGACGAAACCGCGGGAAACGATATTTGGTTTGCATAATATTTTGTTGTTACGGGAATCGATGCAGACAATAACGGCTACCATTCCGTTATCAGCCAAGATTTTACGGTCTTTGATAACCGATGTGGAAAGACCGGAAATATCGTTGCCGTCCACATAGATAGCGTCGGTTTGGATCCTGATATTGGCTTTATAAACCTCACCGTCTTTAAGAACCAGGGCGTCGCCGTTGGAACAGATGAAACAGTTTTCTTTTTTGACACCGGTGGCTATGGCTGTGTCGGCATGGATCTTAAGCATCTTATATTCCCCATGCACCGGCATAAAGTATTTCGGTTTGATCAGCTGCAGCATCAGCATCTGTTCTTCTTTGGAAGCGTGACCGGTAGTATGCAGGGAAGTTAAAGGTGTGTTGGTCAGAACTTGAGCACCTGAGCGAACCAGTTGATTGATGATGCCGGAGACATTGATGGCGTTGCCGGGGATCGGATTAGAGGAGAAAACGACAGTATCGCCGGGAATCACACGGATATGTTTGTGAGTTCCGTTAGCAATCCGGGATAATGCCGCCAAAGTTTCGCCCTGCGAGCCGGTACAAACGATACACAGTTTTTCCGGTGGGGTAGAGTTGATCATTTCCGGTGATACGAAAGAACTGCGGTCAATATCGATCGTTTTAAGATTGAGTCCGATTTCAACGACATTCTCCATTGAACGGCCGAAAACCGCTACTTTGCGTCCACAGTCGACTGCTGATTTTAGGATTTGAGCCAGACGGTGCACATTGGATGCAAAGGTGGAGACAATCAGCCGTCCTGGTGTCTTTTGCGTAATTTCCATGATTGACTGGGCAACTTTGCGCTCCGATATCGAAAAACCTTCGACTTCTGAATTGGTTGAATCGCTCATAAGCAAAGTCACGCCGCTGGCGCCGATATAAGCCATTTTTTGATAGTCAGAGTTCGTTCCGACCGGAGTCAGATCAAACTTGAAATCACCAGTCTCAACTACCCGGCCGTTAGGAGTATTGACCAATACCCCCAAAGAATCCGGGATTGAGTGAGTAGTATTGAAAAAACCGACGGTAAAATATTTGGTTCGGATGCTGGAAATATCGCTGATCTCATTGATCTTGGTCGATGCCAGCCTTCTTTTTTCCGACAGTTTTTTCTCGATCAGTGCCTTCGCAAAACGCGGAGCATAGATATTTTTGATCGGACATGACTGCAGCAAAAACGGAATGCCGCCAATGTGGTCTTCATGGCCGTGAGTGATAATCAATGCCTTGATTTTATCGCGGTTTTTGATCAGATGCGAATAATCAGGGATTACATAATCGATCCCCAAAAGATCGTCGTCCGGAAACTTTACTCCGGCGTCAATAATTATTATTTCGTCATCGTGTTCAAAACAATACATATTCTTACCGACTTCGCCCAGTCCGCCCAAAGCATAGACCAGGGTATCGGTTTTAAGATCAAAATTAGGTACACCGTAATAGGTCGTAGAGACCATATGACGATTAGACCTGCTGGTTTTTCTTGTCATTTTACCTCCATATTATCATTATGAAAACAATTCTATCTATTTAATTATAGAATAAACGATTTTATTGAATTAATCAATTCTAAAGGCGTCTTTTTTCTGAACGAAAGGATTCTTTTTGTCAATGCGTTCATAGAATAGGATACCGCTGAAATGATCGATCTCATGTTGCAAGACGATAGCTAGATAATCACTGGCCTTGATGATGACTTCCTTGTTTTGCAGATAATCAAAAGCCCTTACTTTAATTCTTCTTGAGCGATAAACATAACCTTCATGCTCGCCCTCAACGCTCAAGCAACCCTCGCCGGCACCTAAATAAGCTTCTTCAACCGAATTGGATATGATCTTGGGATTGATAAGAGCATATTCATAAACGATTTCACCATCGCCGTCTTTAATCACAACAGCGATCATCTTTTTGGGAATACCGATCTGGATGGCGGCAATACCGACGGCCGGCCGGAGATTTTCTTTTTCGGCGATTTCAGCGACAGTCGAATCTTTCACATATTGCAAAAGTGCTTTGAGCGTCATTTCATCTTCCTTGCTCAAAGGTAAAGGAACATCGGCAGAACGACTTTTTATCAGCCGGTTGTCATCTTTGATTATTGTATCGTTATTAATTTTCATACCTGTACATTATATACTATTTTTATGTTTTTGCCTACAATTATGTTAAAATTAGTCCATGAGAAAAATTAATATTCACAGTGACCGGCTGATCAATATCGCTGTTGTTATCTTAAGTGTTTTCGGTACTTTGATGATCGCTTCGGCAACGATGGGCAACAGCGCCGGCGATTCCAACGTCATCGTTTCAACGATGTTCAGACAGGCCGTTTATCTTTTGCTGGGATTTGGCGTACTGTTTTTTTTAAGCCGATTCTCACTGTTTAGATTTAACCGCCAGATATATTTTATTTTATACGGTATTTTGATCATTTTGCTGATATTGCCGAGAATTCTAGGACATGGTTCGTATGGCGCCTATGGCTGGATCCGTCTGGGTTCATTTACCGTTCAGCCGGCCGAATTCGCTAAAGTTTTCGCTCTGGTATTTATTCCATATATACTGTGTTCTCCTAAAAAATCTGCCGAACAGGCAAAAAAGGAGTATCTGCAAAGTGCCGGCATGATGCTTATCATGGCTCTTGTCATTATTGTTTGGCAAAAAGATACCGGTTCCGGTATTATTTTTGCCGGAATATCTTATTTCTTGTATATGATCCCGGGATATAAAGATTACCGCAAATATCAGCGGATCTTATTGATACTTTTGGCCGTCGGGCTTGCCTTTTCTGCTTTGGCGCTCTCGCCGATCGGGACTTCTTTTTTGGAAAGCCTGAACAGCGACAGCTATATGATTTCCCGTTTTTTATCCAGTGCCAATCCTTTTAAATATCAGTATAATATCGGCTACCATCTGATCTTGTCGCTGGTTGCTTCGGCCAGCGGCGGTCTGACTGGCAACGGTTACGGTTCTTCGATTTACAAGTATATGAATTTCCCCAATACTGATAATGATTTTATTTTGCCGATCATTATTGAAGAGCTGGGAATTTTGGGTTTTGTCTTGATCGTGGCACTATATGGCATCATCATATTCCGCTTGATGAAATATGCGTTCGCCAAAGAGGCCTCGACCCGTTCCAAAATGATTCTGACCGGAACGGCCGTCTTTTTCTTTCTTCATTTCATTTTAAATGTCGGCGGGGTTTCCGGTATCATTCCTTTGACCGGCGTGCCATTGCTGTTGATTAGTGCCGGCGGATCCAGCACGATCGCAATCATGATGGCTGTCGGGATCTGTCAGCATGAGATCAAAAATATCAAAGAAAGGGAGCGCAATGCGAATTATCGCCGGTAAATACAGAGGCGCGCGTCTGCTGTCACCACTTTCGGATGCGACGCGGCCGACCAAAGATGCAATTAAAGAGGCTGTCTTTTCTTCGCTGGGTTATGCGGTGAGTGGGTCATCTTTTCTTGACCTTTTTGGCGGCAGCGGGGCCATCGGTCTGGAAGCGGCTTCCAGGGGAGCGAATAAAGTCGTCATTAACGATGCCGATAGTAAGGCATATCAGATCATCAATGCCAATATCGCTAAAGTTAAAGCCGATGCCGTCAGTCTTTGCCTGGATTATAAACGGTGTCTGATCTCTCTTGAAGGTCAGCACTTTGATTATATCTACATCGATCCGCCCTATGCATTTAGCAATTATCAGGGATTGCTGGCTATGATTGCCGATAACTCTGTTTTAAGTGAAAACGGAACGATTATTCTTGAAACTGCCCGTAATTGTGATCTTAGCGATATCGATACCGCCTGGCAGATCGTCAAGGAAAAGAATTACGGAATTTCTAAGATTTCGTATTTTAAAAGAAAGGAGCAACAGTATGACAAAAGCGATGTATCCGGGAACATTTGATCCCATTACCAAAGGGCACATGGATATTATTGACCGTGCCAGCCGATTATTTGATGAACTGTATATTGCGATCATGGTCAATCCCCGCAAACAATGCACTTTCGGTGTTGATGAAAGAATTGAACTGATCCGAAAGTGTATTTGTGGCTATCCCAATGTAAAAGTGGTATCATGTAATGGTCTGACCGTCCGGTTTGCCAAAGAACTGGGTTGTCGGATACTGGTCCGGGGCATCAGGGCCATTGCTGATTATGAATATGAACTGGCTCAGGCCACTTCAAATATGGTACTTGATGGCGAAGTAGAAACGATGTTTATGGTATCCCGTCCGGAGTTCTCTTTCTTGTCTTCTTCGATTGCCAAAGAAATCGCGATGTTTGAAGGTGATATCACTGAGTTTATTCCAGAGGCAATTGCTACAGAGGTAAAACAGAAACTTTACACCGATCATATTGCTAAATAATCTGCTGAAGCGGATTATTTTCTTTTTTAGCACTAAATGCTTGACAGTGCTAAACAGATATAGTATATTATATTAGCAATAGAAATTATAGAGTGCTAAAGGAGGTGTGGTTGTGCTTACTTCAAGGAATATTGAGATCCTGAAAGCTATTGTTGAAGAGTTTATTGAAACGGCCGAACCGGTCGGATCGAAAACTTTGGTTGAAAAATATGATCTGCCGTATTCCAGCGCAACCATCCGTAATGATATGGCCGCTCTGGAAGCGATGGGTTATCTTGAAAAACCACATACTTCTGCCGGCCGCGTCCCCTCCAATAAAGGTTATCAGTTTTATTGTGAACATCTGATTAAGAAAGAATCGGATGAAACGATTAAGTTTGCGCTTTCCAATATCTTTGCCCGGCAATCGATGAATGTCGAAGAGGCGATAAGGGAGAGCTGCGATATTATTTCGGATATGACTAATCTGACCTCGGCGGTTTTGGGACCTGATGCCAGTGAGCAGACGCTTGAGCATATCAAACTGTTTCCGATCGATAAGAAAACGGCAGTCTGTGTCTTTATTACCAATATTGGTCATACTGAGAATAAAGTATTTAATTTTAAAGAAGATCTGTCGATTGACGACATTAAAAACTGTACCGATATTCTCAACGATCGCCTGAAGGGGACACCAATCAACGAATTGAAGGATCGTTTGGCGGCGATCAAACCGATCTTAACCAAGACGGTGAAACGTCATGAAATGCTGTTCAATGCTTTCTATGGTGCTTTCGTTAAGTTTGCAACCGAAACGATCTATTTCCGCGGTACTTCCAATATGATGTATCAGCCGGAATTCAGTGATGTTGAAAAACTGAAGGAATTTATGCGGGTCGTCAGCGATTCTAAATTGTTTAGAAAACTGGTCGATATTGATGACGTCAGCGATTCCAACAAACTGGCCTTGCGGACAAAAAGCGGCAGTGAATTGGTTTGGCTTGATGATATTGCCGTCGTTTCTTCGGATATCAGGATCAGTGAAAATGAGTCAGCGAAGTTGATGGTCGTCGGTCCGAATCGGATGCAGTATGACCGGGTGCTGAACTTGCTGGATTTTATCTCCGAAGAGATTGCCAAGATATATAAATAGAATGGAGCCTGATATGAAAGAGAAGAAGAAAAAAACAACCGAAAATGAAGAAAAGAAAGTGAAGGATGATGAAGTAATCAATCCTTTGGAAGAAGAGATCAAAAAACTGGAAGCTGAGATCGAAACTTTGAAAAACGATTATGCCCGAGCTTATGCGGATACTGAGAATACCCGCAAAAGACTGAATCAGGAAGCAGAATTGAATAAAAAATACCGGATTCAAAGCTTTGCAGTGGAGATATTGCCGGTCATCGACAATCTGGAAAGAGCTTTGGAACAGCCGGTCGGCTGTGAAGAAGCAGAAAACTTTAAAAAAGGTGTGAAGATGATTTACGATCAGCTGGTAAACGCCCTTAAAAACGAAGGCGTTGAAGAGATCGATGTGATAGATAAACCTTATGATGCCAATAACGCGCAAGCGATAATGACAGAAAAGGTGGAAGGTGTTGAAGCTGGAATGGTGATCGCGGTCTTGCAGAAAGGCTACCGCTTAAAAGATCGGATCTTAAGAGCCAGCATGGTTAAAGTAAGTGAATAACAGGAGGATATAAAAATGAGTAAGATTATAGGTATTGACTTAGGTACGACAAATAGCTGCGTAGCAGTAATGGAAGGTAAGGAAGTTAAAGTAATTACCAATCCAGAAGGAAACAGAACGACCCCATCAGTCGTAGCATTTAAAGACGGCGAGCGGATTGTTGGCGATGCAGCCAAAAGACAGGTAGTCACTAACAAGAATTCCGTTATTTCGATCAAAAGAAAGATGGGTACCAGTGAGAAAGTAGAACTGGAAGGCAAAAAATATACTCCGGAAGAGATTTCGGCAATGATCCTTTCTTATATGAAATCATACGCCGAGGCCTATCTGGGAGAAAAGGTTGATAAAGCCGTTATCACCGTACCGGCTTATTTCAATGATGCTCAAAGACAGGCGACGAAAGACGCCGGTAAGATTGCCGGATTGGAAGTTGAAAGAATCATCAACGAACCGACCGCTGCTGCTTTGGCTTTCGGTATTGATAAATTGGAAAAGGAACAGAAGGTCCTGGTCTTTGACTTAGGTGGCGGAACTTTCGATGTTTCGATCCTTGATCTGGCCGACGGTACTTTTGAGGTACTGGCTACAGCCGGGGATAACCATTTGGGCGGTGATGACTTTGATAATGTTATCGTTGACTGGATGGCTGACGAATTTAAGAAACAGTACGGTATTGACCTCAAGGCTGACCGGATGGCATTGCAGCGTATGAAAGAAGCGGCTGAAAAAGCCAAGAAAGATTTAAGCTCGATGGTTCAGACGCAGATCAGTCTGCCGTTTATCAGCGCTAATGCGTCAGGACCTTTGCATTTTGATACAACGATGACCAGAGCTCAGTTTGATAAGATGACTAAACATCTGGTTGACCGGACTTTGCAGCCGGTAAGACAGGCATTAAGCGATGCTAATTTAAGTGCATCCGATATTGATCAGATCCTGCTGGTTGGTGGTTCAACCCGTATTCCGGCTGTTCAGGAAGCAGTCAGAAATGTTTTGGGCAAAGAACCTAATAAGTCGGTTAACCCGGATGAGGTTGTGGCGATGGGTGCTGCTATTCAGGGCGGAGTTATCTCTGGTGATGTCAAGGATGTATTATTGCTCGATGTTACCCCGCTTAGCCTGGGTATTGAAACCCTAGGCGGCGTCATGACAGTGCTGATTCCAAGAAACACGACCATTCCGACTTCTAAATCGCAGATTTTCTCAACAGCTGCCGATAATCAGCCGGCCGTTGATATCCATGTATTGCAGGGTGAAAGACCAATGGCTGCCGACAACAAAACTTTAGGCAATTTCCAATTGACCGGTATTGCTCCGGCCAGAAGAGGGGTACCGCAGATTGAAGTTAAGTTTGATATTGATGTTAATGGTATCGTTCATGTATCAGCTTTAGATAAAGGCACCAATAAGAAGCAAGAGATCACGATCAGCGGGTCCAGTGGTCTTAGCGAAGCCGAGATCGAAAAGATGGTCAAGGAAGCCGAAGAACATAAGGCAGAAGATGATAAGCGTAAAGAAGAAATCGATCTTAAGAACAAGGCTGAAAGTTTTATTGCCCAGATCGATGAAACACTGGCTAATAAAGACGCTAATATTTCCGAAGATCAGCGCAAGGAAGTTACCGGTTTGAAAGATCAATTGCAAAAAGCGATCGACGCTAATGATTACGATACTTTAAGACAGAAACTTGATGAATTGGAAAAGGCAGCTCAAACCATGGCGGAAGCAATGTATAAAGCTCAGGCTGCTAACGGCGCTAATGCCGGTGAAAGCGGCAGTTCATCCGGCGGCAATGATGACAATGTTGTCGATGCCGATTTTACCCCAAAAGACTAATCATTAATAAACCCCATTCTTGGGGTTTATGCAGTTAAAATAAAGGAATTACTATGGCTAAAAGAGATTATTATGAAGTATTAGGATTACAGAAGACCGCTACGGAAGAAGATATCAAGAAAGCCTATCGTAAATTGGCTAAAAAATATCATCCGGACGTCAATAAGGAAGCCGGAGCGGAAGAAAAATTCAAAGAGATCAACGAAGCTTACGAGATTCTTTCCGATGAACAAAAAAGAGCCGCTTATGACCGTTATGGTTTTGCCGGAACCGATCCAAACGCCGGTTTTGGCAGCAGTGGTTTTGGCAGCGGTGGTTTTGGCGGATTTGGCGGCATGGATGATTTGAGCGATATTTTCTCCAGTTTCATGGGCGGCGGTTTTGGTGGATTCTCATCTTCCCGTAGTTCCCGCAGTCAGTCAGTCAAGGGCGATAATCGCTATATGTCGATGAATATTGATTTCCTTGATGCCGTACATGGAGTTGAGCGAACGGTTACGATCGATGTTGATAAACGTTGTGATAGATGTCATGGTACCGGTGCTTTCAGTGACAGCGATATTCGGACTTGTCCGCATTGTAACGGCACAGGTAAAACGACAAGAACCGTCAGAACAGCTTTCGGGATGATGCAGCAGGTTGCTGAATGTCCGGAATGTCATGGTACCGGCAAGATCGTGGATAAGAAATGCCCGGATTGTCATGGTGAAGGCTATATTCATAAACGGGAAGAAGTCGAAATCAAGATTCCGTCCGGTATTCAATCCGGTCAGCAGGTCCGGGTTGCCGGTTATGGCGAGCGCGGTTATAACGGCGGGCCTAATGGCGATCTTTATATCGAAATCAATGTCTTGCCGCACAAGTATTTCACAAGGGAAGGCAACAATATCTATATTAAAGTTCCGATTTCCTCACTTGACGCTACTTTGGGCTGTAAGGTTGATGTACCGACGGTCAACGGCGATGTGGAACTAAATATCCCATCCGGAACCCAGCCAAACCAGCAATTTCGCTTAAAAGGCTATGGCTGCAAAGATTTAAGAAGCGGCCGCATCGGGGATCAATTTGTCGAGATCGAAGTTACTATCCCTAAGAAGCTGAGCAAAGAGGAACGTGATCTTTACGCTCAGCTTGCCAACCGCACCGAAAAGCGGGAATCAGTTTTTGAAAGATTTAAGAAGAATTTTAAGTAAGGCTCGGTCCTTACTTAAAAAAGCCGTTTTATTAGCACTTTAATGTTTAGAGTGCCAAGGAGGTAAAAAATGGATTTGGAAAAAATGACCGATAAATTGCAGACGATCATAATGGAGGCAATTAATCTGGCTAAAGAGCAGCAAAATCCGGAATTGTGCAGCGAACATTTGTACCGCGCCTATCTGAATGACAGCGATTTTGTGACATTTCTGGATGCCGAGACTAATAAGAATGCTATCGATCAGCTGATTGATGACCAGATGCAACGCTTGCCTAAAAGCAACAGCGACAATATCAGCCTTAACCGTTATGTTTACAACAGTTTTAATAAAGCGACGGAATATCAAAGGCAACGGGAAGACACTTATCTTTCGGCTTATCTATTCCTTATCGCTCTTTTGGAAAATGAAGCGGCGGTCACATCGGAGCTTCGCCGGTATTTAAAGATCGACCCGCAGAAACTATTACAGAAAGAAGCAATGAATCGAGGTGATAATCACATGAACGAAAAAAACGCTGAAAACAATTTGAATGCTTTAAAAAAGTACGGCCGTAATTTGGTCGATGATGTCAAGGCCGGCAAGATCGATCCGGTCATTGGCCGGGACGAGGAGATTCGTCGGGTAATTGAGATCCTTTCCCGCAAGACAAAGAACAATCCGGTTTTGATCGGTGAACCGGGTGTCGGGAAGACGGCAATCGTAGAAGGATTGGCCTGGCGAATTATGAATGGTGATGTACCGTTAAGTCTTAAGGATAAAGAATTGATCGAGCTTGATATGGGTTCGCTGATTGCCGGCGCCAAATACCGCGGGGAATTTGAAGAAAGATTAAAAGCGGTCTTAAAGGAAGTAAAGGATAAAGACGGCGGTGTCATTCTCTTTATCGATGAAATCCATAATTTGGTGGGAGCTGGCAAAAGTGAGGGGGCAATGGATGCCGCTAATCTGTTAAAGCCAATGCTGGCGCGGGGAGAGTTGAAGTGTATCGGTTCAACAACTTTTAATGAATATCGCGAGTACATTGAAAAAGACAAGGCTTTAGAGCGCCGTTTCCAAAAGATTTTGGTCGATGAGCCGACAGTTGAGGAGACAATCTCGATTTTAAGAGGACTTAAGGATCGTTTCGAGACCCATCATGGCGTTAAGATCAAAGATGAAGCAATTATAGCGGCTGCAACTTTGTCTGATCGTTATATTACTGACCGTTTTTTGCCTGATAAGGCAATCGACTTGATAGATGAAGCCTGCGCTGCAATTCGGGTCGAAATGGATTCGATGCCAAGCGACCTGGATGAGCTGATCCGTAAGATCCGGCAGCTTGAAATTGAAGAGATTTCCCTTAAAAAAGATAACGACGAAAAATCGCTTAAGCGCCTTGCTGAATTGCATAATGAACTGGAAAAACTTAAAGTTGAAAAAGATCAGTTATATGATAAGTGGTCTTTTGAAAAGAATAAACTGGAAGAAAGCAAGAAAGTCAAAGAAGAACTGGAAAGAGCGAAACTTGATTTCACCAGTGCTCAAAACAGCGCCGAATATGAAAAAGCCGCTAAATTACAGTATGAAACAATCCCTAATCTGAATAAGAAACTGGCAATGCTGCAAAATGAAACGGCTGATAAAATGATTAAGGAAGTAGTTGATGAAGATTCGATCGCTGCGGTTGTCAGCAAGTGGACGCATATCGAAGTGAGCAAGCTGATGTCTTCGCAAAGAGAAAAGCTGCTGCATCTAAAGGATGTGCTATCTAAACGGGTCATGGGCCAGGATGAAGCGCTTGATCTGGTGTCTGATGCCATTTTGCGGTCTAAGGCCCAGATTCAGGATGTCAATCGACCGATCGGTTCTTTCTTGTTTTTGGGGCCAACAGGTGTTGGCAAGACTGAAGTTGCCAAAGCTTTAGCAGAACAGTTGTTCGATGATGAAAGCAAGATTGTCAGGATCGATATGTCGGAATACATGGAGAAATTCTCGGTGTCACGGCTGATCGGCGCTCCTCCGGGCTATGTCGGCTACGAAGAAGGCGGACAATTAACAGAAGCAGTTCGACGCAAACCATATTCGATCGTCTTGCTTGATGAAATCGAGAAAGCCCATCCGGATGTCTTCAATATTCTGCTGCAGATTTTGGATGACGGCCGGATCACCGATTCCAAAGGCGTCACGGTCGATTTCAAGAACACGATCATTATCATGACCTCTAATCTTGGCAGTGAGTATGCTTTTGAAAGCGACAAAGCGAAAAAAGAAGCTGAATACGATACATTGATCAAGAATTATTTCAAACCGGAATTTATCAACCGAATCGATGAAATAATCATATTTGAACCGCTTAATGAAAAGGTGATCAAAGACATCGCAATGAAATTCATCAGACAGCTGGAAGAGCGAATGGCTGAAAATGATATCGTTTTGACTATCAGCGATAATGCTTTAAATAATGTGGCTTCGGCTGGTTTTGATCCGCAATACGGTGCCCGGCCGATGAAACGGCATATTCAGCGAACCATCGAGTCGCTGCTTGCCAAGGAGATTATTGCCAATCCGGATATCAAGGCCTGCGAGATTGATTTTAAAGATGGCCGCTATGTAATTAATATTAAAGAGCGGTTGTAGTAAAAAGGTGTGATTTTATTTCACACCTTTTATTCTTTACTGATATGAGTTTTGGTTATTTGGCTGATCGAATGATCATATTGTCGGCACAAAAAACCATAATAGAGGATATCGACGATGTTCAACTGGCTGATCCTTGATGCACTGGCGCCATTGCGGAAAAGCGGTTCATCGGCTGCAACGTATAAAGGGTAATCAGCTGCTTTGGCGATCGGGGAGTTTAAACGTCCGGTCACGGCGATTATCGGAGCTTGATTTTCTTTTAATACTTTCATGCACTTGATCATTTCAGTCGTTTGACCGGAATAGGAGAAGATGAGCGCAACATCTTCTTTTTTGGCGTTTCGGGCTTGCAGTAATTGTGCATGCCAATCTTCATTGGCGATGCATGGTTTATCCAAACGCAGGAATTTTAAATAGGCATCTTTGGCTACATAATATGATGAACCCAGACCAAAAAGCAGGATAGTTTTGGATCTGAGGATCAGATTAATACAGATATCGATCTTTTCTTCATCCTGTAAATGCATCGTATGCAGCAATGTCTGGATATTGAATTCAGTGATTTGTCTGATTATGCTCGCGGGACTTTGCCGGTCTTTTGTAAGGGTCAGTGCCGGCTGATCCTCACTTAAGGCAGAAAGATCGATGAGCAGATTTTTCTGCAATTCTCGATACCCGCCAAGATTGATCCGATGGCACAGACGGATAATGGTAGAAGGGGAGGAGTAGGTCGATACAGCCAGTTCGCGGATAGTTTTGCTGGTTACTTCACTGGGATTTTGGATGATGTAGTCAGCGATCGCTTTTTCGCTGGCTGTCATTTCTTCTTGATATTCTCTTAATCTAAGCAGGACGTTTTTCATTTTTATCTTCCTTTATTGCGGTTTAAAATATCAAAATACCGCTCTTTCTTGAAACATTGTACCATAAAAT
>CASFYR010000040.1 GCA_949298975.1 uncultured Bacillota bacterium | reverse complement strand
GATATGATCGCCCATATCAAATACATTAAAAAGATCGCCGGCATTGAATGTGTCGGCTTAGGCACGGATTTTGACGGTATTTCTTCTGAATTAGAAATCAAAGACGCCTCAATGATGCCGGATCTGGCTTCGGCCTTGCTGCAAAGCGGTTTTAATGAAGAAGAGGTCGCCAAGATTTTCTATCAGAACGTTTTGAGAGTATACAAAGAAGTGCTTAGATAATAAAGACCATCGGTCGATTGACTGATGGTCTTATATTTTTAATGTGCGCATAGCATTTAAGATGGCAATAAACGCAACTCCGACATCTGAGAAAATGGCCTCCCACATATTGGCGATGCCAAAGGCCCCTAAGACGAGAACCAATAGTTTGATCCCGATCGCAAAGACGATATTTTCTTTGACGATCGTCATCGTCTTATCGGCAATCTTGCGTACGGTGAGGATCTTTTCCAAGTCGTCATCCATTATCACGATGTCACTGGCTTCAATTGCAGCGTCCGATCCCATTGCGCCCATCGCAATTCCCACATCGGCTCTTTTCAATACCGGAGCATCATTGATCCCATCGCCGACAAAAGCCACATTGTCACTGTTTTCCTTTATGATCTTTTCCAATTCGTTTACTTTATCCTGCGGCAAAAGTTCAAAGCAAACCCGATCAATATTAAGTTCCCTGCCGATCTTTTGCGCAACTTCATGTTTATCTCCCGTCAGCATGACTGTCTTGATCTTTTTTTGTTTCAGACCGTTTATCAAGACTGACGCTTCTTCTTTGACTGTATCGCTGACCGCTACATAACCCAGATAGTGCCCGTCCACAGCCACATAGACAATCGTTCCCTCTTCGTTTAGCGCTTCCGTTTCGACCATTTCGCTTTGTAAAAGCTCTTGGTTGCCGGCTATGACCCTATGTCCGTCATAATCAGCAATCACCCCTTTGCCGGCAATTTCCTTTATTGCCAGACGATTCAAATCAATAGCGGTTTCAGTCTCGGCTTCGATTGCCTTCGCTATTGGATGATTGGACAGTTTCTCGGCTATTGCTGCCCAATACAATACTTCGCTGCGGTTTTGACTGGTTGCCGTTACTTTAAAACTTCCTTTGGTCAAAGTTCCGGTCTTGTCAAAAACCATCGTTTGGGTATTGGCTAATATCTCCAAATAATTGCTGCCTTTGACTAATATGCCCTTTTTAGATGCAGATCCGATACCGCCAAAAAAGCTAAGCGGCACCGAGATGACCAAAGCGCAAGGACAGGAAATGACCAAAAAGGCGCAGGACCGATAGACGTAATCGTAGATATCGCCGCCAAACAAAGGCGGGATAAACGCTAAAAGCAGTGCCAAAATAACGACGAATGGCGTATAATAACGGGCAAATTTAGTAATAAAATTCTCGGTCTTGGCCTTTCTGTTTCCGGCATTTTCAACCAGTTCCATGATCTTGGCAACCGTCGAATCTTCATATATTTTGGTAACTTCGACCACTAAAAGACCATCCATATCAATACAGCCCGATAATATTTCTTCTCCTTTAGCGACAGTTCGCGGCAAGCTCTCGCCAGTCAGGGCGGCAGTATTTAAATTGGCCCTGCCTTCGATGACCCGGCCGTCCAAAGGCACTTTTTCACCGGGTTTAACAACAATCACATCGCCGATCTCAACTTCTTCCGGGTCAACTTTAATGATCTCGTCGCCTTTTTTCAAGTTGGCATATTCCGGAAGGATCGCCAGCAAGCTCTTGATTGAATCTCGCGACTTACCCACAGCATAACCTTGAAACAATTCTCCGACCTGATACAGCCACATGACCATGACCGCTTCCGGATACTCGCCGGTAAAGAAAGCGCCGAAAGTTGCCAGCATCATCAAAAAGTTTTCATCGAAGATTTGACCATGGGCAATATTAACTGCGGCTTTTTTGATTACACTGTAGCCGACCAAAAGATATGCTGCAATATAAAACCCCAGTTTAACGTTGCCACCCATTGCTGCACCGCAAATAAATACCAGTAAACTGACTATTATTTCATTTCTTAATCTGATCAGTTTTTTACTCATAAGCTTATTTAGCGATCTGACATTCCGGTTCGATCCGGCTGATGACTGCCTGAACTTCTTTCATTATTGTGTCAAGCTGTTTTTCATCAGCTTCGATTTTCAGTTTTTGTGTCATAAAATTGATCGAAACGCTTTTAACCCCGTCGATCTTGGCGATCCCCTCTTCCATCTTGGCAGCGCAGTGAGCACAATCCAAATCAGTTAACTTATAAACCTTTTTCATCGTCAGGCTCCTCCTTCTCTACCATTACTATATATGAACATATATTCATGTGTCAATATAATCAGCTAATCTTTGACAAGTTTTTTTATTATTCCTATAATTTATATGGAGATAAACTATGAATCAACAAAGCAGATTAAGCGAAGACACTATTATTCAGGCAACCGATTTTTTCAAAGTAATGGGTGATAATACCCGCTTGAAGATTTTGCTGTGCCTGATTCATCAGGAACTGTGCGTAAATGATATCGCCGAAGTGATTAATATGTCCCAGTCCTCGGTTTCACATCAATTAAAAACTTTAAGGATTTCCAAACTGGTAAAAGCCCGGCGGGATGGCAAGATGATCTATTATTCGCTTGATGATGATCATGTCACGACCATATTGGATATGACAATCGAACATTTACGAGAAAAGTGAGCAATACGCTCACTTTATTTTGATTTTATCACTGTCGATCAGATAGACGACATTTTTTCTTTCCACAACAATCTGGATCTTTTCTTTTAACGGCTGGTCGATGGCAATGCGGTCTAACAGTTCTCTGGTTGGATTGATGGCATAGGGGTGCCCGACCAAATTGAACATTTCCAGATCGCCCGTCGTATCGCCATAGGCATACGAAGCGGCAAAATCAACGTCATATTGTCTTGCCAAATCAAACAGAGCTTTTCTTTTTGACTCATGATCCCACATGGGAATCACCTCGCCGGTATAGTAGCCTCGCTCATCGACCTGATAGATCGTACCTTTACAGTCGTCAAAGGCATATTTTTTGGCCATGGCCTTAACTAACTCAAGCGGCGAGCCGGAAACGGCAATGACCAAATGTCCTTCGACCTTATGACGCAGGATCTCGTCTCTGGTAAAGGTGTAGACCCGCTCACCCTTTTCCCTGATTACCAGATCAGCAATATGACTGATATGTTCGCTGGATATTCCGGTAATGCCGTTTTTGTAGATATTGACCATCTTTAAAAGATAATCATCATATTCGCCCTGCCGGCGGTCGTATTTCATAAAGGCCGGCTTTACTTCATCATGCCAAAGCCTTTCATCGACCAAACCGTGGCGAATGATCCGTTTAAATATTTCTGTTATCAATCCTTCCCGGTATAAAGTACCGTCGATATCAAAGAAAGCTGCGCTCCTTTTACTCATTTTCTTGTCCTCATTTGATCGTTTTGATTATATTAATGTCACCCGGGGCAAAACTAACCGTTATCTGGTCGCCGTTTTTCAAAAAAGCCACTTTATCTTCATTGGCGGCATTAACTTCCAGTTTATAGCGATTGCCTTCATTATCAACGATATATGCTTTAGTAGAACCCTCAGAGTTCAAAAACAATACCGAAGCGATCGTAACCGTTTTTTCTTCCAAACTGTCGTCATTGATATCGCCGATGTTTTCGCCGATAAAATTGTCTTTTAAGGCCACAAGACCCTCATCAATAGTAACGGTAGCTACTTTTTGATAGTCGGTCGCATCAACCAGCGCATACATCTTGATCAATCCGGCGTCATCTTTCAGGGCCATCAGATATACCGGACGATCCTTAACATTGACTAAAAGCGGGAATGTCGCACTATAACCATAGTTTTTCACATTGCCTTCAGCCGACGCCATAGCCGATAATTCATTCGCTCCCGGTGAAGTGATTTTGATCGCATCATGCGTCCTTAAATTAACAAGAACAAAACCCAGATTAGCTGAATCGGAATTGGCACTGGTCAGACCGGAATAAATCCAGATATCTCCGTCCTTTTCCAGATAATTATATCCTTCTGACGGCAGGAAGACATTTTTCTGACCGATAATTGAATTAAAGAATCCATCCTTTAAAGAACCGTAGTTGGTAACTTCTTCCATGACCAAACTTTCCGGGTAGATCCTGTCGACCCATTTTGGTGCGTCCAGCGGATCATCATATCTGATCGACTCGCCGGTTATCGGATCAAACAGCACTACGCCGCTGACGGCTTTTTTCGTCCCCATCGCTTTATAGGTGTAACTGGTACAGACATACCACGGATGACCTTCTTCATCAATTTCAAACGAAGGATCGCCAAAGATCAATGTCGGATAATCAAGCTGCAGTTTACGCATCAGATTTTCATTAAACATTGCCGAAGGAACATAACGCATCCCTTCCAAACCAAGATCGGATAAACGTACCAGTTCCGCTTCTCCGGTCGTAGAATTAACTAAAATATACGCCGGTATCCCTTCATCGCGATTGGCAAGATATTTGAAAAAATCGCCATACTCCAACGGAGTTACCCGATACACGCTGTCCTTGTAAGAAATTTGGGTGTAATCATCGCTGACCTCAAACTGCGATACCAACTCCGGCATTTGACCCATTACTCTGTCACCCAACGCTTCTGTTGAAACACGATCGATAATCGGAGTTTTGGTAAAATCAACTTCCTCGATCTCAGTAAAATCGGCTTCTCTGACCAAAATGCGCTGGGAATACTCTTTGGCATTAAACAGTGCCGAAGTAAATAAGGCGCTGATAATCAAAACGGCAGCGATCGCTCCTGCAATAATACCAAGATATTTATTTATCTTCCGGTAAGTCTCGGGCGAGATCAGTGAAGATATATTAAGAGTAAACGCCTCAATAATTACTATCGCGCCAAAAAGCAGCAGATAAAAAACAAACAGCGGCGAATGCCAGTTAAACGGAGGGTGAACAAAATAGATAAGACCGCCGACCACTATTGCCAAAACAATCGTAGTGATAACAAAATATTTCGGTTTCGGAGTTATTGATCTTTTAAAAGAAGTATTCTTTGACTGATTAAACTTAATCTTCATAACATCTCTCTTTCATATCTTTGAGACTATCATATCAATAACTATCTTCTTTTACAAATTCTATTTGCTTATTTCCTTTTATGGGTCTAAAATATTTATTGGCTATGGAGGTTAGAGAATGAAAAAAATAGTCGCATTATTACTGTCGTTATTTATTTTAGCCGGTTGCTCAACTGCTGAAAAGACACCGGTCGACCAGGGAGCAGGTTCGCCGGTCGTTGTTGAAATATCACAGGTCATGGCGGATATTACTTCTGAAAAAGCAGACAAGGTTGAGCTTTATGTCGCTGCGGAAAACGGAGCAACTGCTCCTCTTGCGATTCCGGAGGAGAGTGTTGATCAGTTTGCTCAAGTCATAAAGACAATTGATGATGTGCTGGCAAACGCCGAATTTGAAAGCATCGAAAGAACTGACATCGATGAGACTAATGTTGTATTCCAACTGAGAAATAAAGAAACCAAAGCAAACTTGTATGTCTATGATGACGGCAACCTGAAAATTACTTATGGAATTAACGATGGTTTCTATAGCGTTGGTGTTGATACTAACAATCAATTGATCGAAGCTATGAATTCGTTTACTTCTACTTTATCGGCAGAGTAATTATTATTTTCGCCCCTCCAGGGGCTTTTTATTTGTGCATTTTTTTGATATTTTTTTAATTTTTTAGCACTCTAGTGTTGACATTGCTAAAGAGGGGGACTATAATATAGTTGTAGGTTGAAAGAAGGCCTACCGGTGATATATTTTCATCAGAAGTTGATACAAAGGAGCGTGATATTATGAAGTATTCACCTATGAACCGTAGATCTTTTGATTTATTTGACAATTTCTTTGAAGACTCTTTTAATGGGCCGCTCTTCAATAATCGGGTAATGCGGACCGATGTAACCAGCAAAGACGGCAACTATATCCTTGATATAGAACTGCCAGGCTACAAGAAAGAAGATGTTAACATTGAGTTAAAGGATGGTTATCTCAATATCAAAGCCACTCATAACATGACCGACGAAGAAAAAGACAACAAAGGCAACATCATCCGTCAGGAACGCTATTCCGGCAGCTGCTCAAGAAGTTTCTATGTCGGTGATTATGTCAAGCATGAGGATATTAAAGCTAAATTTGAAGACGGTATCCTTAAGATCACTTTCCCTGACAAAGAATATAAAGAAATTGAATCTCCTAAAACCATTACGATCGAATAGATGTCAAACGACCACTTCCGTGGCCGTTTTTTATTAAGAATTATTGCGTTTTATTTTATGATATATTGATCTTAATTTACCGATCGTGCCCCAGATCATTAATCCGGTTACCGCCAGTATGATCACAGCTGCCAAAACATTGGTTTTTAAGACAATAATGCCGCAAATAAAAAGAACTGTCACTACCGACAGATATAACAGGATAATAATTCCAAGCAGGGGAATTCTTATCCAAGCTTTAATCCGACGGTCAGTTCCGATTTCTTCTATTCCTTCGAAAACCAAGTCTAAAATAAATTCAAATATTAGTTCCACTAAAACACCTCATTTATAGCTTATGTTTTCAAATTATATCATTAAACCCTTAAAAAGAAAACGGATGCCAAATAGAACATCCGTTATAAATTAAGCTACCCGACTGATTCGGACAATACCGCCGGCTCCGATTCTAACCCAGCGCGCTAAATCAGAAACGATTACCCCATCACGCGGATTAGCAGCATGAACAAACATCCCGCCGCCGACATAAATACCGACGTGGGTAATATTGTTTGAATAGCTGCCGCTGAAAGCGATAATATCGCCCGGAGCAATGTTTTCAATCGATACTTCAGCACCGCCATAAGCCTGGGAAGTAACAGTACGGCCGACACTGATGCCGTTTTGCGCAAAGACATACTGAACAAATCCTGAGCAGTCAAAACCGGTCGAAGGACTGGTTCCGCCGCCGACATACGGTAAGCCGACCAAGGTCAGGGCATAATTGGCAATGGCATTATTGCCGGTAGCGTTGTTAAGTCCGAGGTTCGCTACCATTGCCTGCATCTCTTCCCGGCGTTTCTTCAGTTCTGCCGCTCTTTTTTCTGCGGCGATGCGGGCTTCTCTTTCCTCTTTGATCTTCTCCAGTTCAGCTTTTTTGGCTTCATAATCTTCGGCGGTTATGACATTGACTTCCAGTTTTAAAGATGATGCATTCATTGATTCATCAATCGCTAAAACTACAAGTTCATAAACACCAACCTCATTAAGATTAACCATGCCGTAACTGGTAAGGTTGACCACGCCGGAGTCATCGCTGGCTTCTACATAGTTTAATATTTCAAGTTCGCTACCAATTGGGTATTGGATCTGATACTTAACTGCGACATTCCCTTCCTCATCTTCAGTCTCGATTTCCAAAAGGTTCAATTCATCCAGTTTAGCACCAATTACCGGGGCTTCGGTATCATCCGATACCGTTATCGTCGTCCCTTCATCATCCAATCCGTTTGTTGGGTTGCTTTCTGTTTTAAATCCGAATAAAGAAAGCGACAGAAGTAGCATTAAGATTACTAAAAAGTTTTTCTTCATGAATCCTCCACGTCGTTTTTTCATGCGACCTGTACATTATAGCCTATTTAAGCCTCAAATGCAAATTTTTTATTGCCGAGGCAATATACGACACTTATTAAGGGCATTTCTTGGGAAATTTTTATACCGGATCAGACGGGGTTTTAACTAAATTATTTTTATAAATTATGCCATTTTTTCATCTATTCTTGATTCGCTTGTTCGCGATTGTGCTAAAATGTACTCAAGAGAAACAAAGGAGAAAATCATGAAAAAAATTATTGCTTTATTACTGGTACTGGTTTTGCTGGCCGGTTGCTCTTCGGGCGGCAACAGTACATCCAAGGCAACCCGTACCTGCAGCTATGAAATGTCAGGTATGACCTTGACAATGGTTGCCGAGGCACCGAGCGAAGATGCCAATGTAGAGATAGTTACCATGAACTGTACTGCCCCTTATGAAACGATGGGCATTACCGAAGATATGCTGACTGACGAAGTCAAAGAGCAGTTATCCGGACAGCTGGAAGAAACAGTAGCTCAAAGCATGGGCGCTGAACTGGGCAGTGAAGGCATCACTATTAAAAGAAGTGAATTTACCGATTCGGAACTGATCATTGAAATTGAAATGAATATTACTGTATTAGCAGAAAGCGCCGGTACCACCAATCAAGATCTGAGTCTTGATTCATTTGCCAGCAGCATGACCGAATCCGGCTTCGACTGCAAATAAACTTATACAGGATCCCTAATAAAGGGATCTT
>CASFYR010000039.1 GCA_949298975.1 uncultured Bacillota bacterium | reverse complement strand
GAACAGGGTTTTATATTTTAAGTATAAGGTATTCTTTTATGGGAGGAAATATGGAAGACTTAAAAAAATACACTACCGAAGGACGCAATCCTAATACGATGAATCTTGATGAGATGTCAGCTTTAGAGATCGCTACAGCGATGAATAACGAAGACAAGCGGGTGCCAGAGGGTATCAGTGAGATTCTGCCGGAAATTGCTAAAGCAATTGATACCATCGCTGCGGCTTTTGAAAACGGCGGCCGTTTAATTTATTTTGGCGCCGGTACTAGCGGCCGTTTAGGTGTGCTTGATGCCAGCGAATGTCCGCCGACTTACGGAGTATCGAAAGATCAGGTTGTCGGCATCATTGCCGGCGGCGATAATGCCCTAAGAAATGCAGCTGAGGGAGCCGAGGATTCTAAAGAACTGGCGGTTGAAGATCTTAAAAAATTGAATATCAGCGAAAAGGATGTCGTTGTCGGAATTGCCGCATCCGGCCGTACACCTTATGTTATCGGCGGCTTGGAATATGCCGGATCGCTCAATGCCAAAACAATCGCTATTGCCTGCAATAAGAACAGCAAGATCGGCGAAGTGGCTGACATTGCTTTAGAAGCAGTAGCCGGTCCGGAGGTTTTGACCGGATCTACCCGTCTGAAGGCTGGCACGACGCAAAAATTGATTTTAAATATGCTTTCGACCGGTTCAATGGTCAGAACCGGCAAGGCTTATCAGAATTTAATGGTCAATGTCGTCCAAAGCAATAAGAAACTGGAAGCCAGAGCAGAAAACATTGTTATGGATTCGACCGGTGTTGATCGTGCAACAGCCCGCAAGTTTATCGACGAGGCTGACGGCAGCGTCAAATTGGCGATCGTTATGATATTGACTAATTCTGATGTTGAAAGAGCGAACGAGCTTTTAAAACAGGGCAGAGGTCATGTTAAACAGGCGATCAAGGCTGCTCAATAACAGATTTCTATAATTATAGAAATAAAGCAGACAAATCTTGTCTGCTTTTCATTTAGATAACATCATAACATTGCGGCTAACGCTGATTTTTAAATAAATTCACTTTTGGCATAGATTACCTGACCCAAGATCCTGATCGGCAGTTCTGCAACTTCTTTTTTGGTAAAATACCGATTGTCATAAGCGGGATTGGCAGCTTCCAGTATCAGCAGGTCATCTTTGATGATCACGCGTTTAATCGTTACTTCTTCACCGACCATAACGATGCCGATACTGCCGGATCGAAGATGATCGCAGCTTTTGATAAAGACAATGTCGCCGTCGTGGATCCGGGCCAGATCCATCGAATCTCCCTTGACCCTTAAAAAATAATCGCCGCGAACATCGTCTTCCTCATTTACTTCGATATAACCCTGAATATTATTGTCAAGATAGCGGTCATATCCGGCTTTGACCTCACCTAAAAGCGGTTTTTGCCGGGCGAAAGTGTGATCGCTCATCATTTTATCAATATCGATCCCTAAAACTTCATTCAAACGCCGAGTAGTTTCTAACTGCAGGTTAGTGATATCACCGCTCAGCCAGCGGCCGACAGTCGAACGGGAGACACCGACCATTTTGGCGATTGCTTCATTATTAAGACCGGTGCGGCCTTTATATTCTTTGATCAGATCCTTTAATAACATCATCTAAATTATAAACTTAAAGCCGGATTTATGCAATATTTATGAAAATAATAAACTGATATTTTATTTATGTTGCATAATTGTTGCATAATTGATTGAACTTATCGCTCGCTTGCGCTAAAATAGGAGTACGAAGGTAGAATATGAGTGAAAAAGTCTATTTATGCATTGATCTGAAATCTTTTTATGCCTCGGTGGAATGTGTGGAGAGGGGACTTGACCCCTTCAAAGTCAATTTGGCTGTTACTGATGCTGCCCGCGGCCCGGGAGCTATCACCTTAGCGATCACTCCGCACATGAAAAAACTGGGAGTTAAGAATCGTTGCCGGGTTTTTGAGATTCCTTATGGCATCAACTATATCAAGGCTAAACCGCGGATGAGGCTTTATATGGAATATTCGGTGCGCATTCACGAGATCTTTTTAAAGTATTTTGCCAGTGATGATATTTATGTTTATTCGATCGATGAATCTTTTATCGATATCACCCCTTATCTTTCCTTTTATCAAAAACAAGCCAAAGATATCGCCCGTATGGTAACTAAAGACATCTTGCATTCAACCGGGATAACGGCATCGACTGGTATCGGGACCAATCTTTTTTTGGCCAAAGTGGCACTTGATATCATGGCCAAACGAACTAAAGACAATATTGGCTATTTGAACGAAGAACTGTTCCGCAAGGAGATGTGGACCCACGAACCACTGACTGATTTTTGGATGATCGGCAAAGGCACTCAAAAACGCTTAAACAAGATAGGGTTGTACAATTTGAAGGACGTGGCTTTAGCTGATGAGCGCTTATTGTACCGAACCTTCGGTGTCAATGCCGCTTATCTTATCGATCATGCCCGCGGTATTGATCGGGCAACTATTCAAGAGATCAAAGATCATGTACCTAAGTCGACTTCTATCACCAATTCACAGATTCTTTTTGAAGATTATAACTTTGACGACGCCTATCTGGTCTTAAAAGAAATGGTCGAACTAAATGTCTTGACTTTGAGCGAGCGGCGGGTCGTTACTGATCACTTATCTTTAACTATCCGCTATTCCAAAGATATTATCAAAGCGGTCAATGCTTCCTGCAAGATAACTTCGACCACCAATTCTTTCCGGATCCTGATGGCGGAATTTACTCTGTTGTACGAAAAATATGTCAGCCGGCATCATCCGATAAGACAGCTCGGAATTTCATTCGGTAATCTAAAAGATGAAAAATATGAATTTTATGATCTGTTTAAAGATCAGGATCAGGCTCACAAGGATCAAAAGGCTCAAAGAGCCCTGGTTGCCATTAAGCGGAAATATGGTAAAAACGCTGTTCTTAAAGCGATGGATCTGATGCCTAAAGCGACGACCCGCAGCCGCAATCAATTGATCGGAGGACATAATGGGGAATAATGCACAAATTTTCAAGGCCTTTGACGCCCTTAATGGTTTTAGAAAATTATTGGAAGAGGGCGAAAGATGGAAAGAGGAACGCCGTTTTCTTTCGGAAGATGACGCTAACGCCATCAATCAGGAATTGATGAAACTTAAAAAAGGAAATATCGTTAAGATCACTTATTATCATATCGACAGTTATCACAGTATACAAGGCCGGATAACGATGGTTGATGAGGTTTATAAAACGATTAAAATCGGTAAGAATATTATTAAAATTACCGATATAATCAGTATAGAGATAAAAGGAGAATAAATTATGTACGAGATAAAATGCCCTAACTGTCATACGGTATTTAAAGTAGATGAAAACAGCTATAATGAAATTGTCGCGCAGATTCGAAACGAGGAGTTTAAAAGAGAACTTGACGATCGCTTCAAGACGATGAAAATACAAAAAGAACTGGAGATCAACGATCTTAAAAGACAAAGCGAACTTACATTAAAAGATCAACTGACAAAAAAAGAGATAGAGATCACTAAACTGCAGACGGAATTGACCACCCTGAGCAATCAGCAGTCATTGGCTATCAGTAATGCTCTCAACGAAAAAGAGAAGGAATTGCTGAATGTCAAAAATGAGATCGATCTTTTAAAGGAAAAACATTTGAGAGAGCTGAATGATCTGAAATTGAATAACGATCAAAAGGCCAGTGAAGCCAAGGAAGAGCGGATCCGCTTGGAGAATAAGCTTAACGCTTTGAATAATGAGAAGATCATCAGCGAGAAAAATATTAAAGAGCGGTATGAAGATCAACTGAAACTCAAGGACGAGCAGATTGCTTACTATAAGGATTATAAATTGAAATTATCGACTAAAATGGTCGGAGAAAGTCTTGAAAGGTATTGCGAGAACGAGTTTAATAAACTGCGGGCCACCGGCTTTCAAAATTCATATTTTGAAAAAGACAACGACAGTAAAAACGGATCGAAGGGCGACTATATTTATCGGGAGATCGTCGATGGACAAGAGGTCGTATCAATTATGTTTGAAATGAAAAACGAACAGGATCAGACGGCCAGCAAACATAAAAACGAGGATTTCTTTAAGGAACTGGATAAAGACCGTCGTGAAAAAGGCTGCGAATATGCCGTGCTGGTAACTTTGCTGGAAAGTGACAACGATCTTTACAATTCCGGAATTGTCGATGTTTCTTACCGGTATGAGAAGATGTATGTCATCCGGCCGCAGTTCTTTATTTCTTTGATCACCATTCTGCGCAATGCCGCTTTAAAAAGTCTGGATTACCGCAAAGAACTGGCCATCATTAAAGAACAGAATCTTGATATCACTCGCTTTGAAGAAAATATGAATAATTTTAAAGAGGCGTTCGGCCGCAATTACAGTTTAGCTGCCAAAAGATTTAACGAGGCCATCGAAGAGATCGACAAATCGATCCAGCATTTGGAAAAGATCAAAAAGGCCCTGCAGTCATCAGAAAATAATCTGCGTTTAGCCAACAATAAAGTCGAAGATCTGACGATCAAAAAATTGACTTACAGAAATCCAACGATGAAGGAGATGTTTGATAATCTGAAAAAATAAAGATTCCGATTTAATATCGGAATCTTCTTTTAAGCAACCAGTGGATGAGTTATGATATTATTCTCCCGATCCGGTCCGACCGAAATCAAAGAAATGCGGGTATTGGTATATTTTTCAATAAATTCAATATATTTTTTGCAGTTAAGCGGCAGTTCATCATAACTGCGGATACGGCTGATATCTTCTTTCCAGCCATCAAAATACTTATAAATTGGCTTTAAACGGTTGCATTCGCTGATCGTTGAAGGCAGGGAATAAATTTCTTTACCGTCAAATTCATAACCAACACAAACAGGGATCTTATCAAATTTGGAAAGGACATCAATTTTAGTCAAAACGATGTCGGTCAAACCGTTGATCATACAAGCCTGTTTAACGACAACCAAATCAAGCCAGCCGCATCTTCTCGGCCGTCCGGTCGTAGCGCCATATTCACCGCCGACCTCCCGCAGCATATCACCGTCTTCGTTTAGTTGTTCGCTGACGAAAGGACCTTCTCCTACTCTTGTCGAATAAGCTTTAACGACACCGATAATGTTTTTAAGGAATCTTGGCGATACTCCAGCCCCGCTGACAACTCCGCCGGAGGTCGGGGATGATGATGTAACATACGGATAGGAACCGTAATCGATATCCAGCATATTGGCTTGCGCTCCTTCAAACAGAACATCTTTCTTTTCAGCCAAAGCAATATTGATCATATCGGTTGCATTGACGATCATTAGTTCCAGTTGGTTTTTGACATAAGCAAATTTTTCTACCAGTTCATCAAAATCAAACGGTTTTTCGTTATATACCTTTGTAATTATTTCATTTTTGATCTTTAAGACCTGAGCCAGTCTTTCTTTGAAATAATCAAACTCTTTAAGGTCGCCGACCCTTAGACCGATTCTGGTGTATTTGTCGGCATAGCACGGTCCTATTCCTCGTTTGGTGGTGCCAATCTTATTGGCGGCCAGGCTTTTTTCCTGCAATTCATCTAATTTGATGTGATAGGGCATGATCAGATGAGCCCTATCAGAAATACGCAGATGATCGATGGTCATCCCGTTTTCTTTTAACAATCTGATTTCATCGAGCAAGACAAAAGGATCAACGACGACCCCCGGACCTATGATGCATATTGCATTTTTAGATAAGATTCCGGAAGGCAAAAGATGCAATATGGTTTTTTTGCCATTTACAACCACGGTATGACCGGCGTTGTTGCCGCCTTGAAACCTGACGACATAATCCATTTTGGAAGCCAAGACATCAACGATCTTGCCTTTTCCTTCATCGCCCCATTGGGTTCCGACAACTACAAATCCTGACATTTTAAATCACTCCTTAACCATGCATTATTATACATGAATATTATGTGGTTTTGTTATATAATTTATAAGTGCAAAAGATATGTTATTATGTTCAAGGAGGAAATAGTGATGGCAGAGAATTGTAATCACGATTGCAGCAGTTGCGCGCAAAGCTGCAGTGAAAACCAGCATGTAAAAAAAGAACCGTTGCCAACCACTTCGATCGGTAAGATTATCGGGGTTTTAAGCGGCAAAGGCGGTGTAGGAAAATCGATGGTATCTTCACTTTTAGCCGTTTCTTTGGCTAAACTGGGTAAAAAGGTAGGAATCATGGATGCCGATATTACCGGTCCCAGCATCCCGCGGATTTTCGGGGTTACGGGTGAAGCGTATGGCGATGAAGGCGGTATTTATCCGTTAACCAGCAGCAGATACGGCATTAAGATTGTTTCGGTCAACAGTATGCTGGAAAGCGAGGATACCCCGGTATTATGGCGCGGACCGATCGTCTCCGGCATGGTCAATCAGTTCTATACTGATGTCTATTGGGAAGATCTCGATTATCTGATCATCGATATGCCGCCCGGTACCAGCGATGTTGCGTTGTCAGTTTTGCAGGATATTCCGTTAGACGGATTGGTAATGGTTACCAGTGCATCAAAATTGATTTCTATGGTCGTTTCAAAAGCCATTGTCATGGCTTTGAAGACCAATTCGCATATCATCGGTCTTGTAGAAAATATGGCTAGCGTCAAATGTCCGGATTGCGGCAGATTGATCGATATATATCCAGCCAGCGATACTGCTGCCATCGCCGATAAGTACCAGTTGGAAGTATTGGCCAAAATACCTTTAGATACCAACTTGTCCGCTTTGGCTGACAGCGGCAGAATTGAAGCGTGCGATGAGCATTATCTGGATGAATTGGTTAAGAAAGTGCTGGATCTTTAGTATTGGCTAAAGATCCTTTTCTTATGGGATTAATTCACATACAATACACATACTAAGGATAAAATAACAACATGGGAATTAGATTATTGATCGTGGATGATGAAGAAATGATCCGCAAATTAGTCCGAAAATATGCTTTAAGAGAAGGCTACGAGGTTCTGGAAGCGAAAAACGGTCTTGAAGCGGTCGATATCGCCCTTAAGGAAGATATCGATTTCATTATTATGGATGTCATGATGCCGATGATGGACGGTTTTATAGCCTATCAGAAGATAAGTCAGACCAAAGATATACCGGTCATCTTTTTGACTGCGTTAAACGAAGAGTATAACCGTATCTATGGGTTCGATCTTGGGGCCGATGATTATGTGGCCAAACCTTTTTCCGTCAACGAACTGATGCGGCGAATCAAAGCGATACTGCGGAGAAGCAAAGGGGGAGACAGCGAAATAATTGCGATCGGAACCCTTTTGATCAATAAAACCGCTCATCAGGTAACTATTGACGGCAAACCGATACCGCTGTCGCTTAAAGAATATGATCTCTTGCTTTATCTTGCGGAAAACCGCGGCATCGCCTTGACCAGAGAAAGCATCCTAGAAAAGGTATGGGGCTACGATTATTTTAAAGATGACCGCACCCTTGATACTCATGTTAAACTTTTGCGGAAGTCTTTAGGAGATTATGCCAAATATATTACAACGATCAGAGGGGTAGGTTATCGTTTTGAAAAAGACCTATAAGATCAAACATATTATCATATCTTTTATGGTAGTTTTCGTCATCGCTGTCTTAGGCTTTATCTACATCTTTCAGCTTAATTATCTCGATGATTTTTATAAGGCCAGCAAAATCAGCGAAATGCGGGCGGTCGAGACGGAAATCTATAACGGTCTGATTAATGACAATCTTGTGGAAGCGGCGGAAAATGCCAGCTTATCCAACGAAGTATGCGTCAGGGTCATTAGCCGAAATACCGCCATTACCGGTTATCGTACCGATGGATCGGCCTGTGCCTTGAAATATCTGAATACTAACCAGATAAGCCAGATCTATAACGAAACGCTGCAGAATGGGTCGCAGATGCTTTTTGAGAATTATGTGCTTAAAAGAGATAACACGCGAATCGAAGATTTATATATAACGGCTCGGATTGTCGATGACGGCGATTTTGTCAGCATGATTCTGGTTTCTTCAATCGTGGCGCCCCTGAATCCGACTATTGCCACAATTCGCAATCAATTAGTAGTGGTTTCGGTAATCGTAATCATCGCTACCTTAATCCTTGGCTATTTTATTGGCCGTTTTGTCGTCAAGCCATTCAATTTGATGATTGCCGAGGCCAAACATTTGCCTGACGGCAATTATTGCGGCAAAAATGTTAAAACGCTGATCAGTGAGTGTCAGGAACTCAATCAGACGCTGATTGACTCTTGCGATAAGATCAATGAAGCGGAAAGAACCAGAAAAGAACTGCTGTCTAATGTATCTCATGATCTGCGGACTCCTTTGACGATGATTGCCGGATATGGCGAGATGATGATCGATTTTGATGAAGAAAAGAATGATGAGAATCTAAAGGTTATCATCGATGAAGCTAAACGTCTTTCCAGTTTGGTCGACGATCTGCTCGATCTTTCCAAAGCCGAGCTTGGCCGGTTGAAATTAAATAAGAGCAGCATCGCTCTTAATGACTTGATGCAGAATGTATATAATCAATACTCCCGCTATTTGAATCTGCAGCATTGTCAGTTCGTGCTTGATCTGGATGAAGATGTAATTATCGAAGCCGATGAAAAACGACTGAAACAGGTACTTTATAATTTTATTAATAACGCAATCAATTATAACGATAAAGATGAACCTGTAATTACTTTGTATTCCAAGATAGACGATGATCAGGTAGAATTCGGCGTTATTGACAACGGTGAGGGCATCAAAGCGGAAGATCTTGACAGGGTGTGGGATCGTTATTATAAAGTTGACCGCGAACATAAGCGGCAGTTGCTTGGCAGCGGCATTGGCCTTTCACTTGCCAAAAAGATTATTGACGCTCATGGATTTATCTGCGGGGCGGAATCAGAATACGGAGCAAGTTCTAAATTCTATGTCAGAGCAGCATTTGCGCAAAAAACCCAAGGAGAATAAATGATCCGAAAGGAATATATTTATCATTGAATATCAGGGAATAAAACCAGCTGAATAACGCGGCGGTAAAAAGCATAAATATCAATTGATGCGGTGACAGGAACAGAGCGTTTATCCCCAATAGCCAAATATCTCCCTCGCCGATCATTTTATAATGAACAAAGATTGCCAAAAGTGAGATGACGATATAATTGAAAAGATGGAATTCGGATCTGCGGATAATCAACAGACCAACCAAAAGAACGATAAGATCAAAAGTGTAGATGTCCCGGTCGATCAAGTCGCTGACCGCAATCTTCCAAGCGGCTCCAAAAAACATTCCGGCACCTAAAAATATCATTATAAACAGGTTTATATTTTCTGAATTAGATGGTACAATATGGGCAGACGAATCAAGAATGAGGTTCATATTTGATTATAGGATCAAAAGAGCCAAATTCCTGAGAAAGAAGGAGGAAAAATGAAAGAACTTAAAGGTACCAAGACCGAGAAAAATCTATTAGAAGCTTTTGCCGGTGAATCACAAGCCCGCAATAAATATACTTTCTATGCTTCTAAAGCTAAAAAGGAAGGTTATGAGCAGATCGCTCAGATTTTCACTGACACTGCCGCCAATGAAAAAGAACATGCAGAATTATGGTTCAAGGCTTTACACGGCGGTAAGGTTCCGACAACAATGGAAAACTTAAAAGACGCAGCCAGCGGCGAGAACTATGAGTGGACCGATATGTATAAGAAAATGGCTGAAGAGGCCAAGGAAGAAGGCTTTGATGAGATTGCCGCACAGATGGAAGGGGTTGCTGCTATTGAAAAGCATCACGAAGAACGCTATCTGAAATTATTGGCTAATATTGAAAATAATTCAGTCTTCGATAAAGAGGAAGAAGTTACTTGGGTTTGCCGCAATTGCGGTCATGTCCATGTCGGCAAGAGCGCTCCGAGCGAATGCCCGGTATGCCATCATGCCAGAGCTTACTTTGAAGTATTAAAAGTCAATTATTAATTTATAAGCGGGATTTATCCCGCTTATAGTGTATAATGAGGCTATGAAATGTAATATTATAAATGAGACGGATTGCAGTGACCTGCAAGCGTATTATCCTTCGATCCGGTATTATTACCGTAAAGCGTTTAAAGTTCTGGCTTTGAAGGATAACTATGAACTGTCATTGATCATAGTAGATGCTGCGACCATTCAGAAGATCAATTGTGAATATCGCCATCTTGATAAAGAGACCGACGTCATTTCCTTTGCGGAGATCGACGGCGATAACAGTATCGAGATCAAGGAAGACGATGCGGTTTATCTGGGTGACATCTTTATTAATGAGGCAAGAGTGAGATCGCAGGCTGCCGAATACGGTCATTCGGTTAAAAGAGAATTTGTTTTTCTTTTCGTTCATGGCTTATTGCATTGTTTAGGCTATGATCACATGAAGACGGAAGATGAAAGGATCATGATCGAAAAACAAAAACAGATCATCGGTAGGTTGCGATGAATAGATTTAAAGTAGCGTTCCGTGGTCTTTTTTTAGCTTTAGGCCATCGTTCGGTGTTGGTTCAGATCATTTTGGCGGTATTAGTTATTGCCGGAGGATTTATTTTAAATCTCGATTACTTTGAATGGCTGATTTTTACCATCTGTATCGGGATGGTTATTTCAGCAGAAATGATCAATACCGCAATTGAAATGATGTGTGATTACATTCAGCCAAAATATGATGAAAAGATCGGCAGAATCAAAGATCTTGCGGCCGGAGCGGTGCTTTTTGTCTGTCTTGTCGCTTTTGTTGCGGGTCTTATAGTGCTGATTCACAAAATAGGAGGATAAATGGAATATCAGGAATTGTTAAAGGAGGCGTTTGCCGCCATGGATAATGCTTATGCCCCATATTCAAACTATCATGTCGGGGCTTGTGTCCTTTGTACTGACGGAGTGACATTTAAAGGAGCCAATATTGAAAATGCGTCCTATGGTGCAACGAATTGCGCTGAAAGAACGGCCGTTTTCAGTGCTTATGCCAATGGTTACCGCAAAGAAGATATCGCCGCTATTGCGATTGTGTCGGACGGGAAGAGGATCGGTACCCCATGCGGCATCTGTCGCCAGGTACTGTCAGAATTGTTGCTGCCATCAACTCCGGTCATCCTGTCTAACGGTAAAGATAAAATGATTACCAATATTACCGAATTATTGCCTTATTCATTTGGTCAAGAGGACTTACGGTGAAAAGCGGTTTTGTAGCAATCATCGGCAAGCCTAATGCCGGAAAATCAACTTTACTTAATCGTTTATTGGGGCAAAAAATAGCCATTACTTCTCCGAAAGCGCAAACGACGCGCAATGCGATTATCGGAGTTTTAAATGATGATGATAGGCAGATCGTTTTTGCCGATACCCCAGGCATTCATAAAGCCGCTACGGCACTTGGCACTTATATGAATAAGGAAGCGATGAATCAGGCGGAGGGAGTCGATGTCATTTACTATATTGCCGATGCTAAAAAAGGATTGAATGATGAAGATCAGCAGATTCTGAAGCAGCTTTTCTCATATCGGATCCCGGTCTTTTTGCTTTTGAACAAGATCGATCTGATAAATAAGGAACAGTTGATCAAACGGATTGATTTTGCGGCCAGAAATTATGATTTTAAGGAGATAGTACCGATCAGCGCTGCCAACAGCGATAATTTAAACGAGTTGTTAAAGACAACGATCGGCTATTTTCATGATGACAGGGCTTTTTATCCAGCGGATTATACAACGAATGTTTCGCGCGATTTTCAGATTGCCGAAATCATTCGGGAAAAATTGCTGTTATGCCTTGATAAAGAGATACCGCATCTTGCCGCCTGCCGGATTGATTCCATCAATACCAAGGGAAATAAAACTTCGATTGAGGCAACTATTGTCTGCGACCGCGATTCTCATAAAGGGATCATTATCGGCAAAGACGGTAAAATGTTAAAAAAGATCAATCAGGCATCAGCTAAGGACATCGCCCAGCTTTTAGGAACCAAAGTTAATTTGTCTTTATTTGTCCGGGTCGAAGAGGAGTGGATGAACAAGACTTCCCGTTTGTTTGATCTGGGTTATTATACCGGAGATAAATATGATCGCTAAAGATCAGGGAATTATTCTGTCTTTGAGTGATTATCGGGAAAATGATGCCTTGGCTCAGGTCTTCTTAAAAGATCATGGCCGATACAGTCTGATTGCCCGAGGTGTAAAAAAATATAGCAGTAAAAAAGCTTACAGTGTCATGCCTTTTTGTTTGGATGAGTTTATTTTTGATCACAGAGAAGGCAAAGAAATGGCCGTCATGCAAAGCGCCGCCCTTATTAAAAACTATTACCGCAAGGAAGATCTTAAACAGCTGAGCGGTTTACAACTGTTAAGCGATATAGCTCTTATGACTTATGACAGTTATGATAATCTGAAAAGCCAGTATGAAGATATCTATCAGGCGTTTGAGCACAGTCTTACCGGTCGTCTTGAAGCTGTTATTGCCGTTTATATCGCTCATGTGGCTGAAAGGGCCGGAATAGCGCCGATGGTCGATGGCTGCGCTATATGCCATGATCCCAGGGTTGTTACGATCTCTATCCGCGACGGCGGGTTTTTGTGCGCTAAACATGGTCTCAGTCTGAATAAGATCGATCCGATGCGTTTAAAAAAGTTTCGCTTAGCCCATAAAGTGCCTTGGGATTATTTGGACGAGATGGATAAGATCGGATATGATCAGACTGATTTGTTCCTGTTAGCCGATTTCTTTTTTCATCACGCCGATCTGAAGCTGAGATCATACGATTTCTTTAAGTCTTTATTTCAATTATAAGGAATTAATAGTATAATTGGTGTGTTTAGGAGAAATAAGATGAGCAAGAATAATTTTGAAGAAATAGTCAGTCATTTAAAATCAAGCGGATATGTATATCAGGGTTCTGAGATCTACGGCGGTCTTTCTAACTCCTGGGATTTTGGTATCCTTGGTTCATATCTTAAAAAGAATATCAAAGATTTATGGTGGAATGAATTTATTGAAAAATCACCATATAATGTCGGAATTGATTCGGCAATTTTGATGAATCCCAAAACTTGGGAAGCATCCGGTCATCTAAAGGGTTTCAGCGATTCGATGGTCGATTGCCGATCTTGTAAATCACGCTTCAGAGCCGATCAGCTGATCGAAGAAGCGACCGGCCTTAGTGCCGAGGGCAAGACACCGGAAGAAATGGATCAGATGATAAGCGACAACAAGGTTGCCTGCCCCAAGTGTGGTAAGCATGATTTTACCAATGCTCGGCCTTTCAATTTGATGTTTAAAACTTTTATCGGGACGCTTGAAGATGCTAAATCGGTCGTTTATCTAAGACCGGAAACCGCTCAAGGCATTTTTGTCAATTTTAACAATGTTTTGCGTACATCTCGTAAAAAATTACCTTTCGGTATTGGTCAGATCGGCAAGTCTTTCCGCAACGAGATCACACCGGGTAATTTTATCTTCCGGGTTCGAGAGTTTGAACAAATGGAACTTGAGTTTTTTACGAAACCGGGTGAAGATGAAAAATGGTTTGCTTACTGGGTGGACAAGTGTCTGGATTTTGTCAGACGGATGGGCATCAAAGAGGAAAATATCCGTCTTCGTCCGCACGAAAAAGAAGAACTGTCATTCTATTCCAAAGCAACCAGCGATATTGAATACGCATTCCCATTTACCGATTGGGGCGAAGTATGGGGCATTGCTGACCGGACCGATTATGATTTAAGCCAGCACATGAAATATTCCGGCGAAAAACTGATCTATCGCGATCCTTCTAACAATGATACTTATGTTCCATATTGCATCGAACCTTCGGTAGGAGTTGAACGGTTGTTCTTGATGGCAGTATGCGACGCTTATGATAACGAAACCTTAGCCAATGGCGACAGCAGAATCGTCATGCATCTGCATCCTGCATTGGCGCCGATTAAGGTTTGTGTTTGTCCGTTGGTTAAGAAATTGTCTGAGCCGGCATATAAAATCTATCAGGATCTGACTTCGGAATTTCATTGTGAATTCGATGAAGCCGGAACCGTCGGTAAAAGATATCGCCGCAATGACGCGATTGGTACTCCATTCTGTCTGACTTATGACTTCGATTCACTAGAAGACGGCTGTGTTACGATCAGAGAACGCGACACCATGGAACAAAAACGTATTAAAATTACAGAAGTAAAGGAATACATCAAGGAAAGATTAATTTTTTAATGAGAATCAGCGAAGATATTATCAATAATATCCGGGATAAGGCCAGTATCTCCGAAGTAATCGGCCATTACATCCCCATCATTAAAAAAGGCAGAGGATATACGGCAGTATGTCCTTTTCATGATGATCATGATCCGAGTTTGTCGATTGCTGAAGATAAAAAGATCTATAAATGCTTTGTCTGCGGTGATGGCGGGAATGTCTTTACTTTCGTAATGCATTATAAAAAGTGTTCTTTTTTGGAAGCTGTCCGGGAAGTTGCTGAAATTATTGGCGAACCTTTACCCATCGATATCAAAGAAACACCAAAAACAGTTTCGCCTTTTAAGCCGTATTACGATCTGCTTGATGAAGCGATCAGTTTTGGCCGTTATGTTTTAAATACCAAGGCCGGCGCTTTGGCCCGCGATTATCTGCAAAAAAGAGGAATAACCGATGATCTTTGTGATTATTTCGATGTCGGCTATAATCCGCCCGGTGATGTGATGTATAAATTTCTGGCTTCAAAAAAATTCCAAGATGAAGATATGATTAAGGTCAATGTTGCCAGAGAAGATAATTATGGCCAGATGCGAGATGTTTTCTTTGATCGGATCATTTATGCGATCCACGACCAAAACGGCAATCCCGTCGGTTTTACCGCCCGGACGATGAATAAAGATAATCAGGCGAAATACATCAATACGACGACGACCCCTCTTTATAGCAAGGGAGATATTGTCTATAATTATCATCGGGCCAAAGAGGCTGCCAAAAAAGCGGGCAGGGTAATTGTCTGTGAAGGAGTTATGGATGTAATTGCTTTTAAAAGAGCGGATATTGAATATGCCGTTTGTACTCTAGGTACCGCCATGACGCAAAAACAACTGAAGATAATTGCCGGTTTGAACAAACATATCGTTTTTTGTTATGATGGGGATAAAGCCGGTCAGGCCGCAACGATCAAAGCGGTTGATCTGTGTCTGAACGAGGGGATCGAACCTTATGTTATTGTTAATCGCTCCGGTTTGGATCCGGATGAGATATTAAATCGAGGCGATAAAAATGATCTCGTCAGTTTCAGCCAGCACGAGCTGACCGGTATTGAATTTGCCTTTGAATACTACAAGACGGTTTACCCGCTCAATAACTATGCTAACAAAAAAGCATATAATATGCGGTTGAGCGAGATGATCATTAAGATGACTGATAAATATGATCGGGATAATATGTTTGTCGCCTTGAAGGATGTAACCGGTCTTTCCCGTTATGCACCTAAAGAAGAGTATAAAACCATAAAGAAAAATAAACAGATCAAAGAGACATCGTTGAATTTAAATGGCTTGGAAAAGGCGGAATATACTATATTGTCGCAAATGCTGCTTTCTAAACAGGCGGCAGATATTTATCGTCATGATATCGGCTGTCTTTTGAATCCGCAAAACGATCTGATTGCTTCACTGATCCTTGATGATTATCGCCATTATCAGTCAACATCGATTGCCAGGATTATCGACAATAGCGATAATGAGGAAATCAAGAAAAGATTATTGGATCTAAGTATGTATGAATTGCTGCCGGATGAGTATAATATAGATATATTGATGGGAGCCATTGATAAAGTCAAGACTGAAATCAAGAAAGCCCGTTTTGAAGAACTCAGCGGTCTTATCAAAAACAACGAATATGCCAACAAAACAAAAATGACTGAATATTTGCAAGAGTATTCGCGTTTAGCTAAAGAGTTAGGGGGAAATAAAAATGTCCGAAAAGAAAAATGAACCGAAGATAGAAATCAATCTGAAAGCGATCAAGTCCTTAGAAGATCTTAAAAGTGAATGCCGCCGCGTTTTTGACACCTGTGGCGAGCTTAAACAAAAGGATGTTATCAGCGCTTTAGACAAGTTTGACACTAACGACACTGATGTTGAGGAGTTTTATGACTGGCTGGCCGATGAAAATATCGAAATGACCGAAGAGGAAGATGTCGAAGCTTTTAATTTGGTTTCTGACGACTTTTTAAGCGAAGAAACGGTAGATGACGACAGTGAAGATCTTGATATTCCGGATACTGACCTCAGTCTTTTAAGCGATGCGGCTCTTACTTATTCTAAAGTCAATGATCCGGTAAAAATGTATTTAAAAGAAATTGGCCGGGTTGAGCTATTAAAGCCGGAAGATGAGATCGAAATTGCCAAAAGGATTGAAAACGGTGATGAAGAAGCGAAAAAAGTTCTGATATCGGCTAATTTGCGTTTGGTGGTATCTATCGCCAAAAAATATACCGGCCGCGGCATGTTGTTTCTGGATCTGATCCAGGAGGGGAATATGGGTCTTATTAAAGCAGTGGAAAAATTTGATTACCGCAAAGGATTTAAGTTTTCCACCTATGCTACCTGGTGGATTCGTCAGGCGATAACCAGAGCTATTGCCGATCAAGCCCGCACGATCCGTATCCCGGTTCACATGGTCGAAACTATCAATAAGATGACCCGGATCCAGCGCCAGTTGGTACAGGAATTAGGCCGTGATCCAAGTGCTGAAGAAATTGCCGAAAAAATGGGCAATCTTTCGGCGGATAAAGTCAGAGAGATCCAAAAGATCGCCTTAGATCCGGTATCGCTGGAAACACCGATCGGGGAAGAAGACGATTCGCATCTGGGCGACTTTATTGAAGACAAAGACGCTCTATCGCCTGATCAGTACGCTAATAATCAACTATTAAGAGATGAGATCGATCTGGTCCTTAAAACGCTGACCGAACGGGAAGAAAAGGTATTGCGTCTGCGCTTTGGTCTGGAAGACGGACGTACGCGGACACTGGAGGAAGTTGGCCGTGAATTTGACGTTACACGGGAACGGATCCGGCAGATCGAAGCCAAAGCTTTGCGCAAGCTAAAAAATCCGACTAAATCCAAGCGGCTGAAAGAATTCATGGACGATAAGAATTGATGCTGTCCAAACGCTTAAGAACAATCGCCGATCTGATTATACCGGGCAGTGTTGTCTTTGATGTTGGCAGCGATCATGCGCTTCTGCCTTGCTATTTGGCTCAAAAAGGGCTGATAAAAAGAGCCTATGCCGGCGATAACAAACCCGGCCCTTTACAAAGCGCTATAAATAATATCAATCGATTAAAGCTTAATGATTTAGTGATCCCGCTTCTAAGCGAAGGATTGGAAAAAGTAACTCCGGATGTCGATACGGTGGTTATTGCCGGGATGGGAGTCAATACTGCCATCGAGATTCTGCAAAATGCTGATTTAAAGCAATTCAAAAGAATCATTGTTCAGCTGAACCGTAATACCGATCAATTCCGTTCGTATCTTTCGGATAGCAATTATTCAATAATTGATGAAACGATTATTTATGATGGTTTTTATTATCCGATCATCGTCTTCAATACCATTTACCACGAAAGATATACAGCTAAAGAAATCGCTTTAGGTCCGATCCTTTTAAAAAAACGTGAACCTTCTTTCTATGACTATTTGCAGCAGATGGCAGATAAGCTGGCTGAAATTGAACTTAAGGCAAAAAAAGATGACGACCGCTCAAAACTGCTGATAATGATCAAAGAAGAACTGGCAAAAAAATAAACCCCAAACGGGGTTTTATTATTTGATCGCATTAACTGCTTTTAAAAGACGAGATTTTTGTCTGGCAGCATAATTCTTATGTTTGATATGCTCGCTGACAGCCTTGTCTAAAAGAGCATTACATTCATTATAAGCCAATACTGCTTCTTCCTTGTTGTTTGCTTCTACGGCTTTCAATACTTTCTTGATAGCAGTTTTCAAACGACTTTTTTCAGCGGTATTCTGAAGGTTTTTCTTAACATTGGTAAGTGCTCTTTTTTTCTGAGATTTGATATTTGCCATAGTTCCTCCTTTTTTACGCTAGTAAATTATAGCAAACTCATACTAAAAAAGCAATTTATTTTTATTCTTATAAATACTGTGATGTTTTATCTTTGTTTTGAGGGAATTTTAAAAAAGGCAATAAAGAATGATTGACGAAAAACATCACTCAATGTGATATAATCTTGGTTATATGAAAGATACAAGAATTATTTTTATGGGAACGCCTGACTTTGCCGCCAATGTTTTGACGGGATTGATTAAAGAAGGCTATAACATTATCGGTGTTGTTACCCAGATGGATAAAAAAGTGGGACGAAGACAAACCCTTACTCCATCCGCTGTTAAAAGGGTAGCTTTGGATCACCATGTTCCGGTTTTTACTCCTAAAAGAATCCGTAAGGAATACGATGATATTTTGGCTTTGGATCCTGAATTGATCATTACCTGTGCTTATGGCCAAATCATTCCGAAGGCCATTTTGGACTATCCGCGCTGCGGCTGCATCAATACTCATGGCTCGCTCTTACCGCTTTATCGCGGCGGAGCACCGATCCAGCACGCTATAATCAACGGCGAAAAAGAGACCGGGATCACCTTGATGTATATGGATGAAAAGATGGATGAGGGCGATATTTTGTTCAGCGCGAGATTACCGATCGCTTTTGATGATACTAATGAAACATTATTTGCTAAACTGAGCGATCTGGCTTTAAAAATGCTGCTCGAACATCTGGATGCCATTATTGATGGAAAGGTCAAACCGATCAAACAGGATCACACCAAGGCGACTTATGCCTATAATTTGACAAAAGAGGACGAATACATTAATTTCAACGAACCATATCTTAATGTTTACAACCATATCCGCGGTCTTTTAAAAAACCCCGGAGCTTATGCAATGCTGGAAGGCAAAAAATATAAGTTTCACAAAGTCAGACCGCTTGATGAGAAATTGTGTCCGCCAGCGACCGTTTATGGGCTTTATGACGGTGGTTTTCTGATCGGGGCCCAAGGGGGTTCGATTATTGTTGACGAAATTCAGCCGGAAGGCAAAAGTGTGATGAAAGCCAAAGATTTCTTCAACGGACAGGGACGCGGTTTGGTCGGTAAGGAGTTTGATGAGAAATATGAGTCTTAAACGATTGATTTATATCGCTTTGTTTGAGGCTATCATGATCGTTTTAACTTGTGTTGTGGTTATTCCGATCGGTACCTTTGGTTACATCAATCTCAGCGATCTTTTGATAATGCTTCTCTCGCCGCTTTTTGGCTGGGGCGAATTGATTTTGATCGGCGGGGTAGGTTGTGCCTTGGCGGATCTTTTCCTCGGTTATAGCTCTTATGCGATTTTTACTTTATTTATTAAAAGTATTGAAGCTGTGGTGATCTTTTTCTTTGTTAAGCGTTTGCAGGTACGCTATCGGATTATTGCCTATGCGATCGGCAGTATCTTCATGCTGATTGGTTATGGTGTCAGTGATATAATCCTAAGCGGTTCACCGGCTATTTTTGCCGCATCGTTTATTGCCAACATGCCGCAGGCTTTTATTTGCACTCTGGCGGCCGCGCTCATCAACGTACCGTTTGAAAAATTTGTTGCGAGGAAATTGAATGAAACAAAGTAATATTCGTAATTTTTCGATCATCGCTCATATCGACCATGGCAAATCTACATTAGCTGATCGTATTTTAGAAATGACGGATACCGTGACCTTAAGAGAGATGCAGGATCAGATTCTTGATTCTTTGGATCTTGAACGGGAAAGAGGAATAACCATTAAGCTTAATGCCGTTCAGCTGGCTTATCATGCTAAGGATGGGGAAGACTATATTTTTCATCTGATCGATACCCCGGGCCATGTTGATTTTAGCTATGAAGTATCTCGCTCTTTGGCAGCTTGCGACGGCGCTATTTTGGTAGTTGATGCCGCTCAGGGGATCGAAGCCCAGACTTTAGCCAATGTATATCTGGCGCTTGACAATAATCTTGAGATTTTGCCGGTCATCAATAAAATTGATTTGCCCAATGCCGATGTTCAAAAGGTAAAAAAGGAAATCGAAAACATTATCGGTCTTGATTGCAGCGATATTCCTTTGATCAGTGCTAAATCCGGTCTGGGCGTTAATAAGGTTTTGGAAGATATCGTTCATAAACTGCCCGCACCAAAAGGCGATTTAAACCAACCGCTTAAAGCTTTGGTCTTTGATTCCTTTTATGATCCTTATCGGGGCGTCGTTGTTTCGATCTGTATCCGTGACGGCCAGGTCAAGGTTGGAGATAAGATTCGTTTCATGGCTTCAAAACAGGAGTATGAGGTAGTGGAACTGGGTATTCGTAATCCTAAAGAAGTAAAAAAGGATTGTTTAAGTTCAGGTGAAGTCGGTTATCTTTGCGCTTCAATAAAATCAATTAAGGATGTCAGCGTCGGTGATACGATAACCGATGCGCTCAAACCGGCTGATGAACCACTGAGCGGCTATCGTAAGATGAATCCGATGGTCTATTGCGGGCTGTATCCGACAGATAACGCCAAGTACAACGACTTAAGGGATGCTTTGGAAAAACTGCAGCTCAATGATTCGTCTTTAACTTTTGAAGCGGAATCATCTAAAGCTCTGGGTTTTGGTTTTCGTTTGGGTTTTTTAGGCCTTTTGCACATGGAAGTAATTGAAGAACGACTGGAGCGGGAATACAACCTGAACCTGATCGCTACCGCTCCAAGCGTTATATATCACGTTCATAAAACTGATGGTACTGTACTGGCGATCGATAACCCGAGCATGATGCCGGATAACACCTATATCGACTTTATTGAAGAACCCTATGTGCGGGCGAGCATAATGGTACCAAATGATTTTATAGGTGCTATAATGGAGTTGTCCCAGAATAAGCGCGGCGTGTATCAAGACATGATCTTCATCGATGATAACCGTTATCAGCTGATCTACGAGATGCCTTTATCGGAAGTTATATTTGAATATTTCGACCGGTTAAAGAGCGTTTCAAAGGGCTATGCTTCCTTGGATTATGAAATTATCGGCTATCGTCGCAGCGATCTTGTCAAAATGGATATCTTGATAAACGGAGATATCGTTGACGCCTTAAGTATCATAGTTCATCGCGATTTCGCATATAAACGCGGACAAGCGATCACGGTAAAACTGAAAGAACTTTTACCGAAACAGCAATTTGAGATCCCGATTCAGGCAGCGATCAACAACAAGATCATTGCCCGTACGAATATAAAATCTTTACGAAAGAATGTTTTGGCCAAGTGTTATGGCGGCGATATCAGTCGGAAGAAGAAATTACTGGAGAAACAAAAGGAAGGAAAAAAACGGATGAAAGCCGTTGGCAGTGTAGAAATACCGCAGGAGGCTTTCATGGCCGTGTTAAGTATGGACGACGACTCGAAGTAGTCATATAGGAGGTCCTTAGTGAATTTTTTAAAGAGTATGAAATGGAATATGATCGTCAGCAGTATCTTTTCCATTATCTTAGGCGTGGTATTGATTGCTTTTCCTGATACTTCGCTTTTTGTGATCGTCAACATTATCGCTATTGCATTTACGGCCGGCGGTATTGCCAGCATCATCCGGTATTTCATTTATGATTTAAGAGAAAGCTTATACCGTAATGATTTTTTAGCGGGAGTAATCTGCCTGGCTATCGGATTGCTTTTGTTTATTAATCCGGGAGTGATAGTAGCTTTAGTTCCTTTTGTTCTGGCAATATTTGTTATGATCAGCGGTTTTATCAAATTACAAGATGGCATCGATGCTTACCGGATGGGCTATAAGAATAGTTTCATTTATATCTTGCTGGCGGTATTGTCAATTGCTGCCGGTCTTATCATTATGTTCAATCTGTTTGAGACGGCTTCGCTGTTATTTATCTTTATCGGCGCAAGTTTGGTCTATACCGGGATCAGCGATATCTTTGCTACTTTATACCTTTCGCGTAAACTGCATGAATATTATAAAGATTTAGATGAAAAAGGCTCAAGCGGATATTAAGCATCTTTATGTCCATGTACCTTTCTGTAAAACCATTTGCGGCTATTGCGATTTCTGTCATTTGGTTTATCAAAGACCTTTGGTTAAAAGATGGCTTAATGAATTAAAAAATGAGATTGAGGCTACACAAGTAGGCGGCAATCTGCAAACGATCTATATAGGCGGTGGGACACCGTCTTGTTTGCATTATGACGAGATCGAAGAACTGCTGATGCTGCTGCAGCCATATAGTTATCAGCTGATCGAATATACGATAGAAGTAAATCCGGAGACTGTCACTAAGGATTTGATCGTCCTTTTAAGACGTTATGGAATAAATCGCATATCGATCGGCATTCAGTCAGCTATTGATCAAGAACTGAAACTTTTAAGAAGAAATCATGATTTTGCTGCTGTCAAACAGGCGATAGCGGTCATAAAAGAAGCTGGTATCAACAATATTTCCGCTGATTTGATGTATTCATTGCCAGGACAGACAATGAATAGTTTTAAAACTTCGCTTACAGCGGTTGGGAAACTTGGGGTAAAACATATCTCGCTTTACAGTTTGACGATCGAACCGGGGACATATTTTGCTCATCGGGGTTATAAGCCGCTTGATGAAGAGATTGAAGCGGATATGTATGAAATGGCCGATAAACTTTTACAAAGTTATGGTTTTGATCATTATGAGGTTGCAAATTACGCTCAAAGCGGATATGAATCAAAGCATAATATCGGTTATTGGGAATATGATGATTTTTATGGTATTGGTATGGGAGCAAGCGGGAAGGAAGGACTGATCCGCTATGATAACAGCCGCAGTCTGACCGATTACCTTAATGGAAATCATCGTGCTGTGACCATTCCTTTGAGTGATGATGATGCGATGTTTGAGAATGTTATGATGTCTTTGCGGATGAGCAAAGGTCTTGATCTTGAACAGTTTAAAAAAAGGTATGGCCGTGACTTTCGTTCAGTGTATCATGAACCTTATCAGAAACATCGCGCAGAACTGATCGAAGAAAACGGCAGGATCAGGGTTAAAAATTTGGCATTGCTCAATGAACTGCTGCTTGATTTCCTTAAATAAAAGGACCTTAACGGTCCTTTTGATTGTAATAGTAATAAATGGCCTGTGTGCCAAGATCGCCATAACCTTGCTCTTGCAAATAGGTAAATTCATTCAAGACCTGATTCAATACCGGCAATATCAGACCTTTGCGACTGGCTTCTTCTTGTGCAATCTTCATGTCTTTAATAAAATGCTTGATAAAGAAACCGGGATTAAAGTCGTTGGCCAGAATCCGCTGGGAAGCCATATCAAGTTGAAAGGAAGCGGCCGATCCTTTTGAGATCGCTCTTAAGACTGCGTTGATGTCAAGCCCTTGTCTTATTGCATAAGTCATTGCTTCTAAAGCACCGGCAATATTGGCGGCAATAGCGATTTGATTGGCCATTTTGGTATGCTGACCGCTGCCGGCTTTACCGATGTAGTTGATCGTCGTACCCATTGCTTCGAAAACGGCGTGCGCTTTATTATAGACTTCTTTATCACCGCCGACCATGATCGTCAAAGTAGCGGCTTTAGCTCCGCTGTCACCGCCGGACACCGGGGCGTCAAGACTGAATAAACCATGTTTTTCGGCATCTTCATAGATGCTTTGCGCTAAACTAGGCGATGATGTCGTCATGTCAATAAGGACAGTGCCTTGCTTGGCATGGGGGATGATTTTATCGTAACACTCCTTGACATCTTGCGGATAACCGACGATAGTGATGATAAAATCCTGATCTTTTGCCAGCTCTTCAATGCTTTCGGCAAGTATAGCCCCATCTTTAATCAACGCTTTGGCTTTGGCTTTTGTACGATTATAAACGGTAACCTGATAACCGTTGCGTAGAAGGTTTCTTACCATGGATGAACCCATCACTCCGGTTCCAATAAATCCAATTTTCATATTATATATCCCTCCATCTATGGATTATAACATATTCTTGTCATCTAAGATTAATTGTGATAATATATTTATGCTTTTATGCTGGGATTTCGGTCATCTCCAGACCGCTTTCTCGGAATAGAAGTAGGCAAAAGATAAAAGGAGATTTAAAAATGTTATCAAAAGCTGAAAAACAAGCAATTATCAAGGAGTATGCCCGCTTTGAAGGCGATACCGGTTCGGTTGAAGTACAGGTAGCAGTGCTTACTCATCAGATTAACCGTCTGACAGAACACTTAAAAGTTCACAAAAAAGATTTCCATTCCAATCGCGGTCTTTTAAAGATGGTCGGTAAACGGAAAAATTTCTTAAACTACTTAAAAAACAACGATGTAAATCGTTACCGTGAACTGGTTAAGCGTTTAGGCTTGAGAAAATAATTGTTTTGTCTGGCGATCTTTTCGCCAGATTTTTTTATTTTTGATATAATCTTTACTATGAGTGATGTATTATTTGTCAACAAACCCGAGGGCATGACCTCGTTTGATATCTGTCATAAATTGCGCCGCGTTTTTAATACCCGTTCAATCGGTCATACGGGAACGCTTGATCCGATGGCCAGCGGGGTGATGATCATCCTGCTCAATAAGGCAACTAAAGCCAGCCAGTTTCTGGTTGGTTTTGATAAAGTATATGAGGGCAAAACAAAATACGGCATCCAAACCGATACCCTGGATATCTGGGGCAAGGTTTTAAAAACAGCAGCGATCCCACCGATCAGCAATGAAACCATCGTTCAGACAATGAATAAGTATAAAGGAAAGATCACTCAGATCCCGCCGATGACTTCGGCAATCAAAGTTAACGGCAAAAAATTATACGATTATCAAAGAAGAGGAGAAACGGTGCCTATTCCCAAGCGGGAAGTTGAGATCTATGATCTTGAACTTATTGATGCCGATCACGAAGGGTTTGGTTTTAGAGCTCATGTTTCATCCGGCACTTATATTCGAACCTTGGTCGATGATTTGATGCAGGATTTAAAAACGGTCGGGACTTTGTCTTATCTTCGCCGAATTAAAGCCGGAACAGTCAGTATTGAGGATTGTGATGACTTGGCTGATGTTTTGGCAGGACGTTATCATTTGCATGACTTATATGAGGTTTTAAAGGGCTACTATCTTTCCTATGAAGTGGCTGATGCCAAACCGATTATGGATGGCAAAAAGATCGTGATTGAAAATATGACCGATGATCGGGTGATGATAACGAAACAGGGGCAGGTACTGGCCATTTACGGTCGGTATGACGGGGATGTTTTCCGCTCTTTAAGAGGTTTATTTTAATGGATGTTAAGAGAATTAATTTAGATGAGGAAATATGTATAGATGAACCAATCGCAGCCTGCATTGGTTATTTTGATGGTTTGCATAAGGGACATCAGGCTCTGCTGGAAAAAACAAAACTGGAAGCCCGTCGGCAAAATGCCAAATCGGCATTGATCACCTTTTGTCCCGACCCGAAAGATGTCATTACCAACCAGATTCATAAACACATCCAGTCTTTTGCAGAACGGCTGGCGATTATTGAGGCGATGGGAATTCAAATGGTTATCATTTTGGATTTTGACAAGCGATTGTGCAATCAAACAGCGGATGAGTTTGTCAGCGATATTCTTTATAAATTGAACCTGAAGGCTTTGATCTGCGGTTTTGATTTTCATTACGGGCATAAAGGTTTGGGCGATCATCGCTCTTTGGCTTTGGCGGCTGAAGGTCATTTTCCGCTTTATGTAATCGCTTCGGTCAATTATGAAGGAATTAAAATATCTTCGACCCGGGTCAGAACGGCGATCATTAACGGCGATGTTGCATTGGCCGGCGAGCTTTTAGGTTATATGTATCACATCAGCGGGATAGTTGAGCACGGCAAAAAAATAGGGCGGCAAATCGGTTTTCCCACCGCTAATCTCAAGACTTCCGACGAGATCCTTTATCCGATGAACGGGGTATACTTGGGATATGTCAAATATCAGGAAAAATATTATAAAAGTATGATCAATATTGGCACCAATCCAACTGTTGCCAAAGGCAATAAACGGACGATTGAAGCCTATCTTTTAGATTTTGATCAGGACATTTACGGCGAAAAGATCATTGTATATCTTCATCAAAAATGCCGCGATGTGGTCAGGTTTGCCAACCTTGACAAACTGAAAGAACAACTGTCACAAGACGTACAAAAAGCAAGGGGATTGCCAGATGGTCAATGCTTTATTCTCTAAACGGATGCAGGAGTTGATGGGGGAGCGATATGAGGATTTTATCCAAACCCTGGATCAAAAAGCCATCCGTTCGCTCTATTACAATACGCTGAAGGCAGATAAAAATACGATTCGTAGCTTTTTGGATTTTCCGGTCATGGAAAGCCGTTTTAACCCGGATTGCGACTATTACGATACCGATCAGATCGGCAAAACGATCGCCAATGACTTAGGTTTGATCTATCCTCAGGAATTAAGTGCCAGTCTACCGGCTTTAGTATTGGCGCCAAAAGGGAACAAACTGATTGTCGATATGTGCAGTGCTCCGGGTGGCAAAAGTATTAACCTTTTAAATATTGATCATGAAGAAGGTTTGCTTGTCAGCAATGAGTTTGATTATAAACGGGCTTCAGTTTTAGTTTCAAATCTTGAGAGAATCGGAGCCGGCAACGTTATTATCACAAATAAAGATACTAGCTCGCTAGCCGAAATATTGCAAGGACAAGCTGATTATGTTCTGCTGGATGCGCCATGCAGCGGTGAAGGGATGATCAGAAAAAATCCATCGGTCTTAGATAATTATGGTCTTGGCAATATTCAAAAATGTGCTGCTTTGCAAAAGAATTTGCTGGATGATGCCTACACCATGCTGAAAGACGGGGGTCATATGGTCTATAGTACCTGTACTTATGCCAAAGAGGAAAATGAAGATAATGTGGCATATTTTTTAGTTAAGCATCCGGATATGTCTTTGCTGCCGATTGACAAATTCCCGGATCATGGTTCCAATTTTTATTCATGGGGCAGTGCTGTCGCCCGTTTTACGCCACTTGATCAAACCGAGGGCCAGTTTATGGCTTTGTTTTGCAAACATCAATCTGCCGCCTCTTTTAAACCTTTAAGATATCTCAAAACCTCCGATCAGCCGTTAGTCAAGAAATTTATTGCCGATCAGTTAGATATCGACGATTACTATCTTTATTGCTTTAATGACCGGTATTATCTTTCGCTGCGGCCATTGATCGACCTTGGCGACCATGTCATACGTTATGGTATATTTGTCGGTACTTTGAAAAAGCAAATCTTTATCCCGGAACATCACTTCTACCGGGCGAATATTTTAAAAGATCATTACCGCAAGGTTATTGAGATCACGGATGATGAGTTTTCAGCTTATCGTCAGGGACTTAGTATTTACCGTTGGGATTTGCCTAATGGGTATTATGCTTTATTCTATCACGGTTACCCTTTTTCTTTCAGCAAATGTTCAGACGGTGAACTTAAAAACAAATATCCTAAAGGATTACGTTATTAATGTGCTATAATTCAGGTGGAGGTTTAATTTATGGCTTTTGATTATTATAATTTAGCGACCGATCACCAGCAGGGAGAAGCTTTGATAAGTTTGGAATCGATCAAAAATATTGCGACAATTACGGCTGCCAAGCTCAAAGGGGTATATCCGGCCAAAAAAGAAAATGATATGATACAAGTAAAGCGCAAAGATGACCGGCTTTTAATAACGGCAATGATTCGCCTGCAACAAGATATCGAGATTGCCAACGTATGTTCTTTGCTGCAGAAAAATATTTATAAGAATGTCATGGATATGACTGGCATCAAGTGTGATTCTATTGCGATTGATATTACCGGTTTTATCAAAGACAAGGAATAGACAAGCAGGAATAGACGAACGCTAAAACCATTAAAAAACTCAGGAATTGATTCCTGAGTTTTTATATTACGACGTTTTATGTACGATGACCACCCAGCTGCTGGCGGCAAGTTCGCTGGCTTTTAAACGCAGAGTCTTGCCGGTAACATCTTCGCCGTTGCGGCGAATCTCGATCGTTCCTTCCGGATACTGTGCCGTAGGAGCCTCGCTCTTTCCTTCATAAATCAAACCATAACTGCTCATCCAGGCGTCAACTTCCTCATAAGCGGCAGTTTGACTTGGCACCTGATAATTCTTTTCTTCGTCATTGAAAGCGATGGTTTGGCATGAAGAATTGGATTTAGCCGGATTAACATCTGCCTTTTCATAGCCGTAGTATCCGCATACCTGAACGGTAGTTCCGGCAGGTACGTTGGTTAATTGAACTTGAGCAGCAGCTTCAGATGATGATACGGTTTGATATAATTGGCCGTTGATTGAAATATCAGCCTTATACTGAACCGGCCCGGTGATCCACGAGTAATCGAATAATTTAGTGCCTTTTTCGACAGTTCCCTTATAAGTTCCGATATCCATCGTATTTTCAGCTATCTTTAATGCGTCTTGATCAGGGTAAGTCGGCCAGTTTATCTGAATGGTATTCGCCGCACTGCTGCTGACAGTTGCTGTAAAACCGCTGCCCATATTATCAACTCCCGGCAAGCTTGCATCAACTAAACGATTCAGTTCAGAAGTCTTTATGTATCCGGTTTTAATATATTCATCGCTCATTCCTTCGATCGGTCTTGTATAAGTCGGATTTGCACAAGAACCAAGTTCGCTGCTGGAATATTCTTCCATAGTATAAGAGTTTACGATATGAGTTATTTTTGACACGCCGCTTGGCGCTTTAACGCTCTCTGGAGTTCCAAATACTTCCGCGACCTTATCAAGGATCAAGCGGGTGAATTTGATATCGAGGTCATCATTTAACTGAGCCTGATTCAAATAAGTTCCTTCATCTTTGATGGCTTTTTCATAACCGCGCCAGGAAGCGACGGTAAATTCGGATGTTGAAGCCAAAAGCCATGATTCTTTGGAGGCGCCTCGCGGGATACCGTATTGCAAACCGTCAGTTCCCCAGTCAGTCGTTCCGGTCTTGGCGTAAACTTGGTAGCCGCCACCGCTGAGTTTTCCTAGACCGAGATATCCGCCGTTGACATTGGATTTTAGTAATTCCGTAGTCATAAAAGCAGCTTCAGCTGAAACGCATTCGGTTTCTTCATTTTGAATTTCAATTGATTCTCTGCCGTTTAAGAATTCAATTTTCTTAACTGTATGTGGTTCAACCCGCACCCCGCCGTTAAACAGCATGCTTTGGGCGCTGGCTAATTCAAGACAAGAAACTCTAAATGAAGCGCCACCGAAAGCATATTGCATTGAGAAACTATCTTGGGTTGCATCAATACCTAAGTTGTTTAAATATTCAACGACATAAGCGCTGGACATCTTGTTGACTACATATTGTAAAGTTCTGGCTGCCGGAGCATTTTTGGAATGATTTACCGCCCATGTGACCGATACCTCGCCATTATAGACGCCGATACCTTCGGAGTTGACGACACTGACGCTGCCGTCGATGACGATCGGTCCGTCAAGAACTGTCTGACTGGTGGACCAGCCCAGATTTTCAAAAGCCAGAGTATAATCCAGCAGCGGCTTGATTGAAGAGCCCGGCTGGTTATATTGATTAGTGGCGTGGTTAAGCATGAGTGCGCCGCCGGAGGCATAGTTACGGCCGCCCAGAACACCAATAACTTCACCGGTTTCATTATTTAAAACGACTGAAGCTATTTCTTCCAGATCATCATAGAATTTGAAAGCCCCGTTGACATCGCCGCGCTGGATATCGTCGATCAAAGACTGAACATCCGGATCCATATTGGTATAGATTTTCATTGGGGTGGTAGCCGGATCCAGTCCGGTTTCGTTGATGACTTCCTGAATAACGGTGTCAATGTAAGCCTGATACTGGAATTCATCGGAGCCTTCTTCAGAAGTATTGCCGTTAGTATCCTGCAATAGATCTTCGACCCGAACTTTTTTAGCCAGTTCGTATTCAGTATCTGTAATATAACCATGATAATTCATGAGATATAAAACTTGATTCTTTCTTTCATTGGCTAATTCGATGTTGTTATGAGGGTCATAAGCAAACGGAGCATTAATAACACCGGCCAAAAAAGCCGCCTCATTCAGATTTACTTCGGAAATGCTTTTGCCGAAATAGTAAAGCGAAGCTTTTTCAATCCCGCGGATATTACCGACGCCGCCAAAGTTTAGTTTATTTAAATAAAGTTCCAGGATTGTCTTTTTATCAAGGACATCTTCAACTTCAAAAGACAGGGCTATCTCTTGTACTTTACGTTCAATGCTTTTAGTAGCTTCGACACCTTCTTCATCATCAACAAAATATGTATTTTTGATTAACTGCATCGTGAAAGTGCTGCCGCCTTGAGAGAAGCTGAAGGATTTCAGATTTTCTAAGATAGCTTTACTGAAACGTGCGACGTCAAAACCGGGATGGGTGAAGAAACGCGAATCTTCCGTAGCCACAAAGGCGTCAACAACAACATTCGGCAAATCTTCATAACCGACATTGGTTCTTTTAACATAGCCGACCTCAGCGATGATATCGCCGTTGCGGTCGTAGATCTCGGTTGACTGATCAGAAATAAAATCTTCGGCTTTTACTTCCGGTTTGCCGCTTAACATCGTAAACATGAAGATCAATCCGGCGATCAAGCAAACAAACCCGACGCCGATAATCGACCAAACGACAATTGCTGCAACTTTTATCTTGTCGAGCGGTTTTTTAGGTTTTTTAGGTTTTTCATTTTTTCTCATTAATCTCAACTCCTAAAAATAGACTTCATCAACAGTTTTTATGAAATCACAGGGGACCATGATCCTTCGCTTGATAACATGACCTTTTTCTTTGATCCAATCATACGGCAATGATCGCCGTTTGGTACTTTCAAAAAAGGTAATAAAATCACTAAAAGGAATCAGATAGTCCATATCATAGTGCACCATCCTGATAATGATAAAGGCTATCGCACCATGTTTGCTGACGCTTTTTAGATGTTTGATCTGATGAGCGTGAATCGAGGTGAAGGGGAATGAAGTTTTAGACCGGCATTCCTTAGCCTCAAAATCAACATAGCGTCCGCGATAGATACCATTGTAATCAGTAGTGCTGGGAACCTTGAAATATGCTTCAGTTATTTTGGCTTTGTTACGACTGGGGTATTCGACATTAACGATGGTTATCGGTGTCGGCTTTTTATGAATATCAGCATTTTCGTTGGCAAGATAATATTGACAGGTTATGTTGATATCATGTTCCAGCGACATCCCACGCCTTGCAGTATCATGAGTGCTGATCTTTTCGTAAGTTTTACCAGAATTAGGATATTTCATAAGTTCATTCATTATTATATTAAATCTTCAGTTAAAATGCTAGTGATACTGTTGGCTGATATATCTTTTAATTTTAAAGAAAATGACTTATAATAACCATATATAAAACAATAATCTTGAGTTTTAAAGGATTATTTGCCATAATGGTTGAGGGAGAAAAATGATGGAAAAAGTTAATTTAACTGTTGATGAAATACTGAATAAAGAATTCAATGTTGATTTTAAAGGCTATTCCGCCGCTGAAGTTGATGGTTTTCTTGATTTGGTTTTAGAAGATTATCAGATATTCGAAGAGAATATTGCTACTTTAAGCAAAGAAGTAGAAGATCTCAAGGCGGCGCTTGATGAAGCTAAAGCCCATAATTTGGAACTTGAAAGCCGGCAGCGGGTCATCGACCTGTCCAACACGACTTCTTACAGTTCGGTCGATCTTTTAAAGCGCGTATCACGGCT